>NZ_ATUS01000001.1:1553808-1863644 GCF_000420325.1 Spongiibacter tropicus DSM 19543 | reverse complement strand
GCGTTTCGCCGGGTACGTCAGTTCCCCACTAACCAGCGCTTTGAGCCGCTGGTGCCGGGGATCACGCTGTTCCTGTCCGATGCCTGGGCTGCCGGTGACCCACTACTGACTTGGGGTAACTACAAGATCGTTGGTCGCAAGCCGATGTTGGGCTGTATTGGGTCTCGCAATTTCTTTGGTGGACACCATGATAACTGGGAAAAGCCGACTCATGGTGGCCCAAAAGACCAGACCTTCTTCGACACCTACATGGAGCTGGTGCCTGAATGTATCGTGCTTGAGTCTGAACCGACCGGCTATGCTCGTGCCCCTGTCGGCAAGCGCCGCGTATGGATCGACGTGCGCAACCAGATGTACGTGGCCTACGTGACCTACGACCGTCGCGGCGAAATCTGGAAATCGTTCGAGCCGCACTATGCGCTGCAGACCAACGATAAACTGACCAATATGGATGGCGCACATCCCGCGTGGTCCTGGTCCAGTGTTCACAGTCACGATGTGCAATCGAATCGAATGAGTCGTTTCCAACAAGTTAAAACAGTAACCGGAGGCTACAAGACAAACTACAACCCTGGGGATGTTGACGTTTATAACAAATTCCTGACTGTACAGGCTATGCAACGCCTCGGGGGTTAATGTGAAACCACTAAAACGCACATTAAGGGCGGCAGGCTGTGCGCTGTTGCTGGGGGGGGCGCTGCCCGCGCTCGCCGCCAGCAGCGAGCAAGTGCATCAGGAGCATCCCCATGACGTTCTGTTCGGCATCAGTCGTGGCAGTGAAGGCCTTATTGCCGTCGGTACCGGCGGTGAGCTGCGTCGCAGTCCTGACGGCAAAGCCTGGACAATCCAGGCCGCCACCGCGCCGGGAACGTCGCTGTTTGATGTTTCCGAGCGTCAGGGACGGCTGCTGGCCGTCGGTCAGGAAGGCGAAATTTTCCGCAATGCCGGTGACGGCTGGCAGGAAGTGGACGCCCCCACCGACGATCGTCTCTTTGCCGTTGCGCAAGGTGAAATGGGGCGGGCCGTGGCGACCGGCGCGTTTGGCACCGTTCTCTATTCCAAAGATGGCGGCGCCAGCTGGACGCAGGCCGAGATCGACTGGCCTGCGCTGATCGGTCAGGACTACCAGCCTCACGTCTATAACGTCAGCTTCGATGCGCGCGGCCGGGTGTTTATTGTCGGCGAGTTTGGCTTGATCGCCCGCTCCGACGATGGCGGCCAGAGCTGGACACCGCTGCATCAGGGTGACGCCTCACTGTTTGGTTTTGCGCTGTCCGACAGCGGTCTCGCTTACGCGGTTGGCCAGAGCGGCACCGTGCTGCGCAGTCGCGATGGCGGTGATAGCTGGGCGGCCATCGACAGCGGTAATGAAGCCATTCTGATGGACGTCGCGATTCGTCCCGACGGCAAGGCGGTGGCGACCGGCATCCGTCAGGCGATCAGCATCGCACCGGAGGCGAAGCGCGCCGAAAACCTGCATCACGATCTGTTCCTTGAAAACTGGTACAGCGACGTCGCTGTTCTCGGCAATGAGTTTTACGCCGTCGGACAGTTTGCGCGCGTCGTCAAAATTTCGCTGTAGATAGATACCGAGTGGAGAACTGAAATGAAAAATAATAAAACACATGCTGCGGCGCTTACCGCCGCGGCGGTGGCATTCAGCAGCCCGGCCTGGTCACTGAGTGGCGAGCTGTTGGGCGTTGATTACAGCCTAAGTGGTTTGTTGCGAGTAGAAGTCGCCGCGAAAACGACGGATGAAGAAAACCCCTATAACCAACGGGGTAACCTGTTCAACGGCAAAACCGTTGACCGTGATGGCGGCTTGAATGTGGGAACTTTGCTTGGCCTGAATCTCCCTTTGCCAATTTCGGTACCGATTACCGATTCGGCGACCCGTTCGGTCGAGCCAGCCAGCAATGATTTTAACCACACCCAGGCGCGTCTTGAGAGCACATTGCAGTTGCGTTTTTCAGATAATTGGGCAGCAACGGTGAAAGTGCGTGGAATTTTTGACGCTACTGAGTACGATGAATTTGACCCTAACCAAGTGGGGAGTCGAGCCGATGGCTATCTCTACGGCGAGCCCAATTATTTTGAATACGACGACTTTTATACCGGTGGCGAGCAAAATCGCCTTGAAGTCGCTGGCGACAATTACATGGTGGATTTTCCCTCGCTGTATGTCGATTACCAGAATGGCCCGCTGCTGGTTCGTGCCGGTAATCAGCAAATTGCTTGGGGGCAAGCGCTATTCTTCCGCGTTTTTGACGTGGCCAATGGCTTGGATTTGCGGCGACACTCAATTTTGGACTTTGCATCAGAAGAATACGCAGATGAGCGTATTTCCTCTCCGGCGGTGCGAGTGTCTTATCAGTTTGGTTCCAGTTGGGAACTGGATATGTTTGCCCAGCAGTTTCAGCCCAGTATCTACGGCAACCCGAACACACCTTACAATGTTATTCCTTCGCAGTTTACGGTGCATGATCGCTTTAGCCAGTACGATGAAAAAATTAATAGTGGCTTCCGCCTGAAAGGCTTTCTCGGCGATTTTGGTCTGCAGTTCATGTACACCAACCGCTATAACCCAGACGGTGCCTTGCGCTGGACGGCATCCGGTGTGAATCGTGATGTTCCGGGTCTGCCTGGCACGGGTGCCATCCTGGCGCAGACGCCACTCGAGATTGATCCGACCGGGGTATGGAGTGCCGAGGAATGGTTCACCTATGCAGGCATGGCGCGTCTGGACGGTCAGGAGGGCTTGAACAAGCTGATTACCGACTTCCCTGCGTCGCAGTTGTTGCTGGCGCGCCCGGTGCCGAATATCGATGCAGCGAAAGAAGAACTGGATCTGTTCTTTATCTTGACCGGTGGTGTTGGCAGCGTGCTGACCGGTAACGGTAACGGTGGTCTACGCGGACATCTTGAGCGCACCTATCACCGTGAAGATGTCTTTGGCACAGGCTTTAGCTACATATTTAGCGGCGAGCCGGGTAGCTGGACCGACCAGTTGATTCTTAACTTCGAGGTGTCTTATACCCCGGATAAAACCTTTACGCCGATCGATTTGGGTCAAGAATATATTGTTGAGGATGAATATGTCACAGCGTTGATTTTAGAGAAGAATCAACGATTTAGTAGAGACTTTCCTGCGGCATACTTGGTTTTTCAATGGATGTATCGTAGCGAATCCGACTTGTTTGGCCGCCATCTTAGTGGCATGGGTGCTACCGTCAACAATACACCAAAAGGAGTTGATGGCTGGAATGGTATAGCCCTAGCTGTACAGCAACCCTTTCCTGGCCTGGTGTGGCGTGCGGATCTAGCAGTATTGTACGACACGCGTGGCGGTGTCTTTGTTCAGCCCGCACTGAAATGGAAGCCTTCGGGTAACTGGAACATTGAAATGTTCTACAACTACATGGAGGGTGACTTATATGGAAATGAGAACGAAAATATTATTCAAACCGTGGACTGGGCTGATGAATTCGGTCTACGTATAGCCTACCAGTTTTGAGTATTCACATACCCACCCTCAGGAAGTAATGGGACCTTGCCGGCGGCTCTGTCGCCGGCTTTTTTCCGCGAGGACGCTGCATGACTTTTCACATCCGACGTTTTGGCCGTCAATTTTCGCGGCGAGAATTTTTGCGTATTGGCAGCGGCTTTGTTGGTGCCGGTTTGCTGATGCCCGTCTGGGCGGCAATGGAAAAACACGGCGAGGCCAATGCGGCTTACCCGGAAGAATTGCGCTCAATTGAGGATTACACCGGCGGCAAGTTGAAAGCCGGTGATTTCATCGATGCCGGTAATGTCGAGCTGGTTAAAGAGCTGCTCGGGCCGGTGACCTATATGCAGGTCAAAGAGATGGGGCGACGCCTGAAGCTGCGCGCCACCACGACCGATATTATGAAGCTGAGCCCCTGGGAATACCTCGAGGCCAGCTTCCGCCATCGCGGCCAGGCGAAGTTCGACGCCGACGGCAATGTCGTCACGGCCGATGGCAAACCCTGGATCGGCGGTCTGCCCTTCCCCGATGCCAAAACCGGCGTTGAACTCTTCGCCGGGCTCACTCTGAGCTGGGGGCGTCACGACGCCTCGTTCTACGCGATTCGCGAATACGATCTCAACCGCGACGGCAAGGTGAGCTACGGCTACGAAAACGGCTGGGCAGAGTATGCGCCCACCGGACGCGTTGTGCTGCCCGGCCCCTACTGGAAAGGGCATGAAGATAAGCTGCGCTATCAGAGCGTGTTCTTCACCGCGCCGGACAGCGTGCGGGGCACCTCGTTCTTGAATATCTGGCACTACGACCAGAACAAATTCCCCGAGCTTTACGGCTACATCCCCGACTTCAAACGCATTCGTCGCTTCCCCACCGATCAGCGCTTTGAACCGCTGGTGCCGGGGTCCAGCCTGTACTTGTCCGACGCCTGGGCGGCGGGCGATCCGCTCCACACCTGGGGCAACTACCGTATCGTCGGTCGCGGCCCGATGCTGGCGGCGGTCAGCGGCGGCTGGGCATCGCAGAGCGAAGACTGGTCGCACAACACCCACGGCGGCCCCAAAGGTGAAACCTTCTGGGATACCGAAGTGGAGCTGGTGCCGGAGGCGATTGCCGTGGACGCCGAGCCCACCGGCTTCCCCCGAGCGCCGGTGGGCGTCAAGCGCGTGTGGTTTGATGCCCGCACGCAACTGCCGTTGGGCATGGTCACCTTCGATCGTCGCGGCGATATGTTCCGCTCCTTCGATGGCGCCTATGGCCTGTACGACGACGGCGACCGCAAGGTCATGGACGGCGATCATCCCTACTGGTCCTGGTGCCATGTCCACGCCTTCGACGTACAGACCGGCAAAATGACCCGCATCGAACAGCTCGCCGAGATCTCCGGCGGCCACCGCATGTTGGTCAACGACCACGAAGTTTATAACCGCTATCTGACCAACGGTGCGCTGCGCCGTCTGGGTAACTGACAACTAGAGGTATCATCATGACAGAAAGCTACAAAGCCCTGGTGGGCGTGCGCGATGAAAGCGGTTATCGCGTGGAATTCCAGCAGCTCAGCAGTGAGCAAATCGGCGACGGTGATGTGGAAGTGGCGGTTGAGTACTCTACCGTCAACTACAAAGACGGTCTGGCAATGAGTGATGCGATTCCCATTGTGCAGAAGCCTTCGCTCATCCTCGGCATCGATATGGCCGGCACTGTTGTGAAGTCGGATTGCAGCCGCTTCAAGGTCGGCGACAAAGTGCTGATGAACGGTTACGGCGCCTCCGAAACCCACAACGGCGGTTATACCCAACGCCTGCGTATTTCCAGTGATTACCTGTTGAAAGTCCCCTCGGCGTTTACTACGCGCCACGCCATGCTGCTGGGCACCGCGGGCTATACCGCCATGCTGTCACTGCTGCGTCTGGAGCAGCTGGGCATTACGCCCGACTCGGGCGAAGTGCTGGTCACTGGCGCCTCGGGTGGCGTGGGTAGTGTATCCATCATGTTACTGGCCGGGCTCGGCTACACCGTGGCGGCGTCTACGGGTCGGCTTGAGGAGAGTGATTATCTGAAAAGTCTGGGCGCCAATACGGTGATTGATCGCCGTGAGCTGTCCGAACCGGGCGAGATGATGCAGGCAACCCGCTGGGCGGCGGCCGTCGATTCCTGCGGCAGCCACACCTTGGCTAACGTGCTTGCACAGCTTCACTACAACGGCGCGGTGGCGGCCTGCGGACTGGCGCAGGGACTGGATCTGCCCGGTAATATGATGCCGTTTGCCCTGCGCAATGTGGCACTGCTGGGCGTCGACTCGGTGCACGCCCCCATGGCGCTGCGTGAGCAGGCCTGGCAGCGTCTGGCAGAATCGGTAGATCTTGCCAAACTCGAAGCCATGGCGGTCGAGATCGACTTTGATAAATTGCCCGAGATGGCCGGGCAAATTCTGCAGGGTCAGATTCGCGGTCGCGCTGTCGTGAATATCGCTGCATCATAACGATAAATAAAAAACGGAATATAACAATGAAAAATAAAGATCCTTTCTCGCTACAAGGCAAAGTGGCGGTGGTGACCGGGGCGGCCGCAGGCATTGGACGGGCATGTGCAGAGCGCATGGCGTATTCCGGTGCATCAGTCTTACTGAGTGATATCGACGGTGCGAGCTGCCAACGCCTCGCGGAAGAATTAAACGAACAAGGCTACGACGCCAGAGCCATTCAGCAGGATGTCGTTCTGGAGGAAGACTGGAACGCCCTCGTTAGCGAACTGAAGCAGTGGCACAACCGCTGGGATATTCTGGTCAACAATGCCGGAATTTATATTGGCGGTCGTTTGGAAGACAACAGCATCGAAGAGATGACCCGCATCCACGAAGTGAATGTGCAGTCAGTATTCCTCGGCCTGCGCTACGCGGCAGAAACCATGCAGCCCGGCGGCTGCTTCGGCAAGGGTGGCAGCGTGATTAACCTGTCATCTATTGCTGGCTTGATCGGTGTACCCGGCCACAGCATTTACGGGGCTACCAAGGGCTCGGTGCGCTCGATCAGCAAACATTCGGCGGTGGAATTTGCCCGCTTTGGTTACGGCATTCGCGTTAACTCCCTGCACCCCGGTTTGATCGACACGGCGATGGCACAGCAGGTCTACGATGACTTCGTGGATGTGGGGCTTACCCAAAGCCGCGAGGAAGCCACGGCTGTGCTCGAACAGCAGATGATCCCCATGGGACGCCTCGGCACTGCTGAAGATATCGCCAATGCGGCCCTGTTCCTCGCCAGCGACGCCAGCGCCTATATCAGCGGCGCGGAACTGACCGTGGATGGCGGCTTTACTGCAGCCTAAGAGGTGTGTGATGAGTATCGATTGTAAAGACAAGGTGGTGCTGATTACCGGTGCTGCCAAGGGCATCGGTGCGGCCGCCTGCCGGGCGCTGGCAGAAGCCGGTGCCAAAGTGGCGGTCAGCGATATCGACGCTGCCGCCGGTCGCGAGCTGTGTGAAGCACTGCGCAGCAGCGGCGCGGATGCCGAGTTCTTTGCGCTGGATGTCTGCGACGAACAGCAATGGCAGTCCTGCCTCGAAATGGTCGTGGCTAGTTATGGTCGGATCGATGGTGTAGTGAATAACGCGGGTATTGCGGTGATCTGCGGCCCGGAAGACGAGAGCCTGGACGGCTGGCGTCGCACCCAGCGCATCAACAGCGACGCCGTGTTCCTCGGCAGTCGGGCGGCCATTCAGGCCATGAAGGCGCAGGGCGGATCGATAGTCAATGTGTCTTCCATCGAGGGTATTGTCGGCGACCCCATGCTGCCCGCCTACAACGCCAGCAAGGGCGCGGTGCGGGCGCTGACCAAGTCATTGGCCCTGTATTGCGCCGACCGTCAGTACGGCATCCGCGTTAACTCCCTGCACCCCGGCTATGTCGAAACGCCGCTGGTCAGTGGCGCACTCGCGCAACTGCCGGATGACGATGCAGCTGCGTTTGCCTCGCGTGTGGTGGCGAGTATTCCCTTGGGACGCATGGCCCAGCCGGAAGAAATTGCCAGTGGCATTGTTTTTCTGCTGTCTGATGCGTCGCGGTATATGACCGGCTCGGAGCTGGTGATGGACGGTGGTTACACCGCCCGGTAAGAACTCCCCTCCAGGGATAGGAAATGCCCACTGTCGGCCCCGGTGGGTGTTTCCGCACTTGAGTAGAACCCTATCTCAACGAGTAGGTAGGCAAGTATTCACAGCAAAGAACGCGTCATTGGTAATCCCCTATTTTTAACCGAGGCTAATGGGCCAGCTGCGCTAGCCGTTGTTTCGGGGTTATTCCTCCCAAGGCCATACTCGGCCGTTTATGGTTGTAAATACAGGGCCCTCGTGTCGGCGCATAAGTCCTGAGTAGTAGCGGCCAGCCCATTCAGTATTGCTTTGCAAACTCAAGCTCATAACCCTTCGCGCTGGTCCAGGCCCAGTTCCGGGTGGCGAGATTTTCCACGGCATCTTTTTCAGCCGCGCCGAGGGATGGCCCGAAGCCCATGCCATAGGTTCTGGACGGCGCACCCGTGTAGTCCTGGCCTTGCCACACCACCACGACCAACGCGCCCAATTGTCCATCGCGATTGTGCCTGCAGGATGGTGTACCTCGGTAGGCGGCACCGTGTTTCTGACGGGCCTGGCGCTCTACGTTTAGGGGAGTGCGCTGCAGATCGTAGGCATAAAAATAGTCTATATCCGTGCGGTTGTTTGCGCTGTTGCGACCGACAGCGACACAGATTGCCGCCCCTCCGGGGCCGTAGGTAGGTTCCGTGACCGTCGTGGACTCACTAACGTTGCTCGCCTTGAGCTGATTTTCTTCGGCTAGTCGCTTGGTTTTAGCTTGGGCTTGGGCAATCGCTTCGCGGGTACTCAGGCGGCCCGACTGAGTTGCGCTGATATAAATCTTGCTGTCGGCGGCGCTATCCATCGGTTTTGCAGGCATGGCAACCGGGGCAATCTTGCTGCCGCCGGGCGCTGCTACTACCGGCGAGGTGTTCTTCAGGAATGCGGCGTTGCGGCTTTTGACATCGTTGATCTGGGCGCTGATCAACTGGCGTGCCTCTTGCTGGCTTCGCCGGATTGATGCCCTCTCCTGCTGTTTGGCTGAACGCTCGGCATTGAGAGAGGATTCGAGTTTGCTGAAAAACTGTGCCACGGCGGCATCGCGCTTCGCTTGTTCCAGGCGTCCGCTCCAATAGTAGATTTCCTTTTCAAGCGCTACTGCCTCGGCGTAATAGGTTTCGTCGAGCTTATCCATAGCGTCTGTCAGGCTCTGCTGGAAGTGGCTCAGAGCGGTGACCAGCCCTGTCATTCGGTCAGAGTCAGGTTGGCAGGCGGAATTACTAACACCTTGGTAGCGTTGCAGCAGGCTCAGTCGTTGTTTGAGATCCTTCTCCATGGCAACCAGATCGTTCCAGACGTACTTATTGAAATCGGTCACCGGCGTATTATTGGGCTTGATCCGGTCGATGGCGATACCCATGCTGCGCCAGTCCATATCCAAGCCATACTTTTTATAGTCGGCCAGATGACCCTCAATATCTGGGTTGAGCTTGAGTGCCTTCGCGGCGCTGTCTGCGGCCGCAGCCAGCTTGTCGCACACCTGCTGATCGGCACCCCGGCTGGCGAAGGCGATCAAGGTTTGCGAAAAGGGATCATCGCCCGTTGCCAGCGTTGCGATAGTTGCCTCAGGGTCTACGAGTTCCTCAACCATGAAGGCGTCGATGGACCAGCGATAAAAGTCCTCTTTGGGAAACTGGCCACCGGTAAGCAGGTAGCTGCTGCGACGATCAATGTCTGACCAGACGTTGATACTGTATTGGGTGGCGGAAATCTGGGTCATTACCGTCAGCGGAAACGCCGGTGCTGCAGGGTCGCACTGACCAGACAATACCACCATGCCGTCAGATTTACCCATGCACTGGCGGTTAACGCTGAGCTGGCCATTAATGACGATCTCTTTTACCGAGGGCAGGGTGAGTGCGGCTTGCTGTTGGTAGGGCTGGAGATAGGTTTTGCCCGTGGTTGCGCTATGCAGGAAGGCAGCTTGCCCCTTATCAACCCAGGCCCGGTGTCCGATAAACGTGGATTGGCCGCGGCCTCCCAGTTTCTCTTTCCTTGGTCTTAGCGCGGGCATTAGCAATTGATCGGGATTGATCTTGTGGGCTCTCAACAGTGCTGCCAGTGAAAATTCCCGCGTGAATAACTCCCGGTCATCGCCCCAGCCGCTCTGGGCCATCAGCCTCTCGGGTCGCGGCAGCACAAATTCGTATTCCGGCAGCGCAGAGGCGGTGGTGTAGAGAGGTTTGCCTCCCGATTCGGAGGGCGCGATCAAAAGTTGGCGGTGGGTGGCATCGGCCATGGTGTAGAAACGTATATCTCGCTCTGGCCCGATATATGTCACGGCGTAGCGATTTACCCGGTAGACCTGTTCAATCACCTTCCCCGCCTTGTTATATGCCGTTACCCAACCCTCCAGAAACACCTTTGGGTTGCGGTTGGTGCCACTAAATAACTTTTTGCGGTAATAGCGCGCGTCAAAGGCGCCGGTATAGACTTTTTTACGGCCGTCGTCAGTGGGAAAAGTCAGTCGACCAATGTAGGGAACCGCCTCGTCTGTGTTCTTTTTCCAGCGCAGCATATAACCGGAATATTCGAGAAATTTGTCCGTTCTGTTCCAATCAATACCACTGAAGTCATGCTTTGACACTTTGACCGGGTGGCCAGGTTCGGTTAGAAGGAGTTCATACTCGCCCTTGCTGCCGATAAGCCGCAGGCCCTCGCCGACCCGTTTGAACTGGGTCAGATCAATGCCGTTCAATGGCGCAAAAAGGGGATCGCGGTAGCTGATTTCGGGCGCCGCCGTTGGCGAATGGGGAGACTTGCCAGGCTCCGTGCCGCTGGAAGACTGAGGGCTTGCACAGCTTGCGAGAACCGTTGTGATTAACAGTATCAAAAGCGAGCGCGTCATTGGCATCTCCAATGGTAGATAGTTGCCCCGCTTCTGCAAAAGCCCAAATATGCCCATGCTGCAGCGACGACATTCAGCGTGAATCGACGAATCCTTTCCGCCAGTGTGGCGTGCAAGCACCACTCACAACAGCGTAGTGCGTCATACGAATACGTAGGTAACTGCTTGCTGGGCCAGCCCGTTCAGTACGGTGTTGGGAAAGCTTGAGCTTGCCGATTACCGCTATTCCTGAGCTTAACCTTATATGAAGACTTTTATGTGAAGCACATTCGTTACCGAGCTTCCTACTGAGGGAGTGTATATGACGAGAGTCAATAACCGCAAATTAGCGGATGGCGTATCCAAAGGCAGAGCCGGATTATTTCCACACGAAGAAGTGCCTGCGTAACGCGTACTGAAAATACGACAATAATGCTGTGGGGCTCGCAAAGGATGTGTAACCAGATGGAAATTTTGCTGGGAGTACATCGCCTAGGGCCGTTCCCGGTGTCTCGTTTTCCAACTCTTTTTTAATCAATTTTGATGGCATTGGTTTTGCCATTTACTGTCCTTTTGTTGGACGTTTTTCTGATTGCTTGCGGTTGCGGGGAGTGCTGGTTTCGCCCTTGCTGGGCGACTTACTTTCTCTTTGTGTGCCCAAAGAGAAAGTAAGCAAAGAGAAAAGGCACCTCGCATCACTGTCGTCGGCTTGTCGCCGCCGATCCCCTGCGCGCGGCGCGGTCAGCTCGGGCGCAGCGGAACTCGCCTGTAGGCTCAGACAGTCCTCGCGCAATTCCCGAGCTGACCGCGCCGTGCTCGGCAGTGCTGAGGGGAGGTGAGTTCGTGCCACATTGGGATGAGGCAGACGGCCTATACAAGAAAAAACATCTGCATTAAGCTGAAACAGTAAAGGAATGCGCGTTTATCTCAGGCGCCGAATATAAAAGTCAATAAAAAACAGCCGCATAGGGGTTTTGAGGTAATGCATATAAGCCCCCCTTGTTATTCTGTTCACCGAGCGTGCTTGTTATTAATGTTTTAGTCAGGGAGTGATTTCGGAGTGTTTTGGAGAACTATTCCAAGAGCAGTCAATTTAGCAGCGTTATCCTCGATACTTCTGCTGCTAGTGAAGTTGTTCATATTCAATAAAATTTCCGAGCCAGTTGACGGTTTTCATGAGCTCGGGCTGGTTTTCGAAGCAGTGCTTGCATCAGTATTAGCAAGTTACGTTTTCTACTTGATAGTAGTGCATTTCAACGAGGTGCGAGAAAAGGAAACAATCTATCCGTTCGTAACCCGGTGGGCGAATCTTGTAGTGCGAGATTGCAAAACGCAGATAGCCGGCTTCTCTAAAGTGGATCCGATAAAACTCGATTTCCAAACTTTGGTAAAGCAAAATATCGAAGATGTTTTCGCTAGATTAGAACCTAATGGAAACGCCCCGTTAACGTCCTGGCAGGGAGGGCAAGCAGATTGGCTTCAATATTTTGAAAATTACAGGATTAGATCTTCGCGTAACATTAATAAGATAATGGCGCAGCTTATATTTCTTGAAGCTCCACTGGTGGCTTTGTTGATGGAAGTCCAAGACTCAAAACATTTTAGCAATATCGAAATCTTTTCGAGGGTCAGATTGGACAATAATAATCTTATGACTTTTGCAGACGATTTTTTCGAATATGTGCAAGCCTGTCGGGAGTTGGACGGGTATCTGAAAACCCACGCTATTCACTCGGCTAATGACTAACAAGGCGCGTCACGGCTACTTCCACTTTTTAGTGGGAGTCTCCCTAACGCAATTTTTACTTGCCGCGAGTAGCGCTCATACATCGCCTCCCTCTGTGTCTTTGAGAATTGATATGAAGAAACAATATTTCGTATTAGCAATGCTTATTGTCGCTGGTTGTACAAACCGTGGAGCCTATGAGGGCATTCAGGCGAGCAAGCGTTTTGAGTGTTCGGAGTTACCGCCATCGCAATATGAAGACTGTATGCGCGAGGCGAATCGTTCTTATGATGAGTATCAGCGACAGAGGTCAGAGGAGTAGGTGGCTTCGGTGAGTCCGGACGGCGGCATTGAGCTGCTGTGTTAGAGTGGGTTTTGGTCTTTTTAACTCTGAGGATGATGTCGCGGATGGAACACAGCGGTTATAGAAACATGGATGCGTTGACGGTATGGGTGCGACGGTTGTTGTGCGTTCAGGTGCTGGGTCTGTTGATATTGATGGTCTCGGGGTATTGGGAATACCAGCTGCTGTCGGATTTCGCGAGTGGCGTATATGTCACTGATTATCAGGCTGCCATGGATGCGGAGGCCAACGATAAACGTCAATTGATGATAGGTCTCGCCAACATCGGCGTATTTGTCGTCACTGGCATTGTGATTTTGCGCTGGATTCACCGGGCAAATTACAACGCGAGGCAGCTTGGTGCAGAGCAGATGGACTTTTCGCCGGGCTGGGCGGTTGGTTATTTCTTTGTTCCTTTTCTGTCGCTTTGGAAGCCTTATCAGGCAATGAAGGAGATATGGCGAGCCAGTAAATCGCCATCAGATTGGGCTTTTGAAAAAGTGGATGGGATTCTTCCGCTGTGGTGGGTCTTGTGGATTGGCTCTGGAATCGTGTCGCAGATCGCCAGCCGGGCTGCGAAGGGGGCCGACACGCTGCCGACGCTTATCAAGCTGAATATCGCGACAGAAGTCTCTTATGTGATGGATATTGCTGCGGTGGTATTGCTCTGGAAGATAGTGAATAGAATCTATGCCTTTCAACAGGATTCCTTGAAACGTCAGGCGTCATAGGCGGTCACAAAGGCTGTAAGCAGGGTGACTGCTTTGCATGGAATATGGCCTTGGAGGTGTGTGATGAAGAGTTGGAAGCACGGTGGTTCACGAATTCTGTTTGGCGCGTTTTCACTGATGTTGGTCGCGGGGGTGCAGGCGGCGGATGTGCCGTTGCAAGGGCCGATACCGTTTGCGCTGTACGACAAGGATGGCGATGGCCGGGTCAGTGAGATGGAGTTTGATGAGGTGCGCGGTGAGCGCCTTCAGGCGAGAGCCGCTGAAGGGCGCCCGACGGCCTGGGCGCCGTCATTCATTACCTTTGATGTGGATGCGGATGGTTTCCTGACACCAGAGGAACTTTCGGCGGGGCAGCAATCGCAGATGAAGGAGCGTCGCGGTATGGGCATGATGCCGGGTTCGGCTAATGGCTCGGCGATGAATAAACCCGGTGGCATGGGGCAGAAAATGGGTCGGAATATGCCGACGTTTTCTGACTATGATCTCGACGGTGATGGCAAGGTGACCGAGTCAGAGTTCAATAAGGCCCGCGCCCAGCGTGTCAGTGAGCGCGCTCAGCAGGGCTATGCGATGAAGAATATGGGAAACATGCCGTCGTTTGCCGATATTGATGCAGATGGTAATGGTACTGTGAGCAAGGACGAGTTTGCCGTCCACACCGCAAAACATCGTTTGTGATCAGTCGCTGATGGGATAGTTTGCGGTGGTAATAGATCTTCAGGTGGTTGGAAAAGCCCGGACTATGGTCCGGGCGTACTGTTTAGAAGCCGTTAACTGGGCGCATGATGCCACCCTCGTTTCTGTCTCCCATAATGTTATGCAGGGAGTCTGTTTCCCGCGTGTTGGCGTAATAAACGTCTGCACTGTCATTGCTGGTGTGAACCTGAATCAGCCTGTGTGGGCCTGGAGCCAGTCCATACATAGTGACATTTTCCGGAGTTGTCGCCAGAGTGCCCAGTCGCATTAGGCCTGCTTTGGGGTCTGCAGCGCTGGTCGCGAGAATGTCGTTGCCTCGCCACATAAAGACCTCACTTAATTCCTTTATGTTGCTCACCGAGTCGCCATTGCCAGTAGAGGATGCACCAATCCACTGTGCATTTGGCACTGCAATGGTGTCGCTGCCATCTATTTTGGCGGCGACGGCGTGGTCTTTCCCATTGATATCCGCACGATTGAAAAAGATCCAGCCGTCTCGGCTCCCCAAAGCTTCGGTCATGATACCCAGCCAGGTTGCCGAGCTTTCATCGACTAATTCAGGGGCGGTACCGTCGTGATTCCAGCTGATGACTTTATTTCCCACAGAGGCGGCTACGCGTTGCGATGAGGTGGTAATAAAGCCCGTGGAAAAGCCCAGGCTCTCCTGGTCTTCTGCTAGGTAGTCCCACTGGTCGCCGTTAATCCGATAGAGGTGTTGCTGATTAAGATCGAAGATGTCCGCGATACCAAAGAATACGGTATCGCCGTGGACTGCTGTGTGACGAGCTTCAGGAAAGCGCGATAGCCCGGTGACGCTGCTGGGGAGTTCAAGTGGTTCGCCTGCGTCGTTAGTGAGCTGCACAAGACTGGGTTGGAGGCTCTCGTTGTAGCGCCACAGTGTCCCCGCCTCTGCAGTGCATTTGCCGCCGGCCGCTGGGGCAACGGTATCGATGATCAGGTACTGGTTGCCATTGGACACTGGCCCTGCCACAACCCTCATGCCAGCAGCCTCTCGGCCATTGGGCAGCAGGTTGTCTACGGTTGAGCCGTTACTGCCGAGGTTAAGCGAGTAGGTCAGTGCGCGCACGAGGAAATAGCCATTGTTGCATACGCTGTTATCGCTATTGCGGAGCGCTAGGTACGTTTGAGTGCCTGGTTGATCGAGTTTGCCGACAGGGGTCACATAATCAACGATGGCGGGCAGGATGCGATATGGAGCTACATCTGCCGGGAAGTTGAATCGCATGTGACGCATGCTTCCTGGAAGGCCGTAGGTAACGGAGGCGTGCGTGGCGTCGGCGTAGTTCTGACGGATCAGTGCGCCCGCGCCACTGAGGCCGGCGTTCAAATAGCTTTCAGAAGAGGCTCTGGTGGCGTCTAGCGGAGTGGTGAGGGAATTTACATCAGTACTGACGCTAGCAAATCCCTCGGATGTTTCAGCCCCCGCTTCGCGGTTGTGCAGAAAGGCGACCTTGGCAACGCGATATTCGCTGACGCTGTTGTCGTCTTGACTGATATCGGCTTCGTAAAGTGGCACATAGGCGGCCCTGCCTAGGTCATTGGCGTTGTAGACGTCGCGGATTGTCAGCTCGGTAGTGTGGATATCTGACATGTCGGCGGGATTGACGGCCATGAGCGACGACTCTCCGGTCCCGTCTTCTCGTTCAATGTTGAGGGTGAAGTACAGTAAGTCGTGATTATCAGCATCGCCACTAAGGCTGGACAGCAGTTGCGAGCTGTTACTTCCGCCGCCGCCACTACCGTTGCTGCCACCACCACCACCGCCACCACAGGCGGCCAGTACACTGCCAAGCAGGGTGATGTAGAGGCTTCTTTTGAAAGAGGGGTTGGGGGTCATCGTCGTTCTCCATTCGGCTAAAAGCCGCACCTATGAGGTCAGCTGCACGCCATAGCCACAGGCTTCATGCCGGTGTGACTCGACGCGGTTAGTCCAAAATGGTATTGATCCGACGGTAGAAGTTTTATCCTGCAATTGCACCACAGACTTGAGGGTGGTGTGAGATAAAATTATGTATTAAAAGGATTTTCTAGAAATGCAGTTGGACATGGATGACTTTATTTTGGCAATGCATGACGCCAGCATGCACCTTTCCCCTGTTGAGTTCAGCCGCTGGGCGCTGACGGAAGTTCGCCGCCAGATCGACTTTGACTTTGCAATCTGGGGTTCAGGTGATGGCCTGCGCCGTGATCTGAGTCAGGCCCTTATCCTTGACCAGTCGGATCATCTGTTCGATACCTGGGAGGCGGTGAAAAAAGAGGACCCCTTCGCGAATCTGGTTATTGGTAACACAGGGAAAACATGGTCCATTGAACAGTTGCCGGACTTCCGAAAGAGCAGAGCCTACCGAGAGCACTGGGGGCTATATTGTGCGCAGCAAATGGTTTCGACCATGGAGGTGGATAAGAGCACCGGGCTGCACGTATTTGTGACGCTGGCGCGTGATAGTGCCCTATCACAGTTTGAGCGTTGCGACCTTCGTCGGAAAAGTATGCTGACCAAGCATTTGTTTTTAGCGGCGCGGCATAACGACATGCATTTCCTTCGCTCTAAGCAGGCGCCAGCTGCTTTGCTGGATCATCGTGGCTATATACACGCGGCGCTGCCGAGTTTCACAGAACTGCTGGTCAATACGTTAGGTACTGCCGCGCGGTTTCGTTTACCGGAGTCGGTAAACCGTTTGCTGTGGTCGGGAAAGCGCTACCGAGGATGTGGGTTATCACTACATGCCGAGCGTCTGAATGGGCGCCTGCTCGTCAGGGCTGCAGTGTGCACAGGAGTATCTCTAAGTGCTCGAGAGGAAGAAGTGGCTTGGCTTTATGCCAGTGGCAGTAGCCATAAAGAAGTTGCTGCCAGTCTCGGAGTGTCGCCGACAACGGTTAGAACGCATTTGGCACGGGTATACCAGAAGCTGGAGGTATCGTCGAAGGGTGCGCTCGCACTCTGGCTGAAAGATAATACTTGAGGTTTCTCGGTGATAAAAAAGTGAAAGGCCATAGCTCGGCCTTTCACAAGAGGTGGGCATTACCGGGTGGTCAGCGCAGTAGCTGCTGCGCGTCGTGTTTGGCGTTGTTGAGCAGGTAAACGGCGTAGACCGCCGCAAAGGCGAGGTCGGCAAACACAAAGATGGCAAAGGGCATCAGCGCGCCAAAGCTGAGGGTGTCGACCCAGGCGGTGATGAATACCAAGGTTTTGCCGACGCAGCCCATCCAGATGATGTCTTTGTGGTCGCGAGGGCTGCTGCCGATGCGCCAGTACCCCAATCCGAATACCAGCACCAGCGCCCCGAACTGATGCGCCCAAGGCAGCAGTTCGGGAGTGTAGATGCTCTGCATTTGCAGGATGGCGAAGAACTGCTCGGTGGCAAACAACAGCATGGCCGCCGCGGCAAAGTTGAAGATGGCGGCGAAGCGGTAGAAGCGCTTCCAGTTTTGCTCATTTTGCATTGGCGCTGGCCTCCCCGCTGCCCTGATTGTGCTCTTTGAGACGGTCAGCCAATGCGCCGCCCGTCAGCAGGCGCCAGGGAATCAGCAGGCCGGTCTGGCATTTGTAGTCCTGCCAGCCGGGATGGCGTGAGATGGCGTGGTCTTTGTTTTTCATCCGCGCCAGGAAGTACACCGCCATGTAGCCGTAAATCACCCAGGCGATCCAGTGCTGGGCCAGCAGCGGGTAGGCGGCGTAGAGCATCAGCTCGCCCAGATAATTGGGGTTGCGGGTGTAGCGATAGACGCCGTCAGTAATCAGCCCGGACTGCTGGCGATACTTGAGCACCCAGTGACGCTGACCATCGGCGGCAACCATCAGCACCACGCCGAGTGTGTGGACGGCGATGGCGGCAAACAGCATGGGGCCGCTGGGTTCGATAAAGCGGGAGATCATCAGCCACGGCGTGAGCCAGTACCAGCCGATCAGGAAAACATAGAGATTGATCGCGCCCAGCAGGCTGAGTTTCTGGTTGAGCTGATGGTCGCGGAAACCAAAATCTTTGATCAGCCAGCAGTAGCCGTAAATGCCGTGCAGGCCGAGGTAGACCCAGGTCGCGGTGCTGAAGTTGTTGTAGTACTGCATCATCCCGTAAATGATAAACAGGGTGATGATCTTGTGGAGATCCACCGCCCAGGCCACGCGAATGCGCGGCGCGCCGGGGGCTTTCCAGATGGTGAGATCGGCAAAGGCGAGAAAAAACCGCGCCCAGCCGGGGATCGGCTCGCGTTGTTCCATGAAGCATTCCTTTTTTTATTGTTACTGTGCCAAACGATAGTAGTCGGTGGCGCAATTTTAGAAATGCTTTTAGGCGACGCTTTTACTGTCTATTGGTGACAGGCCTTACATCAGTACTTCGGCTTCATCGCCGTTGCGTTCCAGCCACTCTTTGCGGTCGGCGGCGCGCTTTTTACCCAGCAGCATGTCCATCAGGCTGTCGGTATCGTCGTCGGGCTCGATGCCCAGACGCACCAGCCGGCGGGTGTCCGGGTCCATAACTGTCTCGCGCAGTTGCAGCGGGTTCATCTCGCCCAAGCCTTTGAAGCGGGTAACCGAGACTTTGCCGCGGATTTTTTCGGCTTCAATCCGGTCGACGATGCCCTGCTTTTCGTCGTTATCCAGTGCGTAGAACACCTCTTTGCCCACATCGACACGGTACAGCGGGGGCATGGCGATAAACACGTGGCCCTGCTCTACCAGCGGGCGGAAGTGCCGCAAAAACAGCGCGCACAGCAGTGTGGCGATGTGGGCACCGTCGGAGTCGGCGTCGGCGAGGATGCAGATTTTGCCGTAGCGCAGGCCGCTCAGGTCGCTGGAGTCGGGGTCGACGCCCAGTGCCACGGAGATATCGTGGACTTCCTGCGAGGCGAGAATCTGCTGGGAGTCGACTTCCCAGGTGTTCAGGATTTTACCGCGCAGGGGAAGAATGGCTTGATACTGACGGTCCCGTGCCTGCTTGGCCGAGCCGCCCGCCGAATCCCCTTCCACCAGAAACAGCTCTGAGCGCTCGCTTTCCACGCCGGAACAGTCGGCCAGCTTGCCGGGCAATGCGGGGCCGGCAGACACCTTCTTGCGGACTACTTTTTTGGCTTTGCGCAGGCGGCTCTGGGCGTTGCTGATGCACAGCTCGGCCAGCTTTTCAGCTTCTTCGGTATGCTGGTTCAGCCAAAGGCTGAAGGCGTCTTTCGCTACGCCGGAGACAAAGGCGGACGCTTCGCGGGAGCTGAGGCGTTCCTTGGTCTGGCCGGAGAACTGCGGGTCGGCCAGTTTTGACGACAGCACGTAGCTGCAGCGGTCCCAAATGTCATCTGGGCTGAGTTTGACGCCACGGGGCAGCAGATTGCGGAATTCACAGAACTCGCGCATGGCGTCCAGCAGGCCGCTGCGCAGCCCGTTAACGTGGGTGCCGCCCTGAGCGGTGGGAATCAGGTTGACGTAGGATTCGGTCAGTGGCTCGCCGCCTTCCGGCAGCCACTGCACGGCCCAGTCCACGCCCTCGGTATTGCCGCTGAAATGGCCCACAAAGGGCTGCGCGGGCAGGGTTTCATAGTCGCGGGTGTGACTGGCCAGATAGTCGGGCAGGCCGTCTTCGTAGTGCCACTCTTCGCTTTCCTCACCGGTTTCGTCAATAAAGCGCACATGCAGGCCGGGGCACAGTACCGCTTTGGCACGCAGCACATGCTTGAGGCGGCGCACTGAAAACTTGGCGCTGTCGAAGTATTGCGGATCGGGCCAGAAGCGCAGCAGCGTGCCGGTATTGCGCTTGCCGCAGCTGTCGATGACTTCGAGATCTGAGGCCTTTTCGCCGTTGGCAAAGCGCATCTGGTGCACCTGCCCGTCGCGCTTGATGGTCACTTCCAGCAGGGTGGACAGGGCGTTCACCACCGATACCCCCACGCCGTGCAAACCGCCGGAGAACTGGTAGTTGTCGTTGGAGAATTTACCCCCCGCGTGCAGCGTGGAGAGAATTACCTCGACGCCCGGCAGGCCCATTTCGGGGTGGATGTCCACGGGCATACCGCGACCGTCGTCGCTGCAGCTCAGCGAGCCGTCGTTGTGCAGGGTGACAACGATCTGGCTGGCGTGTCCGGCGAGGGCCTCATCGACGCTGTTGTCGATGATTTCCTGGGCCAAGTGGTTGGGCCTGGTGGTATCGGTGTACATGCCGGGGCGCTTGCGCACCGGCTCCAGACCGGTAAGAACTTCAATAGATTGTGAGGTGTATTGAGACATGGTCTACCAAGTGCAGTGGCGGCCGGTGGCCGCACGCTGAATGAAACAGAATGGCGGCTATTGTTAACCAGCTACGCCGAGAAATTCCACTATTGCGGGCAAATGCCGCTCAAAGCCTACAAAGCTGTGGTCGCCGCCGGGCTCAATCAGTTGCTTGCTGCCCGCGTAGGCGTCCACCGCCAGACGATAATCCAGCGTTTCGTCACCCTCCTGCACCATCAGCCAGTAGCGCTGCGGCGTGATCTGCGCAGGGGCCAGCTCGGCCAGACAGTCAATATCGTTCTGGGTGACTGAAAATGGCTCTTGGGTATAGGGGTTGTGGTAATCGCCCAGAAACTGCTCGCCGCGCTCGTGGGGACGTACGGCGGGGTTCACCACGACGGCTTTCAAATCGTAGCGCTCGGCCAGCACGGTGGAGAAAAAGCCGCCCAGTGAGCTGCCCATAAGCACCAGTTTGTCGGGTTGACGGGCGAGTTCGTCTTTCACCAGTTGATCGAGCCGGGCAAAGGCGCCCGCCGGATGATTGGGCATGTCCGGCACCAGAAAGCGAATGTCGGGATGGTGGCGTTTGAAGTAGTCAGCGGCCAGTTGCGCTTTGTGGGATTGAGGAGAAGAAAGAAAACCGTGGATATAAATTACTGTCGCGCTCATGCGTAGCCGTTTGCTGTCCTGTCTACTGTAAACGTCACACCGCTCACCCGCTCGACGCCGGTTTGCCAGTCGCCATTGGCGCTGAGGGTAAACCAGCGGTAGCCGGGGTTGAGGTCGTCCAGGGCAAAATCGTGGCTGCCCGGCGCGAATTGTATACAGGTGGAGGGCGTGGTCAGCAAGCGCTGATTGCCATGGCGTGTGTCGGATTGCTGATGAACATGGCCGGAGACGACAGCGGCGACGCTGGGCTGTTCATCGAGAAGTGCAAACAGGTCATCGGCGTTATCAACGCGCTGTTCATCGAGCCACGCGGCGCCGAGCGGGCGCAGATGGTGGTGCAAAAAAATCATTGCAGGCTGGTCGCTGTTGAGCGATTTCACGGCATTCAGCTCGCTGTCAGCGAGGTGGCCGCCCACTTCATCGGGCACCGCCGAATTGAGGAAGCGAAACTGCCAGTCGCCCAGCGTGATTTGCGAGGGCATTCGCGCTGTGCCGACGCAGCGCTGCATCGTAGGGACGTCATCGTGATTGCCCGGTAGCCAGACCGTTTGTGCGGCCAGTCCTTCCAGTTTGGGCAGCAGGCGCTGATAGGCACTGGCGTCGCCGTCGGCAGACAGGTCGCCGGACATGACCAGCAGGTCGATGTGGCTGTGGTTGCGGCGCACCAGTTTCAGCACTTCATCAAGGCTATGGTCGGTATCCATGCCCAGCAGGCGCTCTCCCGGCTCCCGGCCGAGATGGCAATCGCTGACCTGCACGACGCAGAGGTCAGTAGCGTTGTCTGAATCTGATTGAGTGTGCTTCACGGCCGGCCTCGTGACGTATCTGAGCTGTTATACGGGATGCCTTCAGACAAATCCAGTGACCCGGCGACGGTTTCTAATGCTCACTGCTGCGGACAGAAAATTTGCGAACATGGTCCCCTTGCGGCTGCCTCCGGCGGGCTCAGGGCTTGTCCGTTTCGCCCAGAATATCGGCTACCGCGATGTTGCTGTGATGGCCGTGGCGCAGGCACAGGCTGAGCCACTCGCCGAGGAATCGGTTGAGCTGCGCCTTTTCATCCTGCTGAAACATCTTGCTGTTGGGGTAGTCGTAGCGCTGGCGCAGACTGTGTACGCCTTCTGCCCCCGAGACTTCGGCCATTGCTGCGTCGTGATACATGCGTACCTTCAGGCAGATCGATGACCAGGGTTGCTGGCTGGCCTGTGCGAGGCGCATTTCTAAAAACGTGGTGTAGGGGGCGCATTCGCGAACATCGATATTCAGGGCGTGAGCGCCCAGGCCGATCGTCAGCGTCTGACCCGCCGCCAGCGGCTCGGGAAGCAGTTTGCTCAAGCGCAGGTAATTCATCTCACAGTCGGCGAGATGGGCGTTGAGATTGATTTGATAGCGCGATGTCTTCACGTGTCCCGCCGCATTGAAATTTGCACGGTAGATTTTAATAACATTCGTTAATAATCATTCTTGAGAAGAGTGATTCTGATACACTGAGCGGCTGACGCAGCTCCTCCGTTAGCAGAACAGGTTACCTTTATGATTGCCAAACGTCACTTACTTAGTGTTGCACTGGCGCTTGCTACGGGTGCTTCCGCCACCAGTGCGGACACCTTGCTCGACGTCTACGAACTTGCTTTAAAAAACGATCCCCAGTTAAAAGCGGCGGAAGCCACTTATCGCGCCGATCTGGAAACGGAAAAGCTGAGCCGCTCTGCGCTGCTGCCGCAGGTGGTGGGCCAGGCCTACTATCAGGATTCGGAAACGGACGCTGAGTCGAAGAGCACTAACATCACTTCTGGACCATTTGGTGGTTCGAACGTCACGATTATCGACCAAGCCTCTACCACTGACTCGGAAACCGAGCACTACTCAGTCAGTCTGAATCAGGCCATTTTTGATCTGCCTGCCTGGTTCAGCTTCAAGGCCGGTAAAAAGGTCACTGAGCGGGCCGAAGCCCAACTGGCTTTCGATCAGCAGGCGCTGATTGTGCGTGTTGCCGAGGCCTACTTCGAAGTGTTGAAGGCGCGGGAAAACCTCGATGCCTCGATGGCCGAAGAGCGTGCCGCCAAGCGCCAACTGGAGCAAACCCAGCAGCGCTTTGATGTCGGCCTGATTGCCATTACCGATGTCCACGAGTCGCGTGCCGTTTACGACAGCGCCGTGGCCCAGCGTCTGGGCTTCGAGGGGTCACTGGCGATTGCGCGCGAGAACCTAACTACGCTGACGGGTGCCGAGCACGGCAAGCTGTGGCCGCTCAGCGAAGATTTCCCCATCGAGCCGCCAGTACCCGCTGATCGTGCTTCCTGGGTGGATTTCGCGCTGAAGAATAACTACCAGCTCAAAGTTACGCAGGCGTCCTCGGATTCGGCCTACCAAACGGCCCGTGCGAAGAAAATGGAGCACCTGCCAACCATCAGCGGTAGCTTCAGCTATTCCAAAGAGGACATGGACGGCAGTCGTACATTCAATCCTGCCAGCACCTTTGCCGTTCCGCCGGATAGCTCCTTCGAAACCGAAGCCTTGCGCATTACCCTCGAAGTCCCGCTGTTTGCCGGGGGTGGTATCAGCGCCGGGCGCCGTCAGGCCTACGAGCAATACAATGCGGCGCGCCACAATGCCCAGCTGACCCAGCGTCAGGTGGTGTCGGCGACGCGCGCTCAGCACATTGCGGTGAGCACCGATGTGCAGACCGTGAAAGCCCGCAAGCTGAATATTGTGTCGGCGCGAAGCGCGCTGGACGCGACCGAAGCCGGTTATGAAGTGGGTACCCGCAACGTGGTGGATGTGCTGAATGCCCAGCGTGCGCTGTACGCGGCCATTCGTGACTACAGCAATGCGCGCTACGATTACGTGCTGGATATGCTGCAGTTGAAGCAGAATGCTGGCACCTTGAGCCCGGCAGATATCCATCAGCTGAACAAATGGCTGAAAGATGCCCCGGCAGCCAGCCTGAAATCTCAGAGCTAAAACCTGAAGGGCACTGCGGTGCCCTTTTCTTTTTCTTCCTTTCTTATCTTGTACTTAGTCCGGTTCAGCTTTTCTGCTGCAGCGCTGCCTCGACCTCGTTGATCAGGGTCTGCAATGCCCCCCGATTGCCATCGACCACGCTGAGTGCATGACGGCCCTGCTGCTGGCGCTGTTCGGCGTCAGCAAACAAGCGTTGCAGAGCATCGAACAGGCTCTGTGCACTGTCGACGATGCGCTGTGCGCCGGCGTCCTGCAGCAGACGGCTGATTTCCGCGAAATTGAAATCGCTGGGCCCCGTCAGAACGGGCAGCCCCCAGGCTGCCGCCTCAAGGCTGTTGTGGCCGCCTCGCGGAATCAGGCTGCCGCCAATAAAGGCGATATCCGCGGTGCCCAACAACAGCAACAGCTCGCCCATGGTGTCGCCCAGCAGTACCTGGCTGTCGCGGGCGGCGGTTCCCTCAAGGCTGCGTCGCGTATAGCGCAAGTCCGCCTGCTCAATTTGCCGGGCAACGCCGTCAAAGCGTTCCGGGTGGCGGGGTACAAGAATCAGCAGCACGTCGGGAAACTGCGTCAGGAGTTGTCGATGCGCGTCCAGCAGAATGCCGTCTTCACCGTCGTGGGTGCTGGCGGCAATCCAAGTGGGGCGCGTGCCCATTGCCTCGCGCAATGCAAGGGCCTGTTGGCGCAGGGCGTCAGGAATGCTGACATCGAATTTGATACTGCCGGATACGCACAGCGCGTCCGGGCTAACCCCCAAGGCGGCAAAGCGCTCCGCATCGGCCCGTCCCTGGGCAACGATGCGGTGCATGGCCCGCATCACTGGCCGACTGAGGCCGCTGAGCCGCTGATAGCCGCGGGCTGAGCGCTCCGACAGCCGCGCATTGGCCAGCAGCACCGGAATGCCGCGGGCGCTGGTCTGGCAGACCATGTTCGGCCAGATTTCGGTTTCCATAATGACGGCTGCGCGGGGCTGGATTCGGTTCAGGAAGCGCGACACTGCATCGGGCAGATCGTAGGGGGCATAAACGTGGAATACGCGGTCGCCAAACAGCTCGCGAATGCGCTCGGAGCCGGTGGGGGTCATGCAGCTGACCACGACCGGCAATTCGGGGTGCGTCTCCAGAAAGTGGCGGATCAGCGGCGCAGCGGCAATGCTCTCGCCTACCGACACCGCGTGCACCCACAGGCCGCCGGTGGCGGCCGGTGGTTTGAAAAAACCAAAGCGCTCGGCAACGCGGCGTCGGTAATCCGGCGCCCGCATGGCACGATAAAGCAGGCGCAGCAGAATCAGCGGCACAAGTAAGTAGAGGAGCAGGCTGTAAAAAAGGCGCGGCATGGCGATTCGGCAGATAACAGTTCGGCGGCTAGCATAGCGGTCGGGGGCGATGCTGACCAGCGCAGGCCATGTGGACGCCTTGCACATCCGCGAGTCAGCTGTGCTATGATCGCGCTTTCCGACTTTCACGATTTCAACTTGGAGACCCAAGATGAGCGACAACATCGTTCACGTCACTGACAGCAGCTTCGAAGAAGAAGTGCTGAAGTCCGAGCTGCCGGTACTGGTAGATTTCTGGGCGGAGTGGTGTGGCCCCTGTAAGATGATCGCCCCGGTACTCGACGAGATCTCTGGCGACTACGCCGGCAAGATCAAGATCTGCAAGATCGACGTTGACGCCAACTCAGAAACCCCGGCGAAGTTCAGCGTACGTGGCATTCCCACGCTGATGATCTTCAAAGGCGGCAATGCCGAAGCGACCAAGGTCGGCGCCCTGTCCAAAACGCAACTCTGCGATTTCATCGACAGCGCACTGTAATACCAAGGCCCTGCGCGCCCGCGTGGGGCCTGTTTTTAAAGGCTTTACGGCATCACCATTCGGTGATAGAGTTCGATCAATCAATCCCCAAACTATTCAAATAACACCTTTTTATTTTCGCTTCCGCTAATACGTCGAGTACGTTTCGGCCGCGTCCCTGCCGTTTCTGCGTCTCGTTCTAGCCGCATCTCATATAAACCAACAACCCTGAACCTATGAATCTTACTGATCTGAAAACCAAGTCTGCCCAGGAACTGCTGGACATCGCCAAAGAAATTGGCCTCGACAATATCGCCCGCTCGCGCAAACAAGACATCATCTTTTCCATCCTGAAGCGCCACGCCAAAAGCGGCGAAGATATTCACGGCGATGGCGTACTGGAAATCCTGCAGGATGGCTTTGGCTTCCTGCGTAGCGCAGACTGCTCATACCTCGCTGGCCCCGATGACATCTATGTGTCGCCCAGCCAGATCCGCCGCTTCAATCTGCGCACCGGTGACAGCATTGCCGGTAAGATTCGCCCGCCCAAAGAAGGCGAGCGCTACTTCGCGCTGCTCAAGGTCGATCAGGTCAACTTCACCAAACCTGAGCAGTCCAAGAACAAGGTCCTGTTTGAAAACCTCACGCCGCTGTTCCCCAACGAGCGCCTGACGCTGGAATTGGGTAACGGCTCTACCGAAGACCTCACCGGCCGTATCATCGATCTGGTGGCGCCCATCGGCAAAGGCCAACGCGGCCTGATTGTTGCGCCGCCGAAAGCCGGTAAAACCCTGATGCTGCAGAACATCGCGCAGAGCATCATCCGCAACAACCCCGAGTGTTATGTCATCGTCCTGCTGATTGACGAACGTCCCGAAGAGGTGACGGAGATGCAGCGCTCGGTGGGGGCACGCGGTGCGGAAGTGGTGGCTTCGACCTTCGACGAACCCCCGGCGCGCCACGTACAGGTGGCGGAAATGGTCATCGAGAAGGCCAAGCGCCTCGTAGAGCATAAGCGCGACGTTGTGGTGCTGCTCGACTCCATTACCCGTCTGGCCCGTGCCTACAACACCATCGTGCCCAGCTCCGGCAAGGTACTGACCGGTGGTGTGGATGCCCACGCCCTGGAACGCCCCAAGCGTTTCTTTGGTGCCGCGCGTAACGTGGAAGAAGGCGGCAGCCTGTCGATTATCGCTACCGCGCTGATCGACACCGGCTCGAAAATGGACGAAGTCATTTACGAAGAATTCAAAGGGACGGGTAATAACGAGCTGCACCTGGATCGCAAGATCGCCGAGAAGCGCGTTTACCCGGCGATCAATATCCGCCGCTCCGGCACCCGTCGCGAAGAATTGCTGACCGGTGAGGAAGAGCTGCAACGCATGTGGATTCTGCGTAAGCTGCTGCACGGCATGGAAGACACCCCGGCGATTGAGTTCCTGATCGACAAGCTCAAGGACACCAAGACCAACGCCGAATTCTTCGATTCGATGAAACGCAAGTAATCCGGTATCCGGGAGTCGGGTGCGGCGCCGGATACGGACAGCAGACCTCGGACTATGAAGCACAAAGACCTGCGCGATTTTCTTCGCTATCTGGAAAAACAGGGTGAGCTGAAACGCATCAAGCACCCTGTTGATCCCCATCTGGAAATGACTGAAATCTGCGACCGCGTGCTGCGCGCGGGCGGTCCTGCGCTGCTGTTTGAAAACCCCACAGGCTACGACGTGCCGGTACTGGCCAACCTGTTTGGCACCGAAAAGCGCGTGGCGATGGGCATGGGGCAGAAAGATATCGACGCGCTGCACGAGGTGGGCGAACTGCTCGCCTTTCTGCGTCAGCCTGATCCGCCCAAGGGCCTGCGCGATGCCTGGAGCAAACTGCCGGTGTTCAAGCAGGTGCTCAATATGGGGCCCAAGCTGGTCAACAAGGCGGTGTGTCAGGAATGCGTGATTGAGGGCGACGCCGTCGATCTGCATCGCCTTCCCATTCAAACCTGCTGGCCCGGCGACGCCGCGCCGTTGATTACCTGGCCGCTGGTCATTACCCGCGGGCCGAATAAAGAACGCCAGAATCTTGGCATTTACCGGATGCAGTTGATCGGCAAAAACAAGCTGATTATGCGCTGGCTGTCCCACCGTGGTGGCGCACTGGATTTTCAGGAATTCAAAGCCGCCCATCCCGGCGAAAAATTCCCCGTCTCGGTGGCACTCGGCGCTGATCCCGCGACTACGCTGGGCGCGGTCACGCCCGTACCCGATACCCTCAGTGAATATGCCTTTGCCGGGCTGCTGCGGGGTGAGAAAACGGAGTTGGTCACCAGCCTGAGCAATGACTTACAGGTGCCCGCCAACAGCGAATATATTCTCGAGGGGTATATCGACCCCGAGGAAATGGCCGACGAAGGCCCTTACGGCGATCACACCGGCTATTACAATGAAGTGGATCGTTTCCCGGTATTCACGGTAACGCACATCTCTCACCGCAAGCAGCCGATTTACCACAGCACCTACACCGGCCGTCCGCCGGATGAGCCCGCCGTACTGGGTGTGGCGCTGAACGAAGTGCTGGTGCCGCTGCTGCGCCGCCAGTTCCCGGAAATTATCGACTTCTATCTGCCGCCCGAGGGCTGTTCCTACCGCATGGCGGTGGTGACCATCAAAAAGCAGTACCCCGGCCATGCCAAACGCGTGATGTTCGGCGTGTGGTCCTTCCTGCGCCAGTTCATGTACACCAAGTTTGTGATTGTCTGCGACGACGACGTAAACGCCCGCGACTGGAACGATGTGATCTGGGCGATTACCACCCGCATGGATCCGCAGCGCGACACTGTATTGGTGGAGAACACCCCTATCGACTACCTCGACTTCGCCTCGCCGGTGTCGGGCCTCGGCTCGAAAATGGGGATGGACGCCACCAACAAGTGGCCGGGTGAAACCGAGCGTGAGTGGGGCCGCCCCATCGAAAAAGACCCGGAGGTGGTGCGCCGCGTGGATGAGATCTGGTCGGACCTCGGCCTCTGATGCCTTCCCCGGTGCTGCCGCCGCTGGCGCTGTACATCCATATTCCCTGGTGCGTGCGCAAGTGCCCCTACTGTGATTTTAACTCCCATACTCAGCAGGGCGAGCTACCCGAGGCTGAGTATGTGGCCGCCATGCTGGAAGACTTGGATCAAGACCTCGACTACGTTTCTGGCCGGGCGATTCAGAGCGTATTTATTGGCGGCGGCACTCCCAGTTTGTTTTCTGCCGAGGCCTATCGCCAGCTTTTCGCCGGTCTGCGCCAGCGGCTGCGTTTTGCCGACGAGGCGGAAATTACCCTTGAAGCCAACCCCGGTACGCTGGAGCAGGGGCGCTTTGCGGCCTATCGCGAGCTGGGGATTAACCGCCTGTCGATCGGCGTGCAGAGTTTTGACCCGCTGCAGTTGCAGCAGCTCGGCCGGATTCACAGCGGCGACGACGCTCGCCGCGCCATCGCCAGCGCTCGCGAGGCCGGTTTCGATAACTTCAACGTGGACCTGATGCACGGCCTCAGCGGCCAGCACCGCATTGACGCCCTGCGCGACCTCGACGCGGCGATAGAGAGCGGTGCCAGTCATATCAGTTGGTATCAGCTCACCATCGAGCCCAATACCGAGTTCTACCGGCGGCCCCCGACCCTGCCGCCCGAGGGCGAGCTGATGGCGATCCAGGAAGCGGGCTTTGCGCGGCTGAGCGAAGCGGGGTTTCAGCGCTATGAAGTCTCGGCCTTTGCGCGCCCCGGTCGCCCGGCGCGGCACAATCTGAACTATTGGCAATTCGGCGACTACCTGGCGTTGGGCGCGGGTGCCCACGGCAAAATTACCCGGCCCGATGGCGCCATTTTCCGCTACCAGAAAACCCGCGCCCCCAAGGACTATTTGCAGCGCAGCCCGTCTCGCAGTCAACCGCCGGAAGTGATTGCCGCCGATGACTTGCCCTTTGAGTTTATGCTCAATGCGCTGCGCCTGCGCGAGGGTTTTACGCCCGCTATGTACGCGCAGCGCACCGGCCTGCCCTGGGCAGGAATCGAAGCGAAAGTCGAGCAGCTATTGCAGCGCTGCCTGTTGCAGTCGTCGGCGCAGCAGATTGCCTGCACGGAGCGCGGCTACGCCTTTGTCGACAGCATTCTGCAGGAATTTCTGCCGGGCTAGCAGCTGGCGAGCGCACCACCGTCGATCATCAGATTCTGGCCGTTGATAAAGCCCGCCCGTTCGCTGCACAAAAAACACACCAGATCGGCCACTTCCTCGCACTCGCCAATACGCCCGCAGGGATTGGGGTACTCGGCCGCGCAGAAGGCGGTAACGATATCGCCCCAGTCACCCTCCAGGCCGCGTTTGCGCGCCCAGCGCCGCACCCAGGCTTCCACCTCGGGGGTGCGTACATAGCCCGGCGACACGGTATTCACCGTCACCCCGCTGCCCGCCAGCTCCCGGCACAGGCTCACCGTGGTGTTGGCCAGTGCCGCTTTGGCGGCGTAATAGTGGGGCATGGCGGCGCGGGGCTGGCGGCTGCCGATGGTGCCCAGTTGCACAATGCGGCCCCAGCCGCGGCTTTGCATGTCGGGCGCCAGCGCCTGGCAGAGCCGCACCGCCGACAAGACATTGTGCTGATAGGCCGCCAGCCACTGTTCAGTGTCATCCGACCAGTCGCCGCCATCACTGCCGCCACGGTTGTTGATCAAAATATCCACTTCGCCGATGCGGTGCAGTTGTTGCAGCACCAGATCGCAGCCCTCGTCGCTGCTTAAATTGCCCCACACGGCGGGCGCGTCCAGCTCGTCTGCCAGCGCGTCGCTGGCGCCGTCGATATCGCTGTGAAGAATGACGGTGGCGCCCTCGGCGCGCAGGGCGCGGGCGATCACCGCGCCAGTGCCGCGGTGGCTGCCGCTGATTAGCGCGGTTTTATCGGCAAGTTGCAGGTCCATAGACGGGTCTCCGCATCGGTTTTTCGTGGCGAGGAAAAGCCATTTATAGCAAAATCTGCGGCACTCTCCGACGGGTTTACTTCGGGTGTTTACGCCGTATGCCCGATTCAGGCCGATGGCCGCCGTGCTAACTGACAACAAGGAAAAGAATAATGAACTACTGCCCCCAGTGTGCCAGTCCGCTTGCCGAGGTGCTGGTCGATGATGAAATTCGCAGCGGCTGCCCGGATCGCGCCTGCGGTTTTATCCACTTCAACAACCCGGTACCCGTGGTCGCGATGATTGTTGAAGTCGAGGGCGGCGTGGTGCTGGCGCACAATGTGAGCTGGCCGAAAAAGTTCTATTCCATTATCACCGGCTTTCTCGAAGCCGGGGAAGACCCCGTGGAATGTGCCCGCCGCGAGACGATGGAGGAGCTGAACCTTCACGCTCTGGAAACCGAGCTGATAGGCGCTTACCCCTTCCCCCACCAGAATCAGGTCATTATCGCCTATCACGTGAAAGCGGCGGGCGAGATCAAACTCAACCACGAGCTGGACGACTACAAAATCGTGCCGGTGGATCAGCTGAAAGGCTGGGATATGGGCACCGGTCTGGCGATTAACGACTGGCTGGCCCGCCAGGGTATTGTCAACGCACCGGCTTACTGAAACGCCGACTTGAGCAGCGACGGCGTGGTGCCGGTCCAGCGTTTGAAGGCGCGGCGGAAGTTGCTGCTGTCGTGAAAATGCAGGCGTTCAGAAATGGCATCCACCGACGCATCGTTCAGTAGCAACTCGACCAGTGCCTGCTCCCGGCGGGCACTGTCCAGCACTTCCTGATACGTACAAGCATGTTCGCGCAGGCGCCGCTTCAGTGTGGAAATACTGGTGCCCAGATAGGCGGCGGCATCGGGCAGGTCGCTGGCATCGGGGTGTTGATGCAGGTAGCGGTGGAGCGCGTCGATCAGGTAACGGCGCCCGTTCACAAGTTGATCACACTCTGCTTCTACCACCCTGAAGCGCAAAGACGATGATGTTTCAGGCGCCGCGCTGATTGACAGGGACAGTCGCAAGCCATCCCAGGGTGCCTGAAAGTGGCAGTCTGCTGAGAGGTGACTGTGGTAGTGCTCAATCGCATGGCGGCGTGGGGCAGACAGATAGCAGCTTATCTCGTCAGTAGCGGGGTGTTGGCTCAATAGCTGCCGCAAGGTGGTCATGGCAACGAGGCGTTCGGTATCCGACAAGCAGAGTTGTCCTGCGGCATGGCATAGCACCATGGCCGACTGTGAGTTGGGCCGGTAAACCTGAAGTCGCAGCGCCGGGTTTAACAGAAAGGCAAAGCGGCAAAGCGTATTAAGCTGCTCGTCTATCCGCTCGCAACGCGATAAAAGCTCAGCCAGTGGTCCGAGGCCGCTGTTGGCGAGCTGGTGCCCTAGCTGAAAGGGGAAGTCCTCGCCGGGCCAGAGGCGGTTGGCGTTGCTGAGCAGTTGACGGTAGTGCGACAGGCTAAGCTGCGCACCGCGAAACGGCAGGTCGCCGAGAAACAGCGCGGTATTATGAAGCAGCTTGGGCAGTGGCACGCCGCGGGCATGACACAGGTCGAGCAGTACTACCGGTTGCACCCAGGCGGGAATCACTTTGTCGTTTTGCAGAAGGACATCGCTGCGCATGGCTCAACGGGCCTCGGTGGTGTTGCTGCGCTTACGGGATTGCACATCGGCCACGGCGCGCTGCAGAAGTTGTTCGGCGGTTTCATCCTGTCGGGCAATCAACTGCCCGGCTTGTACCCCGATATCCGGTTGCTCACCGGTTTCCAGCAGCAGCGCCAAGCCCACGGCTTCGGTAAGTAAGATATTCAGGCGCTGGCGTAGATCGGGCAGTGGTGAATGTCCCTCGATAATCACGGCAAAGCGGTCACCACCATAGCGGCAGACCAGCGAGTGACTGGGTGCGGCAGCCACCAGTGTGTGAGCAACGCGGTTCAGTACGGCATCGCCGATGGCAAAGCCATAGCGCTGATTAATGCTGTTGAAGTCTTCCAGGTCGATCAGGCACAGGGAAATCGGTCGGCCTTCTGCGAGTGCCGAGGCCACCGCGTCGCGGCAGTAGGCGCCGCTGTAGAGGTCGGTGACCGGGTCGATATCGCTGTGGTTGCGGTAGTGGGCTTCCCGCCGCCGCAATTGCCGGCTGAATACGCGCTGCTCTCTGCCCAGACTCACCAGCCCAAGCGTAATCATGCCGATAGCCGCGGGCAGCGCCAGCGACTCAAGCTGAGTGCCTAACCAACTCTCATCCAGCCGCACCACTTCATCCAGCGTATCCAGAAAAAAGCCGTAGCTCAGCAGTGCAAAACCGCCGGTGAGCAGGCTGGTCACCGGCCCCGGTGGCCGCCAGCGGTGGATGAAGTGAAGCCACATCAGTGTGGCAAGCGCCAGACTGCCCTCGCCGAACAGGTCCATCCAGTCAATGTCCGGCCAGGCTTTGGCGTTGCCGTGGGTGATGGCCGAGAGAGCGGTCGATACCGCCAGCACACTGATCAGCCAGTAGGCATAGCGGTGTAGAAATGCCTGCCAGCTGGCGGTATTGGCCCAGTGCCGGAGTGTGCGGGGGTCAAATAAGCTCAGCGAATCGCGTTTTTTCACGGCCTGATGCCCTGTTCATCGTTGTCACATGGCAGGTCTGCATAGGTACAGCCTGATCGTGCGGCTCACGTTAACAGCCCTGTATGACGGCAAAAGGTCATATTGGCTCAAGCAGGCGGAAAAGGACGCGAAATTCGCCGTTCTTCACCGCCCGGCCTTTGCGCTGTCAAGTCTCTGTCATCTGCGGGGCCTAGCGTGTGCACCTGAATTGATTGCAGCGAGGCTCTCTACTCACCGGGTAGAGGGGCCGCATGGATGAAACCAGGAGCCAAAATGAAACCCTCCCCCTTTAGTCTGGTTCTGGCGGCGTTTACGGTCGCCGCCCCGAGCGTTTATGCCGATGATGTATCTCAACCAGTGGAAAGCGTTCACGTCTTTGCCGACCGTGTTGTGCAGCGCAACCATGTGGACAGCCCATCCCCCAAATTGGTTTACGACTCTGCGTTTTTCCAGCGCTTCGAGCCGATTTCGGTTGGCGACATGCTTAAGCGTGTGCCGGGTGTCAGCTTTACCAGCGATGTCGGTGAGTATGATTTGCCGCGTTTGCGCGGGCTGGACTCCAAGTACACGCAGGTACTGATCAACGGGCGCAAGCTGCCGGGTGAGGAGAATGACGGCGCCATTGCGGTGGATCGCATCCCTGCCGAAATGGTGGAAAAGATCGAAATTCTGCGCAGCCCCACCAGTGACATCGATAGCGAGGGCATTGGCGGCACGCTGAATATCGTGCTTAAAGAGGGCGCCCGATATCAGGGTGGCATCTGGCGGCTGGGCGCGGTGCATATGGAAGAAACCGACGGCAGCGGCTTTATCGGCTTTACCGGCATGGGTGAGACACTGGAATACAATGTGTCGGCGAATATTCAGGAGCGTCACAATCCCAAGAGCAAAGTTGCCAGCAAGCTCGACGGCGACGAGCGCGAGGACGTGGTGGAATCTGATGTGCGCGACAGCCGCGATGTCTCGCTCGCGGGGGATGCGATTGTGCATCTCAGCGATCGCGCCAAGCTCGGCTTTAACCTTTTCTATATGGATACCGAGCGCGACGAAGAAGAGAACACGCGCAAGAATGTTTTCCTTCGCGCCGACAGCAACTCGCCGTTTGTATTGGATGAACAAACCCTCGAGAACCAGCTTGAAAAAATTGAGCAGAGCAACGCCAACCTCGGGGTGAACTACGACTTGGCACTCGCTCGCGGTGAGCTGAATCTCTACGCATACAGCAACCAGTTTGAGCAGGACAAAACCGAAACCAATCGCGAGGCAGATCTGGGCGATCCACTGGAGCTGGATGAAATCGAGGTGACGGATATCGATGACAGCGATACGCGTGTCGGGGTTGCCTGGAAGGTGGATGGCGAGTCGATGACGTCAAAGTTCGGTGCCGAGATTAGCCGTCGGGAACGTGAGTTTTCGGTGTATGTGGCCGACGACAGCGGTGTTGTGGACGATGAAGACGACGAGTTTGCCGACTTCCGCGCCACTATCGACGGTTACGACCTCTACGCCACCAGCAAAATGACGCTCAACCCCAAGTGGGAAGTGGAAGCCGGTGTACGGGCTGAATACCGCGACCAGCAAGTGGAAGGGCGGGATTTTGCGGGCGCAAAGACTGACAGCGATCGCGATAACTGGGAGTACAACCCGTCAGTTCATCTGCGTTGGCATATCTCCGAGCAGGATCAGTTTCGTGCCAGCGTGGCGCGCACGCTGCGCTATCCGCAGTTCGATCAGCTTAACCCCGTGGAGCTGACCATCGATGACGAAAAGTTTCGCGGTAATCCTGAACTGGATCCAGAGAGCGCCTGGGGCCTTGATATCGGCTACGACCACTTCATTGGCAATGCCGGTGTGGTGGGGGTCAATGTATTTTATCGGGAAGTCAGCGACCTGATTGAATACCAGCAGACCGAGATTACTGTCGGCGTGGATGACTTCGACTTACGCGAGCCGATCAATAACCGCAACGATGGCACCATCATGGGCGTTGAGGTGGATGTCAGCACGCCATTCACGGCTTTTGGTCTTCCCAATCTCCAGGGTTTCCTCAACTACACGCTGTTGGATTCGGAAGTGGAAGATCCCTATTTTGAGGGCGTTGAGCGTCGCTTCAGCGGGCAGGCCGAGTATGTCTATAACATCGGCTTTGAGCACGAAATTGAGTCAATGGCGTTCAGCTACGGCATGAGCTATCAGCGCCAGGGGGCGGCTGAAGAGTTCGAGGGTGGTGAGGTGAACCGCATTACCTACGACGGCAATCTGGAGGTTTTCATTGAGAAGCGCTTTGCCAACGGGGACTATGTGGTGCGATTGTCCGGCCAAAACCTGCTGGATGCGGAGAAGCGTGAGTTGATTAAAGAATACGACGACTCTGCAGCCTACCGCGCCGATAATTTTGATACCCGCGAAGTTGAGGTTGAGGAAACCAGCCCCTCCGTCATCCTGACCTTCCGCGGCCGTTTCTGAGAGGGAGAGCGAAAATGATTTTTAAGAAACGTACCGCCCTGACCCTCAATGCCCTGCTGCTGGGTGCTTGCGCCAGCCTGCCGGAGGCTCCGGCAACGCTGGCGACGGTCTCCGCCGACGACCACCAATTGATGTTGAGTCGGGCTGGTGTCGCCACCGTGATTCATGAGGCCGAGTCCGAAATCGAAGCGGTGGCTGGCAATGGTCGGCAATTGCTGTGGATAGAAGATGCCGAGGCCGCACTGTGGGCGGGTGAACTCGGCGACCAGCGACTGGATGCCAATAAGCTGGCGAACCTCGATCACGATGCGGATGGCCTGTGTTTTGCCCCGGTTGCACCTGGCGTATTCGATGTACTGATCAGCGACGGGGATGGCCGGGTGTTCCAGTACTGGCTGGACTGGGCGTCGCAGTCACTGCGCCCGGTGCGCAGCCTGCATACCAATCCCGATATTGAGCAGTGTCTGTTGACCGCCAATGAATTGCTGCTCAATGACCCGTATTTAGGCCCGATTCGCGCAGATCGCAATCCGGAAAGCGATGCGATCCTGCAGCCACTGGCGGCGCCGTTAACGGCGGCGCAGCAAAGCCAGTTGGACAGTGGCAGCTATCTGATGTTTGCCGACACTCTTCATGGAATGCCGGAGCCTGAGGTGCCGGGCGTACACGCAGACCGCGAAACGACACCGGTTCAGGGGCCGGGTGACGCCGCAGATGATCCGGCGATACTCGCTGCGGCCGACGGCAATTTCTGGGTAGTGGGCACCGACAAGAAGCGCGGTCTGGCGGTGTACAGCGCTGACGGTGAGCTGCGACATTTTTTGCCCGAGGGACGTGAGAATAACGTCGATGCCCTGCCTCTGGGCGACGACCGTTTTCTGCTGGCGGCGAGCAATCGCACCCACAAAAGTATCGATCTGTTTATGGCCGACATGCAGGCGGACAGCATTGCCCTGACGCAACGTATCCCTGTGTCGCTCGAGGACCCCTACGGCCTGTGCATGGGGCGCAATGCGACCGGGCAGCCACTGGTGTTCATCGGTGATTCCGAAGGGCGCGTGGAATACTGGCGGCTCGAGGGTGATCAGGCCAGCAAGCGCCGCGATTTCGATTTTGACTCACAAACAGAGGGCTGTGTGTACGATGCGCGGCGCCATCTGCTCTACGTGGGTCAGGAAGATCGCGGTATCTGGCAGATTGATCCGGAAAGCGGCGAGCGCCGCCTGATCGAAAGCATTGAGCAGGGCCATCTGGTGGCCGATGTGGAAGGGCTGGATATATACGACGGCGAGCAGCGCTGGCTGATTGCGTCCAGTCAGGGGGATGACAGCTATGTTGTCTACGAGCTTGATCCCTGGCGCTATGTGGCGAAGTTTCGCATCGTGCCCGACTACGCGCGGGGGATAGACGGTGTGTCGGAGACCGATGGTCTGGCCGTGAGCACCGCGGCCTTGACCGGGTATCCCAAGGGGGTGCTGGTGGTACAGGACGGGCGCAACCGGGCGCCGGCGGCACCGCAAAACTTCAAACTGGTGGACTGGCGCCAGATTGAGGCCCTGTTAAACGCGGCGCCCTGAGGGCGCCTACTCTTCTTCCTTGCTGGCGAGGCGATCTTTTTCGACCTCATTTTTGGCCAGCAGGCGGGCGGCTTCCAGCTCTTCGGTGAGTTTGCTCAGCTCGGCTTTCACGGCGTCGCGGTCGAGTTCTTCGGCGCCTTCTTCCGGCTCGGCATTGAGCTGCGCTTTCAGGCTTTTGATTTTGCCTTCCAGCGCCTCCACCGCACTGGTCATTTCCGCTTTGTTGAACAGCACTTCTTCCGCATGGCCTGTCTTGTCCCGCTCCGGTACAAAGCGCTGTTTGACCGGAATAATGGCTTCGGTGGGGTCGAGTACACGCTGGTTCATAAAATTCGGTGAGACAATCTCGATCCCGGCATCGTGCAGGGCGTCGAGCATTTTACCGCGCAGCTTGGAACGGGTGCTGACCAGCAATCCGGCTTCTTCCAGCCAGCCGCTGGCCCGATACAGCACAGAGAAATCACCCAGTTCGCGAATCTGCACAAAGCCGTTGCCCAGCTCGGTATTTTCAATGGCGCGCAGCAGCGCGGCTTCGGCATCGCGTCGGTCGACGTCGTAACCCAGCGAGACCTCGGCAGAGACCACCGTGCCCGATGCGCGCACGACGTTGTAGGGTTCCTGGACCAGCAGCAGGTTCGGTACGGTGACCAGTTCGCTGGTTTCGTTCTGAATTTCCACATGGAGCAGGCCGCGCTGGCTGACCCGGCCGAGCTCGTTGCGAAACTCAATATAGTCCCCGGCGCGAAAGCTGTTCACCGTTCTGAGCATAAACCCCGCCATCAGGTTGCCCATCACCGAGGTGGACGACAGTGCGATAGCGGCACTGGCCAGCAAGCCGATGAGTGAGAACAACTGGCCGCGCAGATCATTGTCCACCGGGATTGTCGCGACAATCAGCACAATGCCCAGCAGGCGCATTGCCAGGCGGCTGCCCTGCTCGCGGTAGCGAATATCGGCCCCGTGGGCTTTCTGCGCGGCGAACACCCGGCGAACCACCAGCCAGACAATCACCAGTGCGCCCATTACGATCGCGGTCGGCAACCAGGGCAGCAGGGCGCTGGCCAGGGTCGACGGCAGCGATGTCAGTGTCTCTTCCATTCCCGCTCCAAATGCGTTTTTGCTCAGTGTAGCGGCGCAGGCGGTTGACCACCAAACGCATTCAGTGACGCGACGGCCCTGTGGTAGACTGTGCGGCTACAAACGGAGAGCTGAACTACAGAGGTCCACATGCCTGCATACCGTTCCAAAACTTCCACCGCCGGTCGCAATATGGCGGGTGCTCGTGCCCTGTGGCGCGCCACGGGCATGAAAGACGACGATTTCAACAAGCCGATCATTGCGGTCGCTAACTCGTTTACCCAGTTTGTACCCGGTCACGTCCACCTGAAGGACATGGGGCAGCTGGTTGCGCGTGAAATTGAAAAAGCGGGTGGCGTTGCCAAAGAATTCAACACCATCGCCGTGGACGACGGCATCGCCATGGGTCACGACGGCATGCTCTACAGCCTGCCCAGCCGCGACATTATTGCCGATTCCGTTGAGTACATGGTGAATGCGCACTGCGCCGATGCCATCGTGTGTATTTCCAACTGTGACAAGATCACGCCGGGAATGTTGATGGCGGCGATGCGGCTGAACGTGCCGGTCATTTTTGTTTCCGGTGGCCCGATGGAAGCCGGTAAAACCAAGCTGTCTGAAAACAAGCTCGATCTCGTCGATGCTATGGTGATCGCCGTGGATGACAGCGCCGATGATGAAACTGTTGCCGAATATGAGCGCTCAGCCTGCCCAACCTGCGGCAGCTGTTCGGGGATGTTTACTGCCAACTCCATGAACTGCCTGACCGAGGCACTGGGTCTGTCACTGCCGGGTAACGGCTCCTTGCTGGCGACGCATGCCGATCGTGAAAAGCTGTTTTTGGAAGCGGGTCGTCGCATTGTCGAGCTGGCCAAGCGCTATTACGAAGAGGATGACGACAGCGTTCTGCCGCGCAATATTGCCAATCGCGATGCCTTTAACAACGCGATGGCGCTGGATATCGCCATGGGCGGCTCTACCAACACCATTCTTCACCTGCTGGCCGCAGCACAGGAAGCGGAGCTGGACTTCGGCATGAAGGATATCGACGAGCTGTCGCGCCGTGTTCCCCAGTTGTGCAAGGTGGCTCCGAATACGCCGCTGTACCATATGGAAGACGTACATCGCGCGGGTGGGGTGATGGGCATTCTTGCCGAACTGGCTCGCGCTGATCTCCTCAACACCGGTTTGCCCACGGTACACGCCAGCAGCCTGGCCTCTGCGCTGCAGACTTGGGATATCATGGTCACCGACAACGATGCGGTGAAAACCTTTTATAAAGCCGGCCCGGCGGGTATTCCTACCCAGACGGCCTTCAGTCAGGATACGCGTTGGCCGTCGCTGGACGCCGATCGCGAAAATGGCTGTATCCGTTCGCTGGAAAATGCCTTTTCTCTGGAAGGTGGTCTGGCGGTGCTGCACGGCAATATTGCGGAAGACGGCTGTGTGGTGAAAACCTCGGGCGTGGATGAAAGCATTCTGGTCTTCGAAGGCCCGGCGCACATTTGCGAGAGTCAGGAAGATGCCGTTGACGATATTCTCAACGACCGCGTGAAAGCGGGCGATGTGGTCATCGTGCGTTACGAAGGCCCGAAAGGTGGCCCCGGCATGCAGGAAATGCTTTACCCCACCAGTTACATCAAGTCCAAGGGCCTTGGCAAAGCCTGTGCACTGCTGACTGACGGGCGTTTCTCCGGGGGGACTTCGGGGCTGTCTATCGGTCACGTATCGCCGGAAGCGGCATCAGGTGGCGCGATTGGTCTGGTGGAAAAGGGCGATATCATCCGCATCGATATTCCTGCACGGACCATCAACGTGCTGATCGATGACGCCGAACTTGCCAAGCGCCGCAAGGCCATGGATGCCAAAGGTGACAGCGCCTGGCAGCCGGTCAAACAGCGCCCTCGCAAAGTCTCTGCGGCGTTGAAGGCCTACGCCAAAATGGCGACCAGTGCCGACAAGGGCGCGGTACGAGACGTTAATCAGCTGTAAACCTCAGTCAGCGGAAGGGCTTTGTCTCTTCCGCTGACTCCTTGCTTCCCCTCCATACTCCCTCAGCCCTCTCTTTCTCTTTTGCTAAGTGCCGTGTTTCTGAGTGCCTGTCTGTCGCCCATTCTGATGAGGGCGTCCAGCCTGTGCTGCTGCAAAAATGCGAGTCATTGATGGGAGGATGACTATGCAAAGGCACAGGGGACATGTCGCGCTGATTACCGGCGCGGCTTCAGGTATTGGGCGCGCCACCGCGGTCAGGCTGGCCGAAGAGGGCGCCAGCGTCATGTTGGCGGATGTCAATCGGGAGGGACTGGAGGCGACTCGCGCCTTGCTGCCTGCGTCGACAGCAGCGCAGTGCGTTGAACTTGACGTGACGCAACAGGATAGCTGCCAGCAGGCAGTTGAACAGTGTATTCGGGATTTCGGGCGGCTGGATGTGCTGTGCAATATTGCGGGCATATCCCTCTGTCGGCACTTGGTGGATATCACGGCTGAAGAGTGGCAGCGCATTGTGGCTATCAATCTCAATGGCGTGTTTTTCATGTGTCAGGCTGCCATGCCGCGACTGGTCGAGACTCGGGGAAATGTTGTCAATATGGCGTCTACCGCCGGGCTGGAAGGCCTGGCCTACAATGCGGCCTACTGCGCGACCAAAGCGGCGGTGGTGATGTTCAGCAAATCGCTGGCGCTGGAGTTTTCCGGCAAGGGCGTGAGGGTGAATGCGATTTGTCCCGGTGCGGTGGAGACGCCGCTCAGCTCGGCGTTTGAAATGCCGGAAGGGTCGGATCCGGCGCTGCTGGGACGTATGTTTCCGCTGCTGGAGATGAGTAAGCCCGACGAAGTTGCGGCAGCCGTTGCCTACCTGTCTTCTCCCGAGGCGCGTTTCGTTACCGGCGTAGCGTTTGCGATTGATGGCGGACAGACGGCGGGTTGATCTGCGGCAATCGTGATTGAGTTGTCGCCAGCGAGATGTTTTCCGTTGTGAAATCGGTGTAGCGTTGTAGGCATCGGCTGGTGATAACGGAAAGTGTGGTGGACGAGACAAAGCTGGAGAAACTCAAGGCCGGAGACGAGGCGCTGTTTGCTGACGTGGTGCGAGAGCATCATCGCGCCTTGCTCGCGTTGGTGGTGCCGCTGGTCGGCCACAGCGACGCGGAGGAGGCGGTGCAGAATGCCTGGATTAAGGCCCATCGTGCGCTGCCGGGTTTTGAGGGGCGCTCCAGTCTTCGTACCTGGCTGGGACGTATCGCCCTCAATGAAGCCAAGATGCTGCTCCGCAAGGGCGGCCGCGAAGCTTGCCTGACGGATATTTTCCCGGATGCGCTGGCGGCGGACGTTCTGGAGGGCCGCTTCGATCGTCGCGGTCACTGGCAGTCGCCATTGGTGCAGTGGGATCTGGAGAGCCCCGACAGTCTGCTGATGCGCGATGACCTGTCCGATTGTCTCGATCGGATCCTGGAAGCAATGCCCACAACACAGCGCGCGGTGCTTGAGCTGCGCGATACGGCTGGCATTGCCTTCGAGGAAATCTGTAACGAACTGTCGATTTCTGCATCCAATGCCCGGGTGATTTTGCACCGTGCCCGCAGCCAGTTAGTGAAACTGGTGGATCACTACGAGGAGACCGGGGAATGCTGAAATGTCGGGAGTTTGTCGATACCGTTGATGCGCTGGTAGAGGGCGAACTGACGGTTCGTCAGCGTCTGTCGATGCGCCTGCACTGGTTTATCTGTAAACATTGCCGCCGTTATCTCAGTCAGTTGCGGGCATTGCTCGGCGCGATCCCCTTTATGCACAAACCGGCCAGTGACGAGGAAGTCAAGCGGGTGATGCGGGGTCTCAGGTCGTCAGATGGGCATCGGGGCGGTGGCGAATAGTTTTTTGCGAAAGACTGTAACAAGCTGGCGGTCTGTCGCATCTACGTAGCACCAACACATTGTTAATAATCAGGAGTTCACCATGCGTAGCAAATCCATCAATGCGGTAAAAAGTGCGGTCGGTCTGGCGCTGATGTCCACGGGGCTGGCAGTTTCAGCACAGGCGTCAGCGGGCGAAAACCCCTTTCTTGCGAAAGATCTGGGCAGCGGTTACCAGCTGGCGAGCAAGGATATGGAAGGCAAATGCGGCGAAGCCAAGTGTGGCGAACGCAAGCCCGCCAAGGAAATGGAAGGTAAATGTGGCGAGGCGAAATGTGGCGAGCAGAAAGCTGCCAAACAGCATGAAGGCAAGTGTGGGGAAGCCAAGTGCGGAGAGAAGAAATCGATGAAAAGCCAGGAAGGTAAATGTGGCGAAGGTAAGTGCGGCGGTTAATTTGACGCACAACTGATAGGAAGTAAGGCCATGTTTTCCACTGACTTTGGCAAGGTGTCCGGCGCTGGTCTCGGCCTGCGCCGGGCACTGATGGACCCGCTGGAGAACGAGGAAACAGCGTGGCCGGACTTTCTGGAGGTTGCACCGGAAAACTGGATACGGGTGGGCGGTCGTTTTGGCCGCCGCTTCGCTGCACTTGCTGAGCGACGGCCGCTGCTTTGTCACGGCCTGTCGCTGTCGCTGGGCAGCACCGACCCCGTCGACTGGGCGTTTCTTGGCGAAGTGCGCGACTTCCTTCGCAAGCACCGTGTACAGAAATACACCGAACACCTGAGCTATTGCAGTGACAATGGCCACTTATACGACCTGGCGCCGATCCCGTTTACCGAGGAAGCCGTGCGCCATGTTGCCGGACGTATCGCAGCCGTGCAGGATTTTCTCGGCGAGCGTATCGGCATTGAAAACGTCAGTTACTACGCGGCGCCTGGCGCCGATATGTCGGAAATCGACTTTGTTAACGCCGTGCTGAATGAAGCTGACTGCGAGCTGCTGCTCGATGTGAACAACATCTACGTGAACAGCATCAACCATGGCTACGATCCGCTTGCCTATTTGCAGGCACTGCCGCTGGAACGCGTCTGCTACATCCATGTGGCCGGGCATTACGATGAAGCGGACGACTTGAAAATCGACACCCATGGCGCGGATGTCATCGACCCGGTATGGGGCTTACTGTCGCAGACCTATCAGCGTGTCGGTGCCCTGCCTACCTTGTTGGAGCGGGATTTCAACTTTCCGCCGCTGGCGGACTTGATGGTGGAAGTGGAACAGATTCGCCAGTTACAGGCCGGTGTTGAGATACCGGCGAGGGCACTGCGATGAGCGAATCTTTCCGTGATGTGCAGCGGAAGTTCAGCGCCTATATGCGCGACCCCGAAAATACGATGCCACCAGCAAATATCGAAGAACGGCGACTCAAGGTCTATCGCGAGCTGTTCTACAACACGGTGGAGGGCCTGCTTGCCAAAAGCTTTCCGGTGATTCGGGAGATACTTGATGACCGGGATCAGTGGCATGTCCTGGTCCGCGATTTTTACACCAATGCCCGCTGCGACAGCCCCTATTTTACGGAATTGCCCGAGCGCTTTGTGGCCTATCTGGCTGATGAGGTGGCGCTCCCCCTGCCACCCTATCTGCCTGAGCTGGCGCACTACGAGTGGCTGGAACTGGTGCTGGAAATTGCCGAAGACACCAAGCTTGTACCGCCCGCTACACAGGGCGATTTGTTAGATGACGTGCCGGTACTGAACCCCGTTTATCAACTGGCGCAATACCACTGGCCGGTCAGCCAGATTGCGGTGAACTGTGAGCCCGATGCGCCATTGAGCACGCCAATGCTGGTGCTGCTGTACCGCGATGCCGGTGACGTCGTGCGGTTTATGGAGATCAACGACATCACCGCCGCGTTCGTTGAGCAGCTCAACAGCATGCCCGAGTTGTCAGGCCGAGAGCATTTGCAACGACTTGCGACGCAGTTGCCGCAGATTCCGGTGGAGCAGGTTTTGCATTTTGGCGCCGATATGCTGACCGATTTTCAGGCGCGTGGCCTGATTCTCGGGACGATGCAAAGGCCGTGAATCCGGTTTATTGAATTCTCAACGCCCCAATCTTTCGGGAGACTCATCATGATTCGATCCCTGCCGCAGCGTGTACATGGCTGGCTTGACGGCAGTCGTCAGCTCGACTTTATCGCCCCGCTGCTGCTTCGCCTGTTTCTCGCACCGGTGTTTATTTCTGCGGGCTTGAACAAGCTGCTGGCTTTCGACAGCACGGTGGAATGGTTTGGCAATGCCGACTGGGGACTGGGCCTGCCCCTGCCCTGGCTGATGGCCTTTCTCGCCGTTGCCACCGAGCTGTTAGGGGGTGTCTTCCTGTTGCTGGGTCTGGCTACCCGCTATATCGCCGTGCCGTTGATGGTGACCATGCTGGTAGCGGCGTTCGCGGTGCATTGGGACAACGGCTGGTATGCGATCGCCCCCTCTGACCCTGCCACCAGCATGTCGCAGCCGCTGGCCGCTATCGGCGTTCCCGGTGCCGAGGCCAGTTTGCAAAACAGTGAAGAAGTCAGCAAACGGCTGGACGCCGCGCGTGGCCTGCTGCAGGAGCATGGCCACTACAACTGGCTGACGGAAACAGGTCCCTTTGTGGTGCTTAACAACGGTATCGAATTTGCGGCCACCTACTTCATCATGCTGCTGTCGCTGTTCTTTACCGGCGCGGGACGATATTTGAGTGTGGATTATTGGTGGGCGCGTCGTTTTTGGGAATAAAGACGCTGACCCAAAATCGGGGTTGATGATGGGCAGCGTCTCATGTGGTTTATTCCAACACGATTGGCGCAGGTAGTGGATATTCTCGTGGCGCTCTTGGTGATTTGCCTCGATTGGTGTGGGAAAGTCGTTGCAGGAACAGCCTTTTGCCACCACGAGAAATAATCTCTCCGGACTTCACTTCCCCTAGAAGTTCGAGAGTGCGTATTGCTTGGCTGCGAAACTCTTCGAAATCAATGTCATTGGACGTGCGCATGGAAAGATAGTTGACGACTTTTCCATCTTTAATAGCAGCCCAGTATTTTCCGTAAGTTAATGTTTTGTCTTCCATAACTCAGTGTTTCCTGTTGTTACTGTATAGGTGATCACTGCGGTCGTGCCTCCGCAGTAGTTTGTTGTTTTCTTTAAGTCTCGTTGATCGCTTGAAGCAATAATTCTTCTACATAGCGCTTGTAGCGAAGATAGACCGAGGTCTGCTGTGGCTCGGAATCTGCCAGACTGAGCCGGTCGAGGTAGAAGCGCCGCTGGTTGGGGAAGCGTTCCCGCAATTGGCTGGCGAGTCGTCGAAAGACGCTGTCGCCCTCGTCGGCATGACACAGCAACTGATTATTCCAGCGCAGGTCGAAGACCGGTTTAGCGCCGGGCCGGGGGTGGGCGATGGCTTCCAGATAGAGTCCGGAGCGGGCGCGACAGGGTGGTGGCGGACAGTCCACAGCCTGCCAGCGGCCGTCCTGTCGCCGCAGAGAATGAAGCTGTACGCGGTGCTGACGGTTCTGCTCCTGCCGGCAGTGTTGGAGAAAGCCCAGCAATTGCTGCAGCAGGGCTTCGGGGTCGCGGCTTTCGTTGGCGAGGTAGCACAGTGAGCCACGTTCATCGCGGACAAAAATGTCGACCAGGGCTTCACGCGGGTGAAGAAAAAGATGGCAGTCGTCGCTGTGGCTGTGGGCGACGATGGCGGCGAGTGCGGAATCAGGTACGCAAAACGGATCCAGGTGCAGTGGACTGAATTGCTCCTGTCCCCGCTCCAGACATTGGATTAATTCAGGGTAGCTGCTGAGTGTTGCCACATCCAGTTCATTGTTGCGCTGCCGGACAATATGAAATCCGTCGGCCAGTTTGAGAATGTAGCGACTGTTGGCATTCTGTTGAAAGCAGTTGTCGAGGCTTGTGGTGAGCTGTTGCAGGCGGTTGACGAGTTGATCGTCGGGATCGTTGAAACAGAGCATCTGGATAGTGGGGCTAACCCCGACGTGGTCGGCAGCGATGCGGATCTGGTGGTAAGCGCGAAGACTGTTGAGCAGCGTGTCGCTGCCACTGATTGCGGTAGCGGAGACTTCGCCCCAGCTGTTGACGACGACCAGTTCGGCGTTGGCGACGGGGTAACAACTGCGGTGCTGTCCTACGCCCTGGCTGCTGAGCTGCGACAGACTGTCCTGTCCGAGGTTGATACACAGCAGGACGTATTCCGGTGCTTTGGGGCGGCTGAAAACCTCGTGTTTGTCGGGGTCGGCGGCGGGCAGGCGGGCGGGTAGCGCTTTTTGCAGCCAGCAGGCCAGGCGATTGAGGTCGGATTCGGTAACGCCGAGCTTGTGGCTGCCCAGTCGCAAGCGGCTGTTCTCCTGAACGAGTCCGTTGCACAGACACCAGCAGAGCAGTCGGCAGAGCTGATCGTCCTCCTTGAGCGTTGTTTCGCTGTGGAAGTCGTTGCGGGGGCTGCTGCTAACCACCCAGCGCCGACGATCGCCGAAGCCGATCGTATAGAAGTACAGCTGTTGCTCAGAAAGGTCGGGAGAGATGCCGGGGTTGAGCCATTCAATTTTGTTGCGCTTGCGTTCAAAGGCCGCATAGAGCTTTCGCCCCAGCAGAGTCATTTCTTCAGAGTTGATCAGCGCTGACTGCTGACTGCGCGCGGCAAAGTCCTGCAGAAATCGGTAGCTGTGGGTAAGTTCGGCCACCAGAAAACGGTGTTCGTCGCGGACTCGGCGCAGCTTCCAGCGGTGACGGGTGTCGAGGTTGAGCAGCGTTTCAGACGGCCATTGCCACTCTTTTACCAGCGCTTCCAGTCGTGTTCGTCGGTCTGCCTGTTTACTGAGCCCGGGGCGGGAGAGGTGCAGGCCGGTTTTGAAGTAAAAAGCGCGGCGTACCAGCTCCAGTCGATCCTTTTCACCGCGTTGACGGAGATGCTGCTCCAGGCGACGGTAAACCATAATGTAGGGGTCCAACTCGTCGAGGTTGGTATCGCCCTCGTGCACCCGCGCTTTCATTGTCAGGCAGATGGCCTGCACATTGGGGTAGTCGCTGGCATAGGCTTCGGTCAGCAGCAGTTTCAGCAGGGCTTTGTACGGCGAGGCGATCGCCTTGTAGAGCTGCCAGACACCTGCGCCGATAAACTCCCCGGCGGGAATCGCCGCTACCCCGCCGAAGTCGATACTTTCGTCCGGACCGACAAAATTCTGCACATGCAGCAGCGCGGTATATTCCGGGTAGTTGGCCTCCTCATCGGGGGGCACTAGCCACCAGATCGGGTAGCGGCCAGCCAGCAAAATGGCGCTGCGGTAGAACTCATCCAACAGCAAATAATGCTGACTGGTGCCGGTGCCGTCAGCGCTCAGGCGCTCGCGTTCTCCCCGGCGGAATTGCTCGCTGTCCATCAGAAAGAAGTGCAGGTCCAGACCGAGGCCAGCAGCCCATGCTGACAGCGCATCGGCTTTGTCCTGCAATTGTTGCAGGGCGCTATGGTCGAGGTCGCTGCGGTGGCAGAGCCAGATATCGAGATCGGAGTCCTCGGCCTGAGCGATGCTGCCGCAGGAACCCATTACAAACAGGCTGTGGATGTGGGTCGTGCCGTCATGGGGGCGGTAGCTGAAGCCGCTGGACAATGATTGTCGGGCGCGGCCGAGCAGCTGCTCACTGGGCTGGTAGCCGTCGATACCACAGGGAGTGTGGCGGCTCACGTAGCCTGGCAGTGCGGGATGGTTGACGTGCAGCAGCAGCGGCACCAGATCGAAGAGCAGGCGTTGATGTTCCTGCAGTGCGGTGCGATTGCGCTGCAGGCGGGCGGTATTAAGTTGCATGAAGCGGGCGCGCAGCTCGGCAATGCGGTGTGGATTGATTCCGCGGTCGAAGAGTTTGGAAAGTGCCTCGCGTCCTGGCATCACTGTTGACCTTGAGCCTGAGGTCTACACTGTAGCCTGCCGCGTGCTCGCTGTCATGAGCGGTGCAAGAGCAGGTGGCCCTGCGTATCGACGCGGCCCCGCCAGCCCGGCGCCAGCCAGGTTGTGGCGACGGCCTCGGTGATCAGTGCCGGACCGTCGATCTGTTGCCCCACCGCCAGTGCCGGGCGGCTGTAACAGGGTACGGGCGTATCGATAAAGGCCACTGACTGATACCGGGGTGGTTCGGTCGGCTGCGGTTCAGGTGTCGGCAGTGCTGTGACAGCGGCGGGGGCACGCAGTGCCATGCGTAAATTGACCAGTTGTACCGGCAGGGCAAGGTCGTGGCCATAGCGCTGCTGGTGGGCTCGGTGAAACTGGGCGGCGCAGTCGTTCAGATCGCCCTGATAGGGAATATTCAGCGTGTAGGATTGGCCCTGGTAGCACAGATCCAGCGATAACTGTGTGTGGATTTGCTCCGCGGTCACGCCCTCGGCCAACAGCGCGGTTCGCCCTTCGTTGAGCATCTCGTCGAGGGGACGTTGCAGTGCTGCTGAAGTCAATGCCGCCAGCGGTTGACTGAGGGTGCGCGAGAGCTGGCGTTCTCGTGGGGCCAGCAACATCCCCAGCGCCGAGAATACGCCGCCGTGGTTGGGGACGATCACCTCCCGGCTGCCCAGGGCTTCCGCCAGCTCGCAAATGTGCAGGCCGCCGGCGCCGCCGAAGCAGCACAGGCTGAAGGCCTCCGGATCGAAGCCGCGCTGAACGGATATCAGCCGCAGCGCGCGCACCATGTGCTCGTTGGCAATCGCAATAATCCCGGCGGCGGCCTCTTCCGTCGCCATACCCAGCTCTCCGGCCAGCGCCGATACAGCGCGGTGGGCGTCGTCGTAACGCAAGCTCATGCTGCCGCCCAGTTTCGCGTTGGCAGGCAGGCGACCGAGTACGACATTGGCGTCGGTCACCGTTGCCTGTGTGCCGCCGTTGCCATAGGCGGCGGGACCGGGGTCGGCCCCGGCGGATTCGGGGCCGACCTTGAGCAGTCCACCGTCATCGAGACTGGCAATGGAGCCGCCACCGGCGCCAATGGTGTGCATATCGACCATGGGCACGGCGACGGGATAGGGCCCGATTCGGCCCTCGCTGGTCAGTGCAATATCGCCATTGATCAGCGCGACATCGCTGGACGTTCCGCCCATATCGAAGGTGATAAGCTGTTTTTTGCCGATGTTATGCCCAAGTTGTCGGGCGGCGGCCAAGCCCCCGGCGGGGCCGGATAGCAGCAGATTCACCGCGCGGTTACCGGCATTGTGGGCATCGGTTGTGCCGCCTGAGGATTGCATGATCGACAGCGGCGTACTGCGCAGCGCCACTTGCAGACGTTGCAGGTAGCTCTGCACTTTGGGGCCCAGCCAGGCGTTCAGCCAGGTTGCCATGCCGCGCTCGTATTCCTTGTACTCGGGCAGGATGGCCGACGAACGGGCACAAAATACACCGTCAGGCATGGCCGCTTCGATGGCCTTTTCGTCCTCGTCGTTGAGAAAGGAGAACAGTAAATTAATGGCGACAGCGTCGACCTCCAGCGCGTCGACGGCGGCGCGCAGCTCGGCCAGCTGTTCCGCGCTGATTTGCTGTAATACCTGGCCCTGTGCATCGACGCGGCAGTCGGCTTCAAGGCAAAGCTCGGCCGGAACGGGTGTAGCCTTTGCGGCGGGGCGAAGTGCGTAGAGCTTTTCCCGGGTCTGGCGGCCTATGCTCAAGAGATCGGCGAAGCCGCGGTTGCCAATATACGCGGTACGCACACCTTTACCTTCCAGCGCGGCGTTGGTGGCGACGGTGGAGCCGTGGACCACGGTCAGGCTGCCGTCGGCCACGCGGGCATTCAGCCCGAGGGCGGCAATGCCCTGCAGTATGGCCTGCTCTGGCTGCGCCGGGGTGGACAGGCATTTGTGCAAGGCAATGTGCTTGCCATCGACGAGAATAAAGTCGGTGAAGGTGCCGCCGGTGTCGACGCCGAGATATGCTGTGTCTGCCATAGTCTGCTGTTTGTCAAAAAAAGCCATTGTCGCGGTTGCAGCGGCAGATGTCATGATCTCTGGAGGCGTGTCGCAGACATAAAAAAGGGGCCTGAAAGGCCCCATAAAATCGGTGTCATCGTGTTAGTCCACTGCCGCCCATTTCGGCAGTTTCCCGTAAAGTGATGTCACCCGTCCCAAAAACGCAACGGTGCGATCACGCATCCATCTGAATTGCGTTACTCCGTATCGTGCGGTTGGCTTGGTTTCTCTGCGCCGCCAGCAGGTTTGGTGCCGAGGGCGGGAACCAGTGAGTGCCAGGCGACCAGCACTACCGCGAACGCGAGTAAAAATAGTCCGGGAGTCATATCGGTATACCTTGAAAATCTGCTCGGTAAATCAACCACAGTTGTCCAATGTGATTACGTTATCCGAACGCGAGAATTTTGGTATACGCAGATGCCGCAGTCTCCGCAGAAGATTGTTACATGCCTCTGGCGAAGCGGCAAGCGACTTCGCCAGAGCGGGGACGGGCTTACCAGCGGTAGCTGGCTTGCAGTGCAACCGTGCGTGGTGCATTGATCAGCGCGTGGTGCGTGGTGGCGCCGGTAACCGTTTTGGCGGTGGGAGCGTCTACGCCGTACAGAACCACCAGTTCATCACTGAGGTTCTTGCCGAGCAGGGCCAGTTCCCAACTGCCGTCGATGGCTGATACGGCGACTCGGCCGTTGTACTGGATATAGGCTTCTTGCTTGATGCGATTATCCATGTTCGGCGAGGGGTGGTATTCGTCGGTGAAGATAGCATCGATATTGGCGCGGAACATCAGCCAGTCGCTCAGAGGACGCTCGTAAGACAGCAGCAGGTTGCCGGAATAGTCGGCGACGTACTGGTTGGTCTTGCCACTGAAGTCGCAGTTCACGCCATTGGGGTTGTCCGGTACCTGGTCTTGAATACAGGTGCCGAAGGCATGGTCGAGAAACTCGAAGTCGAGGAAGGCCAGGCCCCCGGCGAGTATCAGGTTCTCGGTCAATGCCAGGCGGCCATCCAGCTCGAGACCTTGTGAGATCGCGCTGGCGGCGTTGCCCACGTTAAAGCCGAGGGTGCCATCGAAGACGCTGACTTGCAGATTGTCGAATTCGGTGCGGAACAGGGCCGCGTTCAGCTCGGCGGCGCCGTCCAGCAGTGACGTTTTAAAGCCCAGCTCGTAGCTCAGTGCTTCCTCTTCTTCAAATTCGAAGCTGCCGATCAGCACCTGTTGGTTGGTGGTGAGGGCGTTGGGGTTGACCGGCGTGGGGTCGGCGCTGGGGGAGGCGTTGGAGCGCGCATCGAAGCCGCCAGACTTGTAGCCTCGGCTGGCTGAGAAGTAGGCCATCAGCGTGTCGGTGGCGTCCCACTGAATATTGATCAGCGGCGCAAACTGCACTTCTTCGCGCTCGCCTTTCAGGCTGTGGCGCTCGGCGCCGAAGCTGACGGCAGCGGCGGTATCCACTTCTCCGGCGGGCTGCACGGTGCCGTCTTCGAAGGTGAAGTTGAAGTCGCGAGAGCCCTCCTTATTTTCCCATGTCAGGCGGCCACCCAGCGTCAGGCGGAACTCGCTGCTGACATTCCAGGTAGATTGCAGGAAGGTTGAGGCAATTTTCGACTCGCTGTAGAAGGTGCGGGGGGTGCGGATGCCGCGCAGCGCGTTGCCGGCGTCGCCGATACCGGCGATTTCGAAGGCGCTGGATGCACCTGCCAGCGGATCATAGTCGCCGCGAGCGCCGCCTTCGATCAGGTCGGCAGCATTAACCAGTTGCGGCACGATATCAGAGGGGAGGTACAGTGAATCGAAGAAGTCCAGCTCGCTGTACTGCAGGTACAGGCCGCCGATAAATTCAAACTCTTCGCCAGCGGGCGAAATCCAGCGGAATTCCTGACTGAACTGCTTGTATTCTTCCTCGAACTCGACCTGGAACAGCGGAGCGCCCGTGAAGTCGCAGTCGCAGTCCTCGTCGTATTCGTAGCCCATGATGCCGGTGATCGAGGTGAACTGGTGGCCATCGCGGTACCAGTCGACGTTGGCGGTAAAATTGTAGGTGTCGTTGTAACTGAAGTCGCCGTTGCTGTGGCGTTTGCGGTCGGCAGTGTTATTCAGTACGCCGGAGTCGGAGTCGATATCGACCAGCGCGCCGCTGCCTTGTAACTGCAGGGCGTCCAGCAGAAATTGCGGAAGGATACCGACCAGCCCGCCCAGTCCGCCGAGATCGGGGAAGACGGTGCGGTCCATAATCTCACCGTAGGTGCGGCCATTAAACAGGAAGACGTCGTCGGTGGAGGGCTCGTTGGTGATGATTTCAGAGGTGCGGCCGATGACATCGAAGGAGCCGGATTCAATTTTGAAATTGGCGACAACGTCGTCGCTGACATCCCACAAAAGTTTAAAGCGCAGGGTTTCCTCGTCGCGCTGTGCTTCGTCGCGGTCCAGTACGAGGTTCTCCATGTAGCCATCCATTTCGCGTTTACGCGCGGCGAAACGGTAGCCGAAGCGGTCGCTGATCGGGCCGCTTAATACCAGGTCGACAATGCGCTCATTCAGCTCGGGCTCGTAGGTCAGCTGAACATTGCCTTCGAAGTCCTCGGTGGGATCGGCGGTCTTGATATTGATGGCACCGGCAATACTGTTTTTACCCAGCAGAATATTCTGTGGGCCGCGCAGCACCTCTACTCGGGACAGATCAAGAAACGGCGCGCGGGCAAGCTGGGCGCGGCCGTAGTAGATGCCGTCGACATACATACCAACGGATTGCTCAAAGCCCTGGTTCTCGCCGGAGCCGATACCCCGGATGTAGATGTCGGTGCCAATGCCCGACTCCGACATGGTGAAGTTGGGCACATAGGCTTGCAGGTCTTCGATTTTGGCGATGCCCGCCTCCATCATTTTTTCACCGCCAATGGCACTCACCGAGACCGGCACATCTTGCAGACTTTGCTGGCGCAGTTGTGCCGTAACAACGACTTCTTCCAGAACGGGGCCGGCAACGGCTGCGCCGGAAACAAGCAGGGGAAGCAGCGATGAAGCTGCGCGGATACGAATTTTCATTGATGACCCTCTGAACCGCTTGCGCTACCCGCTACTGGCCAGGGGTGCGCTTTTTGTTATGGATGCAAGACGTAAATACAACGAGGTCTTTACTCGGGAGCGACCCAAATAACGACTTAACTATGTATTGTCGCGCGCGGCCAAGGCCCGTGCATTGGCTGCTGTAGGGCTTATAGCAGATATTTCGGTCAATGGGAGATGTTGTGGCGGGCCGCGTATCGGCCCGCCACGCTAGAGTCAGGGGCGCAAGGGGCGCAGATCGAGGTTTTGCAGAGAGTGGTCGAAGGCATCGGTCAGCATGCAGTCGTAGCGCATGGCCTCGTAATCGCGGAGAGCCGCGGCTTCTTCCTCAGTGATAAGACCTTCAGCCACTGCGGCGGTGACCCGGGCGTCCCGGTTGGTGCCGCTCAGACGGCTTTCCGCTTTCAGGAAGCGCTCGTAGAGCGGCTCAATGTCCAGCAGTTGCCGATAGGTTTCCAATACCCGTCCCACCGATTCGTCGGCGTTGTGGCTGACGTAAACCTTGTCTGCCAGCAGTTCGCGTACGGCCTGAGGTTGCATGATCAGCTCGCCCAATTGGCGAATCTGCTGATCGTCAGGTGCTTTGGCGGCGTCGCCAAAGGGGAAGAACAGGCGTTTCAGCACGGGGCCGAGGCCCGGCACCGGGAAGTTGGCATACAGGGCGTTCAAGGCTTGCTGGGCCGCGGAAAAACAACGCTGCAGCGCGTAGTCGGCGTGTGCAATGGCCGCATCGCTGTGGGGCTGGCTGTGATGGAATTTCAGCAATGCAGATGCGATCACCAATTGGCTGTGAACGTCGCCCAGCCGTGCTGACAGCATCTCCCGGCGCTTGAGATCGCCCCCCAGACTGACCAATACCACGTCAGCAGTGGCGGCAAAGGCCGCGGCGAAGCGTTCCATTTGTCGATAGTGTCTGCGCAGTGTTTTCCCCTGCCCGGCTGTACTGAGTCGTCCGCCGGAGAAGCCCAGCAGCATGGCGCGACTGACATTGCTCGCGGTGTGGCCGAGGTGAGCGCTGAACAGGGCATCGAAGCGCTGGGGCGCCTCGGCACTGTCGTCGTTGAGCAACAGCATTTCATCGGCAAGGAAAGGGTGACAGCGGATGGCGCCCTGCCCGAAAATCATCAGCGACCGTGTGAGAATATTGGCTCCCTCGACGGTAATGGCGATGGGCACGGTCTGGTAAGTGAGGGCCATAAAATTGCGCGGCCCCATTTGAATGCCGCGTCCGCCGAGGACATCCATGCTGTGGTTGACCAGTGTGCGCATCATTTCGGTGGCGTGACACTTCGCCATGGCAGTGAGCACGGAGGGTGCGCCGTCGGCCAATGCTCGGGTGACAAAGGCGCGGAAGGCTTCGAGGGTGTACGCCGAGGCCGCGATTTCGGCAGTGGCTTCCTGGACGCCCTCGAATTTACCCACCGGGATGCCGAACTGGCGGCGCAGGCGCACATACGCGCCGACACTGAGATAGGCCATTTCGCCAGCCGCAGTCGACAGCGCGGGTAAGGAAATGCCCCGCCCGGCACCCAGGCATTCCACCAGCATTTGCCAGCCTTTGCCGATGTAGTCTTTGCCACCGATCAGCAGCTCAAAAGGAATGAATACATCGCGGCCGGTAAGCGGGCCGTTCATAAAGGCGGCGCCAGGGTTGTGGCGGCGGCCGATATCGATGCCCGGTAAATCTGCCGGCACCAGCGCGCAGCAGATACCCAGGTCGCTGTCGCCTTCCAGCAGACCGTCGGGGTCGTGCAGGCGAAACGCCAGGCCAATCACCGTGGCAATGGGGGCGAGGGTGATCCAGCGTTTGGAAAAGCTGAGTTTGATACCCAGGGTCTCTTCTCCGCGATACTTGCCCTTACAGACTTCGCCGTAATCGGGAATCGCCCCGGCATCAGAACCGGCGTCGGGACCGGTCAGGCCGAAGCAGGGGATTTCCTCGCCGCTGGCCAGGCGCGGCAGCCAGTACTGCTGCTGTTCCGGGGTGCCGTACTTCGCCAGCAATTCGCCGGGCCCCAGTGAGTTGGGCACCATCACGGTTACAGCCGCCACACTGGAGCGGCTGGCAATTTTGCTGACAACCCGGCTCTGGGCGTAGGGACTGAAGTGCAGACCGCCGAATTCCTCGGGGATGATAAGACTGAAGAAGCGTTTTTCTTTAATGAACTGCCAGACCTCTTCCGGCAGGTCTCTCAATTCGTGCTGAATCTGCCACTCATCAAGCATGGCGCAGAGCTGCTCGGTTTCATTGTCGATAAAGGCCTGTTCACGCTGGCTGAGCGTAGACAGCTCAATATCCTCAAATTGCTGCCAGTCCGGACGACCGGAAAACAGCTCTTTCTCCCACCAGGTGGTGCCGGCCTCCAGCGCCTCGCGCTCGGTGTCGCTCATTTCGGGCATCATTTTCGCGAGGGTGCGCCGCACCGGTTCGCTGACCAGTCGCAGCCGCAAACCATCGTGCAGGACAACGGCGAGGGCGGCAAACAGCAGGATCAACCAGACGGGATACAGCAGCGCATCCTCGATGCTGCCTGCCAGCAGCCAGCTCAGGGCAAAAATGATGGCACCGCGGCGCCGGGGTAAACGCAGGCTGAAAACAGCCAGCAGGGAAACCGCTATACATAGAACGGCAATAATCGTGTCCATGACGCACTCCTTTTTGGGGCTCTACGGCATTGGTAGGGGCAAAGATCAGTTGCGCCTACCAGCCTATGCTTTCTGACCCTGCTTTGCACAGGGTCAGATCACAAGAAGTGTGCGGTGGAGGTAATGCCTGTGCTCAGGAACGCCAGCTGAATGTCGCGCCCCACACCACGGGCATGCCGGTATAGCGGCCAATCGTATCGAGCTGGTTGGTGACGTTGTTGTAGTAATACTCGTCGGTGATGTTGCGTCCCCAGAGCTGCAGTGACCACGGTCCGGCGAGTGGCGAGACGCCGATGCGGGCATTGATAATGGTGTAGTCGTCCATGAAGAAACGCGGGTCTTTTTGCAGCGAGGCATTGGTTTCGCCGCGATAGCTGAGGTCGCCGCCCAGACTGAGCTGATAGCGATCAGTCAGCGGCAGGCTGTAATCGACAATCAGCGAGTATTCCCACTGGGGGCTGTAGTTAAAGGGTTTGCCGCTGAAGTCGAACTCGTCGCCATTGCGGTCGCCGCTGATAAACTCTTCCACCTCGGTGTCCAGGTAGGAGGCTTGCAGCGCCACAAACAGACCGGTGACTGGGTTCATCTTCAGGTCGAGTTCAGCGCCGCGTACTGAGGATTTGGGCGCATTGCGCAGTACCGGCAGTGCACCAAAAATCGGATCGCGGAAATTAGTGACAAGCTGTTTGTCTCGGTAGCGGTAATCAAACACCGAGGCGTTGAACTGGATACGTTCCAGCAGGCGGAGCTTGGCGCCGACTTCGATGGCATCCAGACGCTCCTGAGTGGCGGGCGCGTATTGGGCGGAGTCGGAAATATTAATCAGCGGGAAACTGCCAGATTTGTAACCCCGGCTCAGGCCCACAAACAACAGCTTGTCGGCGGCAAATTCCCAGTCCAGTGCGATGCGACCGGAGATATTGTCTTCGTGCAATTCACCGAAGAAGCGGCCGGGACGGCGGGTTTCGCTGTCCAGCGTAAAGCAGCCGCCGCGCTCGGCGGTGCCGGGGGCGTAGCCAGCCATGGGTGCCTGCAACAGGCTGATCAGGCTGATGGCATTGGCCAGGCCGATACCGCGGTCCTGAGCACCGGGTGCTTCCTGGTCTGCGCCGGGATCGTCGCCTACATCCACATCCCTTGAGCAGCCATTGAAGTCGCGCAGCTCGTCGGTGTAGCGAGCGCCCAGCGTTAATTTCCACGCTTCCGCGAAGCGCCATTCGGTGTGAGCGAAAATGGCAGCGACCTCTGCCGTTTGCGTGCCCCCGAAACCGGAGCGGTTATCCAGCAGGGCAAAGCCATCGCCCAGCAGACCGCCCAGCGGACCAACGGGAAAGACGATGCTCACATTCTCGTGATGCAGGCGCTGAAATTCCTCGACTTCATCCTCGCTGTAGTTCAGGCCGAGCTGCCAGAAAACGCTGTCGCCAAGATCGCCGGAAAAGCGCAGTTCGGCATTATAGAAGTCGGTGGTGGCAAACACATTGCGCTCGGTATTAACGGTATCCAGGCCCGACTGTGGGATGAAGCTGCCATCGGACTCAAACTGACCTGCTGATAGCAGCAGGACCATGTCACTGCGTTCACCCAGCCGGTAGTCCAGGCGCATGCCTCCGGAGACGAAGCGGTCATTAAGCCGAAAATTAAGGCCATTATTGGGCCAGTCGGCCGCTTGGGCGTCGGTCGTGTCGGGATCGTTGACCGGGTAGTTGGCCACATCCGGGTGCAGGGCGAATTCGCCGAGAATGGCATTCTGCGATTCGATGGCAATGACCTGCAGGGCTTGAGGCTCGGAGCGGTCGCGCCAGCCGTTGAGATGCAGGTTCAGCGTCCAGTCTTCGCCGCCTTCCCAGCGCAATAACAGCCGTGCGGCATCGCGGTCGACTTCGCCGAGACGGCTGTAGCCGAAGCGCTCGTACTCATTGCCGGGGTCGCGACCGGTTTTGCCATTGTAGGCATCGCTGCCCGCATAACGGGTGCGGCTGCGCTGCCAGCCTTCGCCGGATTGCGTTGTGGTGTAGGCCAGACGGGCAAACAGGGTATCGGTGAGCGAGCCGGAGACAAAGCCCTCAACCGAGGTGGTGTCAAAGCGGCTGTAGCTGATATCGGCGCCGTACTCCAATTCTTCGCCGGGCTTGTTGGCGATGTAGTTAATGGCGCCGCCGGTCGTGTTGCGGCCATACAGCGTGCCCTGTGGCCCTTTGAGCACTTCTACCCGAGCCAGATCGAGGTTACTGCCCTTACTCATTGCCGGAAACGGCAGGTTAAATTCGTCGACGTAGACGCCCACGGTGGCACTGGCTGTCTGGCTATTCTCGTTGAAGCCGACGCCGCGCAGGGTGTAAATGGGGACGTTGAACCCGCCATCGGCGTAGGAGAAGCCGGGCAGCAGTCGCCCGAGGTCGCGGGTGTCGGTGATGCCCAATGCGCTGAGATCCTCGCCTGTATAGGTCGCGATGGCCAGAGGAATACTGTTGGCCCCCTCTTCCTTTTTCTGAGCGGTGACAACAATTTCTTCAATGCTCAGGCCGCGATCAGCGGCGTGAGTGAGGCCGGGCGCAATAGCCGCAGCGAGGCCTGCAGCGCAGGCGCGAGAGATAAAACGGGTCACAGCGAGTCTACCTTGGGCGTGTAAGACACTGACGAGCAGCGAAAAATGCGCAGATGCTAGCAAACTGTGCTGTAGCGCTGGCGGGTTTTTCTATACTGATGCGTTATATGGTTATAACTTATCGGGCGGCGAGTTTCTGCTGCCAAGCGTCGAGAAACCGGTCGCGCTGTGATTCACTCACGGCCGCAGGCCCCAGCCAGACACTCAATATGAGCTTGGCTGCTTCGGGGTCTTGCAATGTGCCCAGCACGGTATCGTTATGTTGCAGTTGCAGGCCGACATCTGTCTGCCAGCGCAACTGGTAGCGGTCTCCTTTCTCTACGCCCAGATACCAGCTGTTGAAGCGGGCGATATCGTCTCGATGCGGGGCCAATTGTGCATCGTCGTAGGTGTCCTCTAGCTGCTCCTGCGTTAGGTCGCGGAAGCGCTCGGCAGAGACTGACAGGGCGTACTCGATAATAATTTGTTTGCTGTAGCCGGGCGACAGAATGTCATTGTTGGCCGGTGCATCCTGACGAGGATCGACCTGCAATTGGGTATAGGTCAGTTCTTTCCACAGCAGCTTGAAACGGTCTGCGGCTACGGTTTCCCACGGTGTGGCATGCAGCGTAGTGCTCAGCAGGGTCAGTATGACGGCGACGAATTGCTTAGGCATTGTGCACCTCCTCATTCAGATAGCGCAGCTGGGGTCTGCCCAGCATGAAAAACACCAGAATTTTGAGTGCGACCGGTGCCGCGACGTACGCGGCGGTAATCGCCCAGTCCGGCGGCACGGTTGATTGGGCGGGTTGCAGCTGACTGCCCAGCCACAGGTAGCCAATACCCACGGCCAGGCCCATCGCGGCTTTACCCAGCATGCTCCAGAGTGCGAAGAGCCGGGCGGCGATGGTGGCATCGGATTCGTTCATCAACTGGCGTGCCAGTCCGGTTTGCATGGCTGACGGCAACGCCTGATCGGCGCCCAGCATCAGGCCGGTGCCAATACTGATCGCGATAAATGCATAGGCATCGCCCGCAGATAGGCCGACGGCGAGCGCGAACAGTATGGCGGAGAGAATCAGGCCCAGACGCCAGCAGTTCAGGCTTCCCCAGCGGCGGGCCAGCGCATACCACGCGGGAACGGCGAGCAGCCCGGCGAGAAAATAACTGAGCAGTGCCGCGGGGATCATCGCTTCGGCTTCCAGGACTTCACGCATAAATAATACGAGTACGGTGCCGGGGATGGCATTGGCCAGCATATTGACGAACCAGGGCAGCGCCAGTGCGCGAACTCGGCGGTCGCCGAGCAGCTCTCCGAATCGGCGCTGTTGAGCGCCAGTTGGGCGGTGGCTGCCTTGTGCTGTGATGGCCACCAGCAAAAACAGCAGCATGCCCGCAGCGGCAACAGGAAGGCTGCGGGCGTCGAGGATGGCTGGGGCCAGCATCGCAATCAGCGTACCGAAGAGCAGCATCGCCTCGCGGGCGCTGTTGAAGGCCAGCCGTTCGTTGTCATTCCTGCTGAGTAGCACCGGAAGTGCCAGCCAGGGCACGTTGATCATCGTCCAGCCGAGCATCAGCGTGACGAGACTGAGCAGCATCAGGCCGCTGGGCCAGGGGTGGCTGACGCCCATCAAGGCGGCTGCGCTCAGTGCCATCAACAGCCATCCAAGCAGCCAGAGTGATCGCCGGCTGCCGAATCGGTCAACAGCCGCGCCCGTCGGCAGATCGGTAAACACATCGGTAATACGGGCGAGAAAGAACAGCGCACCGACCGTGGCGTAGCCATAGCCGCCCTGTTCCGCCAGCCACACCGGCGCGTATATATAGAAGGGAAGCCCAAGACTGGCCAGGGGTAGTCCGGGAAGTGCGTATTTAAGCAAGTCCTTAACCGTGGTCTTTTTCACGGTCTGAGATCCCGATGCAGAGGAGTAGAGTAATGACATACAATGTCCATGAGAGTGTAATAATCCCTTCGTCGCTATCATCACTTCGGTAACGGCTTACGTATAACTCACTTGTCGAGATCACAGTTGTAGTTGGCTTTATGAATAATTCGCAGCGAATCGCCGTTATTGGTTCCGGTATCTCCGGCTTGAGTTGTGCCTGGCTCCTGAATAAGGAGCATGAGGTCACTCTCTATGAAGAAGACGAAAGACTGGGGGGACACAGCAATACCGTGGACATTATGACCACCGCCGGCACGATCGCGGTGGATACCGGGTTCATTGTGTTCAACGAAAAATGCTACCCCAATCTGATCGCCTTGTTCGATGCACTGGGGGTTAAGTCTTTGGCCACGGATATGTCCTTCGGTGTGTCCCTGGACAACGGGCGATTGGAGTACTCGGGATCAGACTCGATCTCGACGCTCTTCGCGCAGAAACGCAACCTGCTGCGCCCGCGCTTTTGGAAAATGATTTTTGACCTGCTGCGTTTCTATCGCGAGAGCGAAGGCTGGCTCAGCAGCCTGCCCGACGAGCTGTCGTTGGGCGAGCTGTTACGCAAGGAAAAATTCGGCCCCGGCTTCTGCGACGACCACCTGTTGCCCATGGGGGCGGCGATTTGGTCGACGCCCGTCGATCAAATGCTGGCATATCCCGCCAAAACCTTTCTGCGCTTTTGCGATAATCATGGCCTGCTACAAGTGCGCGATCGGCCACAATGGCGCACGGTCATTGGCGGCTCACGAGAATACGTTAATCGTATTGGTAGCGAGCTGGGCGACCGCGTGAAATTGCAATGCGGTGTGACGCGTGTGGAGCGTTTTGCGGACCATGTGGTGGTTCACGATACTCAGGGCCATCAGCAGCGTTTTGATCAGGTTGTTTTCGCCTGCCATGCCGATCAGGCTCTGGCCATGCTGGCCGATGCCAGTTTTGAGGAGCGCCGTCTGCTGGGCGCGTTCCGCTACGAGGAAAACCGCGCGGTGTTGCATTGTGACGAGCGCCTGATGCCGAGGCTGCCCGAGGTGTGGTCAAGCTGGAATTACATGGCTGACACCACGGGTGACAGCCAGAAAGTGTCGGTGAGCTATTGGATGAACGCACTGCAGCACCTGCCTTGTGCGGAGCCTGTGGTGGTGTCACTGAATCCGCTGGTCGAGCCGCGCGCCAGTAAAGTGTACCGGCAGTTCAACTATCACCACCCCGTTTTTGACGATGCGGCACTCAGGGCGCAACCGGAACTCTGGTCGCTGCAAGGCGAGCAGCGCAGCTGGTTCTGTGGCAGCTATTTTGGCTACGGTTTCCATGAAGATGGCATTCAGTCGGGGTTGGCGGTGGCCGAGCGCGTTGGCAATATGTCGCGCCCCTGGCAGGTCGACGCCGCGTCGGATCGGGTCAATCTCCCGCCATTGACCGCGGGAATCAGTTCTGCAGCATGAGCTTGCTGCGCAGTGCCTTGTACCGTGGCGAAGTACTGCACCGCCGTTTTCGTCCGGTGCACCACCGTTTTGTCTATCGCGTCGACAGCTTTCTGTTTGATCTCGACGAATTGTCGGCAGTTGCATCGCGCTGCCGCCTGTTTTCACTGAATCGCTTCAATCTATTCAGTTTTTACTTTCGCGACTTCGGCCTGGGCTCGGGCCAGTCTCCCAAGGACTACCTTCAGGCACTGCTGGCTGAACACGGGGTGGCCGCGGCCGCCCGGGCGGAGCTGCTCTGCTATCCGCGTATTCTGGGCTATACCTTCAATCCCTTGAGTGTTTACTACTGTTACGACGCCAGCGACGAACTCTACGCAGTGCTCTACGAGGTCAGCAATACCTTCGGTCAGCGCCATAGCTACCTGATTCCTGCAGACAAGGAGCGCAGTTCGCGTTCCTCAGTCCTTCGCCAGCAGTGTGACAAGGGCTTTTATGTCTCGCCATTCATCCCCATGCAGGCGCGATATCACTTCCGGCTGCGCCGCCCTGACGAGCGCTTGGCGGTGGCGATCCGTGAAACGGATCAGGACGGCGCTCTGCTGCATGCGATGTTTCGGGGTGAGCGACGAGCGCTGAGTGATCGGGCCTTGCTGGCCAGTTTTTGTCGACTGCCGTTTATGACGGTGAAGGTGATGCTGGCGATTCACTGGCAAGCGCTTAAACTCTATATAAAAGGAATGAGAATTCTGCCGCGTCCTGCTGAACCAGATCAGCCGGTTACGCGTATCGGTAAATAAACCAAACTTCCGATACTCGATAGGAATCTCCATGAAATCAGCGCTCGTGCGGTCAAACCCAGAGCTCAGCTCAGGCTGGTGGGTTAGTTCTCAGGGAAAACTGCTGGCCAGGGTGCTTGCGCCACTGGCCAATGCCCGGCGCGGCATCTTGACACTCACCCTGCCCAACGGAAACACGCTTCAATTTGGCGAGCACAGTGATGCCCGTCTCGCTCCGCATGTGCACCTGCACAACTGGAAAAGTCTGCGCAAGGCGCTCAGCGGTGGCTCGGTGGGCTGGAGCGAAGCCTTTATGGATGGCGACTGGGACAGCCCCAATCTGGCAGCGCTCATCGAGTGGGTGGTGGTCAATGAAAGCGACTTCGGCAATATGCTGGAGGGCGGTCGCCTGAAACGTTGGCTGCAGCGTTGGCAACATCGGCGCAACGCCAACAGCAAGCGCGGCAGTCGTCGCAATATTGCCTACCACTACGACTTGGGCAACGACTTCTACAAAACCTGGCTCGATGACAGCATGACCTATTCGTCCGCCCTGTATGAGTCGGGCGTCACGGATCTCGGCGCCGCACAACAGCGGAAATACCAGCGGCTGATTGATGAGCTGGGGGTAAAAGACGGCCAGCGAATTTTGGAAGTGGGCTGTGGCTGGGGAGGCTTTGCTGAGCAACTGTGTCGCCAGCACGATGTACACCTAGATGGTATCACTCTGTCTGAAGAGCAGCTCGCCTATGCGAAGCAGCGTATTCAGGATGCCGGGCTGCAGGACCGGGCGTCGTTCAGCTTGACTGACTACCGGGACACCAAGGGCGAATACGACCACATTGTGTCGATTGAAATGCTGGAAGCGGTGGGCGAGCAATACTGGCCCACGTACTTCGCTACCCTTTTCAAGCGCCTGAAGCCCGGTGGCCGAGCGGCGATTCAGGTCATCACCATAGATCACCAGCGCTTCGAGGGTTATCGAGATAATCCCGATTTCATTCAGCGCTATATCTTCCCGGGCGGCATGCTGCCGAGTCCGGAGCTGTTCCGTGACTATGCCGCCAAGGCCGGGTTCGCTACGCACAGCGAGCTGCCGTTTGGTATTTCCTACGCAGATACCTTAGCCGAGTGGGATCGCACGTTCAGTGCGAACTGGTCGCAGATTGCTCCATTGGGCTTTGACGAGCGCTTCAGAAAAATGTGGAAATACTACCTCGGCTACTGTGAGGGCGGATTTCGGGCGGGCTCTATCGACGTCTATCAATTCGTGCTGCAAAAGCCGCTGAAATGAGCCAGGTCGCCATTATTGGCGCCGGTGTTGCAGGCCTGCTCTGCGCCCGAGACCTGAACCGTCTCGGCATTGCCTGCACGGTCTTCGAAAAATCCCGCGGCCTGGGGGGGCGCTTGGCTCGACGCCAGCACGTGTGGGGAGAATTAGACATCGGCGCGCCCTTCCTGACGGTTCAGACCCCGCCACCCGAATGGGGGCAGCTCGAGGAGCAGGGCTTGCTGGTGGCACGGCGCTTCAGTGCTTGCCGATGGCAGGATGGGACGGTGCAGACCTTGCCGGATCAGCAGCATTACCTTGTGGCGCCGAGTAATAACGGACTTTGTCACTATCTGGCGGAAGGTCTTGATATCCGCCGGGCCTGCCGAGTCGCCAGCGTTGAGGGCGGTAAGCTGATCGATGAGCATCAGCAGTTCCTCGGTGATTTTGCGGGAGTCGTACTTGCGGCGCCTGCGCCCCAGAGTCAGGCCTTGCTGCCTGCCGCCAGCTCATTGAACATCGATTGTCACTGGCAGCCCGGTTGGACCCTGTTGTTGCAGTTCGATGCACCGCTGGACTTACCCGACATTGTCGAGTTTGTCGGGCACCCGCTTTTCCAGCGACTTGTGCACCTGTCGTCGTTACCGGGGCGAGACCACCGCGCCTGTTACTCACTGCAACTGCTGCCCGCCGCCTGCGAGGCACTTCAAGGCAAGGTTTTGGAGGCGACCCTGTTGCCGTGTTTGGAAGCGCTGGGGCAACTGGTGCATTTGCCGGTGTTGTTGCATTGCGACCGGCAGCGCTGGCAGCTGGTTTCCGGTCAGCGCATGCAGATGCCTGACGCCGCGCGTATCGACGAAAAACAGCGAATTGTCTTGGCGGGAGATTGGTGTTCCGGGGGAGGTGTTGAGGGTGCCTGGCACAGTGCAGGGCTTGCGGTGGCGCAGCTCAGTCAGTGGCAGTCGGCCTGCCACTGACTGAATGGACTTACTCTGCTTTGGCCTTCTGGGCAACGGCTTCCCGGCAACCGTCGATCCAGGGCTTGAGCAGCTCCAGTGCGGTCTGATTGCTGGGGGGAAGGTCGTCCTCACACTCGCGCAGGGGGGTCACCCGATCGCCCCACTTAATCAGCGCCGCGCCCCAGGTCAGGCCCGCACCAAACGCCGCCGTCAGGATGTGATCACCGGGTTTAACACGGCCTTCTTCCAGCGCTTCGCACAGGGCAATGGGCACCGTGGCGGCTGAGGTATTGCCGTATTTCTGAATGTTGACCACCACCTTTTCTTCGGGGGCTTTGAGGCGTTTCATCAGCGTTTCGATAATGCGGACATTGGCCTGATGTGGCACCAGCAGGTCGATGTCTTCAGCCGCTACGCCGCTTTTGCTCAGTACATCGTTAACTGCTTCGCCCATACCGCGCACCGCGCGTTTGAAGATTTCCGGCCCTTCAAAGTTGATGTCGTAGTAGCCGTCTATGCCGGAGAAGCGCTCGCGCACGGTTCCAGCGTCACGGGCGGTCAAGATACCGCGGGCGTCGCCATCGCAGCCGAGGCGTTCGGCAATCATGCCGCTTTCTTCGTCATCGGCTTCAAGAATGACCGCACCGGCGCCATCGCCAAACAGTACCGCAACATCGCGCATGGTGTAGTCGAGGAAGTAGGGAATCCGGTCAGCGCCGATAACCAGCACTTTTTTCATGGCACCGGAGCGGATCATGGCGGTGCCGACACTCAGCCCGTAAACAAAGCCGGTACAGGCGGCATTCAAGTCAAATACCGCCGCATTGGTGGCGCCGATGCTGTCCTGAACCATTGAGCCCGAGTTGGGAATCAGCGTGTCCGGGCAGGCGGTGCCCATAATAATGAGGTCCAGTTCACTGGGGTCGAGATCGGCGGCTGCCAGCGCGCGCTTGGCGGCGAGACTCGCCAGCGTGGCGGTAGAGACGTGGGATATGCGTCGCTCTTTAATGCCGGTGCGGCTGGAAATCCATTCGTCTGAGGTGTCGAGGAAGGTCGTAAGGTCTTCGTTGCTGAGTACGGCTGGGGGAACACATTTGCCCCATCCTGTAATCTTGGCGTATGGCATGCGCGGGATCCTCTTCGGTGTAGTGCGGCATTATGCCGAGGCCACTGCGTACTGTCACGCCGCGATTGATGGGAGAAATTGGCGCTTTTTAGTATCTATACCTATGACATGCGTCACGGCTTGCGGGCTATGTCACATTGTGTACGTATAATCCCTTAGGTGTTTTGGACATTTTCCACTCATCGGCAAGGATACAGCGTGCTAGCATAGTGACACTCAAAAGAGCCGTTAGAAATTGTGTTGTACTAAAGTGCAGAGCGTCTATATATGAAAACAAACAAGCGTTGGGGCAGTGGCGCCCGTGTTGATGACCTGAAGACCGGTAAAAAACTGTTGTTGGAAGCAGCGGTTAGCTGTTTTACCGCCAAGGGCGTGAAGTCGACAACGATTGAAGATATCGCGAATGTCGCCAACGTTACCCGGCGCACGGTTTACCGCTACTTCACTGGCAAAGCCGATATTATCGAGGCGCTGGTTGATATTGAGCGCAGCCGTATGTTCGAGCGTCTGGAAAGTGTCGTAGAGCAGTACCGCGACGATTTTCCGCAGATGCTGGAAGAGTGCATCTGGTTCGCGGCTAACTACATGCCCGAAGAAGACAGCCGTCTGGAGTTTACCAGCGGCCGCAACGCCACAGAAATCATGCCCCATCTGGACAATGCGGAATCGGATCGCCTGTGGCGTGAATTGCTGCGCGAGCCGGTTAGCGAGTACAACCGCAGCACCGGCAAGTCGGTCAGTCTGGATGATCTGGTGCCGCTGGCCGGTCGTTTGGCACTGATTTACCGTCAGCACCCGGTGAGCAAGGAAGATTTCCACGCCAGCCTTCGCGCACTGCGATTCTGATCGCTGTTCAACACCCCTTTCCATAAAAGGTCAGCATTTGCTGGCCTTTTTTGTTTCTCCCTCCCTGATTTCATGAGTGTGGCCACGCCCGTAATGCCTTGACGCTCCGATTGCCATCTATCGGCGTATACCTCCCTTTAAACGGTTGGATGCGGGAATATGAACTTCGATTTTTCAGACGACCAGAAGACGATTCAGGAGCAGGCCAAGCTGATGTTGGGCAGAGAGTGCCCGCCATCGCTGGTGCGCGACAGTCTGGAGTCTTCGCCTCCTGAGGTTGATGCCTTGTGGCAACAGATGGTGTCCCTAGGTTGGCCCGCGATGGCGATCGATGAGGCCAATGGCGGACTGGGCCTGGGGTATCTGGAACTCTGCGTCACGGCCATGGAGTTGGGGCGTTCATTGGCGCCCACGCCCTTCATGGCATCGGTCTATTTTGCCACTGAGCTCATAAAAGCCGCCGCGTCTGCTGAGCAGCAGGCTGAATGGTTGCCGGTGCTGGCCTGTGGCGAGGCGATAGGATGTGCTGTCCTGCCTGACAGCCGAACCGGCGTTGCCCCCTTGCGGGTATCTGGCGACAACGCGCTGAGCGGTGTTGCTCGGGGTGTTCTGCATGGAGACTCCGCGACCTTTGCCGTTGTTGCCGCAGAGGGGGCGTCGGGTGCGGCCTTCTTCTATGTGGATCTGGGGCACTCTTCCGTGAAGCGTCGCAAGCTGGCTTCTGTCGATCCCAGTTTGCCACTTGCCGAAATCACTCTTGATGCAACACCGGCTGAGCCCTTGGCAGGAGAGCGGGCTCTGGAAGACGTTTTGGCGTCGGTGGTCAATAAGGCCGCTGTGCTGCTGAGTTTCGAGCAAGTCGGCGGCTGCGAGGCGGCGATCGACATGGCGAAGGCCTATACCGAGGGTCGCTACGCCTTCGGTCGGCAAGTGGCCTCCTTTCAAGCGATAAAGCACAAGCTTGCGGATATGTTCGTGGCGAAAGAGTTGGCGAAGTCCAACGCCTTTTATGGCGCATGGGCGATGACCGACGGCGTGAATGAATTGCCGCTGGCGTCGGCCACCGCGTACGTCAGCGCTGCCAATGCTTACTACCTGTGCAGCAAGGAAAACATCCAGGCGCACGGCGGAATGGGCTTTACCTGGGAGTTTGATTGCCATCTTTATTATCGCCGGGCGCAACTGCTGTCCACCCTGCTTGGGGGGATGCGTGTCTGGAAGCATCGACTGGCTGAACAAATTCTGGCTGCGTGAGAGGACTGACTGATGGATTTTAACGATACTCCAGAGCAAGCGGCATTCCGTGAGGCTGTCCGCCAGTGGCTGAATGCCAATGCCCGGCCTAAACGGGAGGGCGAGAGCCGCAAGTCACAAGCCGCGCTCTTTGACGAAGCAAAGGTCTGGTACAAAAAGCTTGCCGATGCAGGTTACGCCTGTCTGGATTGGCCTGAAGAATACGGTGGCGCGGGTCTGAGTCAGATCCATAAAGTGATCTGGTCGCAGGAGGTTGCGCACTACGCGGAGCCCGATGGTTATTTCGTGATTGGCATTGGTAATTGTGGGCCTGCCATCATGCATTTTGCGCCGGAGGAGCAGCGTCAGGCGCTTCTGCCGCGGATGGCCAGTGCGGAAGACGTCTGGTGCCAGATGTTTTCGGAGCCGAGTGCCGGGTCGGACGTTGCCGGCTTGCGTACCAGTGCGGTAAGAGAGGGCGACACCTGGACGGTCAACGGCCAAAAGATATGGACGTCCGGGGCCCAGCATTCAGATTACGGCATCGTCTTGTGCCGGACCGACCCGACGGTGTCGAAATACCGGGGCCTGACGATGTTCTACATCGATATGCATCAGCCGGGGGTGGAGGTCCGTCCAATCAAACAGATGGATGGCGATGCCCACTTTAACGAAGTCTTTTTCAACGATGCCAAAATTCCGGATGCCCAGCGGCTTGGCGAGGTTGGCGAAGGCTGGGGCGCGGCACTGTTGGTGTTGATGAACGAGCGATTGGCCATTTCCGGCGTTCAGCCGGACGGTTTTCCCGAGTTTCTCGCATTGGTGAAACAGCTTGATCTCGGCGAGCAGCCAGCGCGTGAGCACCCGGCGGTGCGCGAGCGTCTGGCGGACTGGTACTGCCAGCATGCCGGTATTATCGCCTCAACCAACCGTATGCTGACGGCCGTAGCGAAAGGCGGAATGCCTGGCGCAGAGGCCGCGTTGGGTAAGTTGGTGGGGGCCGCAATGAACCAGGATATTGCGCACTATGCGCTTCAGCTCATGGGCGAAGGCGGCAGTATTATGGAGCCGGATATCGCCGAGCAGCAGGCCCACTTCCAGCGGGCCTTGCTGTTCGCCCCGGGTATTCGTCTAGCCGGGGGAACGGACGAAGTGATGCGCAATATCATCGCCGAACAGGTGTTGGGGATGCCCCAAGAGCCCCGTGCTGACAAGGGGTTGGCGTTCTGTGATATTCCCTCGGGCAACGCTGGATGATCTAAGTAATTCCCGCTAACGGATACTCCTTATTCAGGGCGATGCGGGAGATTGCTAAAGTCACTCTCCATAGAGATAGCGAATTATCAGGGGGACTCGACATGGCATCCGTTGCGCAATCATCACAAGCTCCGCAAGCCAAGGCGCCGGAGGGTATTTTTGTTCAGAAGGCCGCCATTGCCCGCCCTTTGCGTGCCAGCTTTCGCAATAGCGACTGGTGGTTGAATGTGGACTATGCCGAGCATATTGATATTGCCAGCGGTGCGGCGTGTCTGGCGAAATTGCGCGCTGCCAGTTGATCTGTTTTTCAGGTGTATGCCTTATTTCCGAACCCCGCGCCAGTCGCGGGGTTTTTCGTTGTGGGTGTCGTCCAGAGAGCCTCCTTCACGGCGGTATCCTAAAAGCGTGCACAGTGCGCATTTTGCTCTCGTTCTTCACGGATTACGGGCTTTTCCCTATACTGCGCTTCAATCACGCTGGCTATGGTGAACACTCAGCGGCTGCCCTGTGGGGCGAGTACTAGAGAGGGTTTTCCATGGCTGCAAATAATGTGACAGCGTCGTCGGTATTCAGCGAGGCCCGCTATGGCGGACGTCCTATCGATCAATTTCGCAGTAACCGCGACGAGTGGTGGCTGAACGTCAACTATGTTGAAACCATCGATATGAAGGAGGCGCTCAGCCTTCAGTCACTGCGGACAACCGCGGCGCGCTAACGTCTCCTGCGTGCCGCCACCGGGAGCGCGGCACGCACTATGATTAACTGGCACGAGATCGACACCGTCCTGCTGGATATGGACGGTACACTGCTCGACCTGCATTACGACAACTTCTTCTGGACCCAGCATTTGCCCAGGCGCTATGTCGACATTCATGGCGGCGAGCTGGAGTCTGTCAGCAAGATCCTCATTGATAAAATCATGGCCCAGCGCGGCTCGCTCAACTGGTACTGTCTGGATTACTGGTCCGAGGAACTTCGCCTGGACATTACCGCCCTTAAACGTGAAATCAGCCACCTGATCTGTATGCATCCGAGCACGCAGCGGTTTCTGGAATCGCTGCAAGAGAGCGGTCGCGAGGTGTGGCTGGTGACCAATGCGCATCAAGGCGGGTTGGATATCAAACTGGAGAAAACCGGGCTCGGCCAGTGGGTACAGCGCATTATCACGTCCCATGAACTCGCCCTGCCCAAGGAAGACGACGCCTTCTGGCAGCGTCTGGCTGATCACTGGCACTATGAGCCATCGCGCAGTCTACTGATCGACGATACCGCAACGGTGCTCGATTCCGCGGCACGCCACGGCATTTCTCACTTGATAACCATGCGTCGTCCGGACAGTCGCGCCCCGCGGCGAGAGGCGGTAAGCTATCCGGCCATTGATCATTTCGACGAAATTCTGCCCATACCCCCAAGAGACTGAGATTGAACGACAGCAGCAAGCGCGTGCGCCTAGACAAGTGGTTGTGGGCGGCACGTTTCTACAAAACCCGCAGTATCGCCAAACAGGCGATAGAGGGCGGCAAAGTGCACTACAATGGCGCCCGCTGCAAAGTCAGCAAAGAGGTGGAGTTGGGTGCCTTACTCACTTTGCGCACCGGCTGGGATGAGCGCGAGGTAGAAGTGCTGGCGCTGTCGGATCAGCGCCGTGGAGCCCCGGAGGCTGCCCTGCTCTACCGGGAAACCGACGACAGCATCAGCCAGCGCGAGCGCCGGGCAGCCGAGCGCAAAGCGCTGGGTCCGGCCGCTGGCATTATCAGCAACGAGCGGCCGACCAAAAAGCAGCGCCGCCAGATTCATCGCTTCCGCGAACAACAGGATTAAGCGCCATGAGTGACCAATTGCACCGTTTTATTTTCGACGGGAGTGACGTGCGCGGTGAGCACTTGCAGCTCTCCGGCAGCTATCGGGAAATGCTCGACAACCACCACTACCCTCCCGCTGTCGCCCGCCTGCTTGGCGAGTTTCTGGTCGCGGCGGCTCTGCTTAGTGTCACCATTAAATTTCGTGGCAGCCTGATACTGCAGGTGCGCGGGGACGGACAGGTGCCGCTGATTATGGCTGAGGCCAACTCCGATGGTGATATCCGCGGTATTGCGCGGGATGCGGGGCAGGCAATGAGTGAAAGCTTCCACGAGCTGCTCGGCAATGGTCAGCTCGCCATCACTATCGACCCGATTGAGGGGCGTCGCTATCAGGGTATCGTCAGTCTTGATGGCGATAACCTGGCGGCCTGTATCGAGGCCTATTTCCGTCAGAGTGAGCAGCTCGCGACACGAATCTGGCTGGGAGCTAACGGCGATACGGCAGGGGGGCTGCTGTTGCAGGAGCTGCCTACTCAGCACAGCAATCCAGAGACCTGGCAGCACCTGACGACGCTGGCCGATACCGTGAGTGAGGATGAGTTACTGACGCTCGATGCGGCGAACTTGCTTTACCGGCTCTATCACGAGGAGCCGTTGCGCCTGTTTGAACCCAAAAGTCTGCGCTTTCGCTGCAGTTGCAGTCAGGAACGCATGGAGGCCGCGCTGGTGTCACTGGGCCGGGACGAGCTGGATTCAATCCTCGCCGAGCAGGGGCAAATCGAAAGTCACTGCGAATTCTGCCACCGTCAATTCCACTTCACGCCGGTGCAAGTGGCCGGGCTGTTTGGCGACGCTGCCGGAAGTACACGTCACTAGAGTGCAAAAAAACCCAAAATCGACACTTTTCGGCCGCGCTGAGGGTTAGCGCTGCCGGGGGATTTTTGCAATAATACCGGCCTTCAAAATTTGGCCACCCGCGCGGGGGGTTTACCCCGATCACAGTGACCTCCGAACTGTCTCCCCAGACTATGTGACAGGAACTTAGATAATGACTGCTGAAACCACCGTGTATAAAGATTTAACCCCCGCCCAGCTTATCGAGCAGGCACTGGCTCGTGGCGAAGGTCAACTCGCCGACACCGGCGCACTGGTTGTAACGACTGGCAAGCGCACCGGCCGCTCTCCCGGCGACCGCTTTATCGTTCAAGAGCCCTCAACGGCGGATGCCATTGATTGGGGCAGCGTAAACCGTCCTTTTGATGCTGCGAAATTCGACGCGCTGTGGACGCGGGTTGAAGACTATCTGGCAGATCACGATTCTTTCCAGTCTCAGTTGCACGTGGGTGCACACGAAGATCATTACATCCCCGTGGTGGTGAATACTCAAACGGCTTGGCAGGGACTGTTCGGCCGCAACATGTTTGTACGCCCCGAAAAATACAACCCCAAGGCCAAGGAAGAGTGGACCATTCTGAATTGCGCGGGCTTTGTTTGTGATCCCGAGCGTGATGGCACTAACTCGGATGGGGTTGTCATCATCAATTTCGCCCAGCGCAAAGTGCTGCTGGCCGGCATGCGCTATGCCGGTGAAATGAAGAAGGCGATGTTCTCCGTGCAGAACTTCCTGCTGCCCGAGAAAGACGTGATGCCGATGCACTGCTCCGCCAACGTTGACGAGCAAGGCAATACCACCCTGTTCTTCGGTCTGTCCGGCACCGGCAAAACCACCCTGTCTGCGGATCCCAGCTGCTACCTGATCGGCGACGACGAACACGGCTGGTCGAAAGGTTCAGTCTTTAACGTCGAAGGCGGCTGCTACGCCAAGACCATCAACCTGAGCCAGAAGAACGAGCCCATTATCTGGGACGCGATTCGTTTTGGCGCGATTGTTGAGAACGTGGTGATCGATCAGAACAGCCGCACTGCAGACTACGACGACACCAGCCTGACCGAAAACGGCCGCTGCTGTTACCCGCTGGAGCACGTTGAGAAGCGTGTGATTGAAAATGCGGCGGGCGAGCCGAAAACCGTTATCTTCCTGACCTGCGATGTGTCTGGCGTACTGCCGCCGATCTCCATTCTGTCTAAAGAAGCAGCGGCCTTCCACTTCCTGAGTGGTTACACTGCACGCGTTGGCTCCACCGAGCTGGGTGCGGAAGCCGGTATTCACCCGACGTTCTCAACCTGCTTTGGCGCGCCGTTTATGCCGCGTCCTGCCGGTGACTACGCCGAACTGCTGATGAAGCGTATCGAAGACTTCGACTCACAGGTTTACCTGATCAACACCGGCTGGACCGGTGGCTCTGGTGCAGCCGGTGGCACGGGTTCACGCTTCCCGATTCCGGTCACTCGTGCTGTGGTTGCCGCAGCGCAAAGCGGTGCACTGGTAGGTGCAGCGACTGAGAAGCTGGATATTCTCAACTTGACCATTCCCGCGTCGATTCCCGGTGTTGACGACAAGTATGTCAATCCGCGTAAAGCCTGGGGTGACGAAGCGGCTTACGACGCCGAGGCGGCGAAACTGGCCAAGCTGTTCCAGGAAAACATCAAGAAGTTTGATGTCTCTGACGCCATTGTTGAGGCGGGCCCCAAAGGCTGATCGTCTGGGTGCCACTGAAAGGTGGTAATGAGAAAGGGCAGCGCAGGCTGCCCTTTTTTTATGTCCTGGAAAAGGGCTCAGGCGGTTTGCAGGGTATGACTGACCGCGTACAGGTGCTGGCGAATACCGCTCAGTGAAAAGGGCTGCCACTTGCCCTCGGCCTGCGCAAGCCGGTCTGACAGGGCGTAGAGCACGGCAAGGTTGTGGGTCATGCCCATATGGCTGGCAGGCACTCGCAGGTTTTCGGCTTGTGGGCCGGGCTGCTCATGTACACAGTACTGCCAGTCCACAATGCCGTCGCTGGCACTGTACATGGCCGTTGACGGTACGTTTGGCGTGCGCTTCCACTCATCGCGCCAGCTCAACATCGGGTCGCTGAGTGCGCCGGGGTTCAACATCTCATAGAGCTTGGCAACCGGGCCGGAAACACCGCGCATTTCGGGGATGTTGACGGGAGAGCCCAGTGTGATGACCTGCCGCACATATTCAGGGCGCCGGTGGGCAAGGCTGCGGGCGTAAATGCCGCCGAGGCTCCAGCCGACCAGACTGGCTTTGCGGCCATGACGACTGACCAGGTCCAATACATGGCGCTCGTAGTTGCGATACACCTTTTCTCGAAGACCGGTGTTGAGTCCCTGCTCCCAGCCATAGGCCGCATAACCGGCGCGCCGCAGTGCCTGGCGCATGACCGCACTGCCGATATCACTGGTCATAAATGAGGGAGCAATCACGACAGGATGTCCATCACCGCTGTGCAGGTGGCGGTGGAAGTTGCGCATGGACACTGCGGAAGCGACTTCGGCCAGAGAGCGGATTTCGCGTGCGGTGGGTCGGGCCTTCTCTCGCGGGGCGGGAATGTGTTCGGTCATCGGATTTCTCTTTTTATTATTGCTTATCGCGTTCTATTGAATCTAAACAATAAGCCCACCTTTCCGCAACGCATTCTTGCGCTTCTTTGCTAGGGGAAACCCGAGGTTGTATTGACACGCTTTTCATTGTTTTGGGATTTAGTATGCCCTTTCTAATTTTTCGCCGTAGTCTGCTCAGCAAGGTAAACAGGTGGCCAGCCGTAAGAGCCGCCGCCAATGTTTCAATCACATGGGAAAAGACCCAAGCGAGGAATCAGTATGAGCGACGCAAAAATCAGCTTTGTGGAAAAGGCCAACACCGTAGCCAAAGATGTATTTCATGCCCAACTTGGTTTGGCTGGCAAGGCGTTTGAGCAGAGCCAGGAACTGGTCAAAGTCACTGAAGGCAAGATCAAAGAAACCGAAGCCAAGTACAAAGACCTGTACGCCAAGCGCAGCGAGATCTTTGACGGTTTGGTGAGCCGTGGCGAAAAAGTACAGAGCGATGCCGTTGCCAAGTTTGAAGAGAGTAAAGAGCAGGTTGTCAGCAAGCTTAACCAGACGAAAAGCGACGCAGTTGCCAAGTTTGAGTCTGTGAAAAGTGAAGCGGTTGATGCCCGCATCAAGGAACTGCGTAGCAGCCTCGAGTCCAGCCTGGAAAAAGTGAAGGGTCTGGTTCAGCGCAAAGGTGACGCTGCTGAGGCGCCAGCTGCAGAATCTGTCGCATCGTAAGCAAGCATCGGTGGTCCTTTTGACCACCCCACCCAGGTCTTATAGCAACGATGCTTTGCACGGTGTGCCCTATGCGCATCGTGCTTTTTTTTGTAACTGAGGCGCCATTTTGCGCCCGTTAGAATCTTATTCTGCTAACTGGAGAATCCCATGAGCAACGACAGCAAAAAAAGCCTGAAAGAGGTGTCTTCACAGGCCAGCGAAGTGGCCAAGAGCATCTGGCTGGCAGGCCTAGGTGCCTACGGTCGAGCCTATGACGAGGCCCACGACGTTTATGAGAAGGCGAGTAAAGATACTCCGCGCCTGTTCAAAGAGCTGGTCGACAAAGGCAACAAACTGGAGTCTCAGGCCCGCGAAAAACTGGGTGAGGCCAGCAGTATCGGTAAAACCGTCTCTATCGAAGAGCGCATCAGTAAAATGCGTGCCAGCTTGGGTTTTGGACACACTGCCAGCGCCGATGATCTGAAGCGTCTCGAAAAGAAACTCGACACGCTGAGCAAGAAAGTCGATGCCCTGACCAAAGCGGGCAAAGCCCCTGCCAAAGCGCCGGCGAAGAAGGCGGTAGCCAAAAAAGCGGTAGCAAAAAAGGCAGCACCTGCGAAGAAAGCCGCAGCAAAAAAAGCGGCTGAATAATCCTCGCAGCCACGCAGCGCCGGGCTGGACAAGCTCGGAGCTGCGTGTCACCGTAAGGCCCTGTCCGTCGAGGGGTATTGACCACAGGGATGAAAACCCGCGATAAAATTCTGCTTGCCAGCCTGACCCTGTTCAATGATGAGGGCGAAGGCAATGTGACCACCGTCGATATTGCCAACGAGCTGGATATCAGTCCCGGCAACCTCTATTACCATTTCCACGGCAAAGAACAGATTATTCTCGAGCTTTACGCGGGCTTTGAGCTGGAGATGGTCGATATTCTTGAGGCGCCACTTGAGCAGAGCCTGGATGCCCAGGACGCCTGGTTCTATCTCTATATTGTGTTTGAGCAAATCTTCAAACACCGCTATCTGTACCACAATCTCAATGACATTCTGCAGCGCTACCCGGATATCGACCGGCGTTTCGGCCGGCTGCTGGATCTAAAGCGCCGCGCGGCGAGCGCCGTCGCTGAAGAGCTGGTCAGTGCCGGGGTGATGACGGCCTCGGAGCGCCAGTTAGCCCATCTCTGCGACAGTGTGGTGCTGACGCTCACTTACTGGCTCAACTACACCGGCCTGCGCAAGGATCATGCACCCAATGCATTGAGCATTCACCGTGGTGTCTTTCAGCTGATGTCGCTGGTGGCGCCCTATCTCACCGATGATTTCCGCTATTTCTACGATGAGTGCAGCGCGCTGTTCGATGTGCTCAGCAGCGCCGACTAAAGTCTCGCGGGCGTCGCCAAGTTTCTGCATAATGTGGCGTTTTTACGCTGTATCAGGCCTATCATTATGCACGCTATTGCCAGCCGAATTGCCCAGGAACTGGGTGTCAAGGAATCACAGGTCAGTGCCGCCGTGGCACTGCTGGATGACGGGGCGACGGTTCCGTTTATCTCTCGCTATCGAAAGGAAGTCACCGGCGGTCTGGACGACAGTCAGATGCGCGAGCTGGAGAGTCGGCTCGGCTATCTCCGTGAGATGGAAGATCGTCGCGACAGCATCCTTAACAGCATTCGCGAACAGGGCAAACTGACGCCCGAACTCGAGGCCGATATTCTGTCGGCCGACAGCAAAAACCGACTCGAAGACCTTTACCTGCCCTATAAGCCCAAGCGTCGTACCAAGGGGCAGATCGCCCTGGAAGCAGGCATAGGCCCCCTGGCCGATGCGCTACTGGCGGATCCCACGCTGGACCCCGCCGCGCAGGCTGAGCCCTACCTCGATGCGGAAAGCGGTTTTGCCGATATCAAAGCGGTGCTCGATGGCGCCAAATACATACTGATGGAGCGTTTCAGCGAAGATGCCAATCTGATTGCCAAACTTCGCGATTATCTCTGGGAAAATGGCCAGCTCAGCAGCGCGGTAATGGCGGGCAAGGAAGAGGAAGGCGCTAAATTCCGCGACTATTTCGAGCACAGTGAGCCGCTGAAAGCGGTGCCCTCCCACCGCGCGCTGGCCATGTTCCGTGGCCGCAACGAAGGTATTTTAGGGCTCAGCATTACGGTGGGCGAGCCTGATGCCAAGGTTCACCCCTGTGAACTGATGCTGGCGGATCACCTGGCTATTCACGATGAGGGGCGTGCGGCGGATGCCTGGCTGCGGGAAGTGCTGCGCTGGACCTGGCGGATCAAGCTTTACACGCATCTGGAAACCGACCTGCTTGGACGCTTGCGCGAGCAGGCCGACAACGCGGCCATCGACGTGTTTGCTCGTAACTTGAAAGACCTGCTGCTGGCGGCTCCGGCCGGGCCGCGTGCCACCATCGGTCTGGACCCCGGTCTGCGAACCGGTGTGAAAGTGGCGGCTGTGGATGCTACCGGTAAAGTGCTGGATCATGGGGCGATCTTCCCTAACCCTCCGCAAAACAAGCAGGCAGAGGCAGCTTCTGCATTGTTGGCCATGATCAAGGCGCACAATATTGAACTGATCGCCATCGGCAACGGCACCGCCAGCCGCGAAACCGAGCGTTTCGTGAAATCCCTGCTGTCCGCTCACCCGGAGCTGAACTGCACCAGTATTATGGTGAATGAGTCCGGCGCGTCGATTTACTCGGCCTCCGAGTATGCGGCCCGTGAATTCCCCAATCTGGATGTGACGATTCGCGGCGCGATTTCCATTGCTCGCCGTTTGCAGGACCCGCTGGCGGAACTGGTGAAGATCGATCCCAAATCCATCGGTGTTGGCCAATATCAGCACGATGTTTCACAAACCGCCTTGTCACGCAGCCTCGATGCGGTGGTGGAAGACTGCGTAAACGCCGTTGGCGTAGATGTGAATACCGCATCACCGGCGCTGCTGTCGCGGGTGTCAGGTCTGAATCTGTCAATTTCGGCGAATATTGTTGAATATCGCGATCAGAATGGCGCATTTCGTGACCGTTCGGAACTATTGAAGGTCAGCCGCTTTGGTGCCAAGACCTTCGAGCAGGCGGCGGGCTTCCTGCGCATTATGGATGGCCAGAATCCTCTGGATCGCTCGGCAGTTCACCCCGAGTCCTATTCTGTGGTGGAAAAAATTGTCCAGCGCTGCGGCCGTGAAGTCGGAAACCTGATTGGTGACAGCCGCTTCCTGAAAAGCTTGAACGCTGCAGATTACGCCGATGCGGACTTCGGTATCCCCACGGTCAGCGATATCATCAGCGAGCTGGACAAGCCTGGCCGCGATCCTCGCCCCGAGTTTAAAACCGCCGAGTTTAAAGACGGCATCGAAAAAATTTCGGATCTGGAGCCGGACATGATCCTCGAAGGCGTGGTGACTAATGTCACTAACTTCGGTGCATTTGTCGACATCGGTGTCCATCAGGATGGCTTGGTGCATATCTCTGCACTGTCGAGTACCTTCGTGAAAGACCCTCATAGCGTGGTAAAGGCCGGGGACATCGTCAAAGTGAAAGTGATGGATGTGGATGCGGCGCGCAAACGCATCGCGCTGTCCATGCGTCTGGATGACAGTGCCTCAGAGCATCAGGCGGAAGGGCGCGGCGGTCAGCGCCGTGAGCGGCCCAACCGCGCGGTCAAAGCGCAGCAGAAGTCCCAGCAAAGTGCGGGCAGCGGTGGCACCATGGCCGCGCTGTTTGCCGAGGCGAAACAGAAGAAAGGCAGTCGTCTCTGATCTCAACGATGTGAAAAATCGGGTCGCTGGCTTACAGCGGCCCGAACCAACTCACCGCCAGCGGGACGAACAGCGCCGTAAAGGCACCGGTCAGGCACAGCGCCAGGCTGGCGAAGGCACCGGCGACGGGGCTGCGTTCAAAGGCCCGCGAGGTGCCTATGGCGTGAGCGGCCAGTCCCAGGCAGAAGCCCCACAGGCGGTCGTCCTGGATTTTGAGCCGCTCAAACAGCCAGTTGATGGTGGTAATCCCCGCGACCCCGGTCAGAATCACTGAGCCCACGGCTACCGAGGTGATGCCGCCTATTTCCTCGGTGACCGATATGGCAATCGGCGTGGTGATTGATTTGGTGGTCAGTGACATCAGCGTGTCGCTGGTAGCGCCCAGCCACCACGCCAGCAGCAGTGCCGAACCACAGGCGAAGAGTGCGCCGAGTAGCAGGGTGATTAGCAGCGGTCCAGCCAGTTCCCGCAGCAGCGGCAGCTGCCGGTAGAGGGGGACAGCCAGTGCCACGGTGGCCGGTCCCAGCAGGAAGTTGAGCCAGTTGATATCTGCGTAGTAGGCAAAGTAATCCAGGCCCAGCACCTTCAGTGCGGCGGCAATCACGATTGCGCCGCTGATCGTGGGGTGCAGTACGGCGAGCTGGCCGCTGCGGCGGTAGGCCCATAGCGCACACTGATAGGCGGCGAGTGTCAGGGTGAGCCCAAACAGGGGGCTGTGCAGCAGCGCGCTCACGCTCATCGGCTCCGCGCCAGGCGTTTGAGCAGCAGGCCGCTGAAAATCAGGGTAAAGACAGTGCCCAGCGTGACCGCGGCGATAAAGCCCGGCCACTGGTCGGCAAAGCCGGCGCCGAGAAAAAACACGCCGGCCGCCGGGGCCATCAGCAGCATGGGCAGCAGCTCAATCAGGCGTTGGCTGCCCGCACTCAGACCCTCCGGCACCGGCTGGTCGCTGACGACGCCGCGAAGGCATAACAGGCCAAACAGTAAAAACATGCCGATTACCTGCCCGGGCAGCGGCAGGCCGAGGACCCGCTGCAAAAACTCCCCCGCCAACTGGCAGGCGAACAGGGTCAAAAAGCCTGCCAGCATCAGCGGCGGACCTGGGGCAGTGCGCTGGCGATGGCCGCCAGCCCAAGGCCGACAAAGGCGATCAGCGCCCAGTTCGGCATGCTCAGGCCGAACAGTGTCCACACCACTTCCGCGCAGTTGCCGTCGCCCATCATCAGTGTGCTGAACGCTTCGCTGAACGGCAGGTTGTCGAACATATATTCCAGGCTGGGGCCGCAGGCGGGCACTTGATCCGGCGGCAGGCTCTGCAGCCAGACTTGACGATAGGCCACGGCCGCGCCGCCGCCGCAGCTCGCCAGCATCAAGCCGCCAGTGATGTAGCGACCGGTTTGTTGGGGATGGAAGATCAACCCCAACAGAGCGAACAGGCCGGTGAGCGTAAAAAAGGCGCGCTGGGTGATGCACAGTGGGCAGGGGTGCAGGCCATCGACATATTGCGCGTAAAGGGCATAGGCGAGCAGGCCGACACAGCAGGCGAGAATGAACAGATAGATTTTGCGGGAGCTGATGGACATGGCATCTCTCTAGTACAAGGGTCGCTGGGCGACAAACGTGGCTCGCGAGGTCAGCGCTTGAACTCCTCGCTGAGCTGGTCGATCAGTGCCGGATAGAGGTCGAAGAAACAGCGCTCGATCTCTGCCCGTCGTGGTGCGAGTACGGCAGCGCAGTCCTGCAGCGGATTGGGGCGACGAAGGCGCCTGGCGATGAGCGACAGGGTGCGGTGGGTATTATGCCAGTCTTGCAGCGAGCAAAGAACATTGTAGTCGGCAAGAAAACGGCTCTGCCGTCGCGCGCTGTCAGGCAGCGAAGTGTCGGCGCTCAGCAGGGTCTGGTAGCAGTGTTGACTGAAGGTTTCCAGCGTCGGTGTATGTCGCTCCCCTCCCCAGTTATCCCGCCAATGCTGGCTCAGCACGTGATCAAAGCAGACATCCAGTGCGATGCCTGCATAGCGACGGAATTCATCGGGAAAGGCGCGCAGGCAGTCGCGGGTGGCTGGGTGACTGTCAGTCAGCGCGTCGATGCGCCGGTGCAGGCGAATGCCCTCTTCCCAGTCATCGGGATACTCGCCGCGCAATGGGCCTTTTACATGATCGCCCAGCAAGGCACCAATCAGCAGGCCGTCGCCCTCTTCCCCGCGCTCGCTGGCAAGCCGTGCGGCGAGGTGAAAGTGGGCGAGGTAGTTCACAGCGTCTGATACTGCTCGTAAAAGCGCGTCAGGTAATCGTCAAAGCTGCCTTGATTGCTGGCTTCCATCTCGGCCTGCTGCTCCATGGAGTCTTCCCGAAGATCGGCAAAACGATGGATCTCGGAAGGCAGCAGTGGTGCGTCTCGCAAGGTTTTGCTGTGCTGCTGCGACAAGCGCAGGGCGAAGGGATGATAACCGCCGTCGCGATTCAAGATGGCGTCGACGATCTGCGCCGAGGGTGTCAGCGCCGGATTGCGAAGCTTGGCACGCTGGGTGGCGCAGCTCTCTAGGTAGCGGCTTTCGCCATGCGCGGTGTCGAGAATCTCGGCGAACTGGGCGATGTCGTCCAGCAACGCGTCGCCCCAGTCGCTCAGGCTGCGGGCTTGCCCCTCCGTTTCGCAGAGCATCAGACCGGGTTCGCGACCGCGGTTTACCACTTTGCTCAGGTTGTCGGCGATGCTGCTGTTGGCGTCGTCGTCACACAGCGGGCTGTCTGCGCAGAGACAGAACAGCAGAAAGGCGTCCAGGAAGCGGATCTGCTGGGCGTCGATACCTAGTGGCAGCAGCGGGTTCACGTCAAGACAGCGCACTTCAATGTATTCCACGCCGCCGCGACGCAACGCGCCCAGCGGAATTTCGCCGCTGGCGGTCACGCGTTTCGGGCGGATCGGGCTATAGAATTCGTTTTCGATCTGTAACAGACCACTGCTCAGCTGTTCGTCGCCGGGGAAGCGCTCGTAGTCACTGTGCGAGGTGGTGATCGCGCCGCGCAGCGTATCAATGTAGTAGTCCAGGTGGTTGTAGCAGATGTTCAGGTTCTTCTGCGCATTGCTCTGGTAGCCGAGGTCACCCATGCGCAGTGAGGTCGCGTAGGGGCCGTAAAGCGTGTGTTCACCGGTTTTCGTCAGCGCGTGCGACTGGCCGTTAACAAAGCAGCTTGAGACGGCCGGTGCCGCACCAAACAGGTAAATCAGTAGCCAGGAGTAGCGACGGAAATTGCGGATCAGCCCGAAGTAGCCATCGGTTATCGTATCCTTGTCGGTGTTGCCGTCATTCAATACGGCCCACAGTGCGGGCGGCAGCGAGAAGTTGTAGTGAATGCCGGCAATGGTCTGCATTTTGCGGCCGTAGCGGTGCCCCAAGCCCAGGCGGTAGCGGGTTTTCATGGTGGCCGAGTGGCTGCTGCCGTACTGCGCGACAGGAATGTCGTCGGCTGCGGGCAGATGGCAGGGCATGCTCGCGTTCCACAACAGCTCATCACCGATACTGCGCGCGGCAAAGCGGTGAATGCGTTCCAGCTCCTCCAGCGTATCGGTAATACTCTCGCTGACCGGTGTGATGAATTCCAGCAGTGCTTCCGAAAAATCAGTGGTAATCGACGGATGGCACAGCGCTGAGCCGAAGGCGGCGGGGTGTGGGGTGCGGGCTAACAGGCCGCCGGCATCCATGCGCAGGCTTTCTTTCTCTATGCCGCGTCGGATATCTCTCAGCAACTCCTGCTGACCGGGTGCTGCCAGCAGTGCCCGTCGTTGCTCTAGCGTACTTAGCAAATCGGTATCCTCAGCGGACATGGAAAAAGGCCAAACAGTGTAATTCCGCGACTGGATATCGACAAGCTCCGGTAAGCGCGGGATTGTCAGCGTTGCCGCAGCCTGCTAAAAAAGTGCCCTCACCTATCTTGGAGCCCTAGTAATGAGTCTTCCTCAGCCCGGCATCTTTGTCGAAGGCAGTCGCCGCCATATGTTCATGGAATACCAGTTTAATGCCGATGCCGATAGTGCGCTCGCAAGAGCTGCGCTGGGTCGTGCGATGGGGGCGTTGCAGGCGCTGGATGGCCGCCAGCTCAATGTGGTGTGGGCCTTTGGCAAAGAGAGCTGGGAGCGGCTCGGGGGCCGCAGTCCGGCGGGCTTCAAGGCATTTTCGCCTGTGGGGAGCGGCGCTGTCATGGCACCGGCTACGCAGCACGGCCTGCTGCTGTGGCTGCATGGCGATGACGAAGGTGCCCTGTTTGATGCGGCCATCACGGTCGATACCCTGCTGAAGGAGATCGCCGAGGTCGCACTGGAAATTCGCGGCTTCATGTATCACGACGCCCGCGATCTCAGCGGCTTTATTGATGGCACTGAAAACCCGGATGGTGAGGCGCGGAAACAGGTCGCTCTGATTCCAGAGGGGGAAATCGGTGCGGGCGGCAGCTTTGTGCTGTCGCAGAAGTGGATTCACCGTCTCGAATCCTTCCGAACACTGAGCCAGTCCGAACAGGAGGGTGTGATCGGGCGGACCAAACCCGACAGTGTGGAGCTGGACGACGATGTGATGCCGGAAAATTCCCACGTCAGTCGTAGCGATGTAAAAATAAATGGCCAGTCGCAGAAATTATTTCGACGCAGCGTGCCGTTTGGCGGTGTGCGTGAACACGGCCTGTATTTCCTGTCATTTAGCGCCGAACTGTCGCGATATGAACATATTCTTGCCAGTATGTTTGGCAAGGCTGAGGACGGCATTGTTGACCGTTTAACGGATTTTTCAACGCCGGTCAGCGGAAGTTTCTGGTTTGCGCCATCGGCGACGGAACTTTCAGAGTGGATGACGCACTAAATAAGCGAAGTCTCCTACTCTAGGTAATTTTGGGCGCTGCTTGCAGCGCCCTTTTTTTGTCTGTGCGATTTGCCGACAGCGCTCAGGCCTGAGGCTGTGGCAGTGGCGACATCGCTTGGCGAATACAGGCCACCATCGCGCGCACCGCTTCCATGCGTGAGTAGTTGGGGCGAACCAGCAGGCAGATCTCGCGACTGGGAGGCGGACTGCCAAAGGGTACGTAGTGCAGCCCCTGCTCTTCATCGGCCGGGCGCACCGCAAGCTGCGGCATCAGGGTGATGCCGAGACCGCTGGCGACCATGTAGCGAAGGGTTTCCAGACTGGTGGCCTGAAAGCGCTGGTCTTCACGCGCACCGGCGGTAAAGCAGTAGTCGAGGGTCTCGTCGCGCAGACAGTGGCCGTCTTCCAGTGTCAGCACCAGCTGCCCGTCGAGGTCCTTCAGCGATGCTTCGCTGAGCTTTGCCAGCGGCTGATCGCGCGGCGCGGCCAGTACCAGAGGTTCGCTGTACAGATTGTAGCGCTCGACATTCTCAATGCTGTCCAGCCAGGACAGAATCACCACATCCAGCTTGCCTTCATCCAACTCCTGCAGCAGGACATGGGTCTGGTTTTCATGCAGATAGAAGTTCACTTTGGGCAGTTCTGCACCCAGTGGACCCATGATATGCGGCAGCAGATAGGGGGAAATGGTGGGGATCAAACCCAGATGGAAATCCCCTGAAAGGGGTTCAGACAGGGCTTTTGCGGCATCTTCAAAATCCTCTGCCGCTCGCAATACGGCACGAGCACGGCTGATCAACGCCTCCCCTGCGGGGGTGAGCATCACCCGCTTCCGGTGACGTTCAATCAGCATCAGGCCGAGGCGCTCCTCCAGCTTCATGATTTGCCCACTGAGAGTGGGCTGGCTGACAAAACAGGCTTCGGCGGCACGCCCAAAATGTTGATGGCGGGCCACGGCGTCCAGGTACTGCAGATCACGGATTTTTACCATGCTTGCCTCGCGATAAATGGAAGTGCTTCCAGCTTATCATAGAAATAATCTATCCAAATAATCATTACGATCGATTAGATAGTGATTTCCCGCTTCCCTACTATGGTTCCTGTCTTCAACGAACAGTGTTTACCCGATAGGAGAGCATCTTATGTACAAAGCGATTATCAACACCGAGGTTCAACCCTTTAGCGCTACCGCCTACCACAACGGCGACTTCATCCCGGTGAGCGATGCTGACCTGAAGGGCAAGTGGGCTGTGGTGATGTTCTACCCCGCCGACTTCACCTTTGTGTGTCCGACCGAGCTGGGTGATATGGCTGACCATTACGCGCAGCTTCAAGAGATGGGGGTGGAAGTGTACTCGGTCTCTACCGATACCCACTTTACCCACAAGGCCTGGCACGACAGCTCAGACACGATCAACAAAATCCAGTTTCCGATGATCGGTGACCCTACCGGCAAAATCTCACGCAACTTCGGCGTGATGATTGAGGAAGACGGTACTGCTCTGCGCGGCACCTTTGTGATCAATCCCGAGGGGGTGATCAAGGTTGCCGAAATCCACGACCTCGGCATCGGCCGCTCCGCCAAAGAGCTGCTGCGCAAAATCCAAGCCGCCCAGTACGTGGCCGAGCACGATGGCGAAGTCTGCCCCGCCGCCTGGCAGCCGGGCGAAGAGACACTGTCTCCGTCACTGGATCTGGTCGGCAAAATCTAAACGAACACCGGGGTTCGACAGAGCCCCATCGAACATCAAAGTGGTCGCCAGATGGCGGCCACGACCATCGGAACACCGGGAGTTAGCATGTTAGACAACACCATGAAAAAGCAGCTTGCGAGCTACTTGGCCAATCTGAAAACGCCGGTGGAACTGGTCGCCTATCTCGGCGACGGTGAAAAATCCCGGCAGATGGAGAGCCTGATTCAAGATATTGACGCCCTTTCGGACAATATCCGTGTGCGTCGTGACGACAGCGCAGAGGTTCGGCGCCCGGCCATGGGCGTGCGTTCAACCGTGCAAGACACTGAGTTGCGCTTTGCGGGCCTGCCCATGGGCCACGAATTCACCTCGCTGGTGCTGGCGATTCTGCACAGCGGCGGTCATCCGATGAAAATTGACGAGGCGCTCATCGAGCAAGTGCGCCAGCTAGAGGGTGAGTTGGTCTTCGAGACTTTTATTTCACTGAGCTGCCAGAACTGCCCGGACGTGGTTCAGGCGCTGAACATGATGGCGGCGATCAGCCCCAATATTCGCCACGAGATGGTTGATGGCGCGCTGTTCCAGGACGAGGTCGACGAAAAGAAAGTGATGGCGGTGCCCTCGGTATTTCTGAACGGGCAGCCGTTTTCCCAAGGGCGCATCAGCCTGAAAGAGATTTTGAGCAAGGTCGATAGCAAGGCCGCCGAGCGTCATCAGGCGGCGCTGAACGACAAAGACCGCTTCGACATGCTGGTTGTCGGGGGTGGGCCGGCCGGTGCCGCGGCGGCGGTTTATGCCGCGCGCAAAGGGATTCGTACAGGCGTCCTGGCTGACCGTTTTGGCGGACAACTGATGGACACCGTGGGCATCGAGAACTTTATCTCGGTGACGGCAACCGAGGGGCCGCGTCTGGCCGCGAACCTCGAAGCCCACGTGCAGGACTACGATGTCGACATTATGGACGGTCACCGCGCCACCGGGCTCCGTGTTGGTGAGGACAGCGTGATTGAGATTGCGGTGGGCGACGCCGTTGTGCGCAGCCGCAGCGTAATGCTGGCGACCGGCGCACGCTGGCGCGAGATGAACGTGCCGGGCGAACAGGAATACCGTGGCCGCGGTGTGGCCTACTGCCCCCACTGTGATGGCCCGCTGTTCACGGGTAAGTCGGTGGCGGTGATTGGTGGTGGCAACTCGGGTATTGAGGCGGCGATTGACCTCGCCGGTATCGTGCAGCACGTCACCGTACTGGAGTTCGACAGCCGGCTGCGCGCCGACGAGGTATTGCAGCGCAAGGCGCGCTCGATGGGCAACATCGATATTGTCGTCAATGCGCAAACGACCGAGGTACTGGGTAACGGTGAGAAAGTGACTGGACTGCGCTACACCGATCGTGTCAGTCAGGAGAGCAGAGAGTTGTCGCTGGCGGGCATCTTTGTGCAGATCGGTCTGGTGCCCAACACCGAGTTCCTCAAGGGCAGCCTTGAACTCACTGCGCGCGGCGAAATTGTCGTGGGCAGCCGCGGCGAAACCTCGTTGCCGGGCGTGTTTGCGGCGGGTGATGCGACCAATAGCCCCTATAAGCAGATTGTTATTGCGATGGGCGGTGGCGCCAACGCGGCACTCGGTGCGTTCGATTATTTGATTCGCAGCTCGGTGGAGGATGAAACCAGCGAAGCGGCCTGATCTTCCCTACCCCTGTGGTGTTACACCCTAGCTTGCCCCTTCCCCAAGGGGCTTTTTTGTTTCTGCATGATTAGAGATGTGTGCCTGTTTGGCTCTGTATATCTGCCTGCTGCTGCGCCCATCGTTCCAGCAGCCTGGCATTGCGCTGGTTCTTGCGCATGGCGATATCGGCGATGTCGCCCAACACCGGCAGGCTGCCGATAACAAAATCCAGAGCGATATTGCCGAGCATCCGCAACTTGAGGTGTGTGGGAGCGCCGAGGTGGTGAGCGTGCCACACCAGACTCAGGCCCAGCAGAGCGCTCAGTAAATCCCCGGCAACCGGCAGCAGACCGAGCAGTGCGTCCAGGCCAAAGCGCCAACGAGTGAAAGGGATGCCCCAGACGCCGTCCAGCAGGTCGGCTGTGCGGCTGGCGCGCCGGAGCCGGTCCTCCGGGGTCATTTCTTGGCGATGATGTACACGGCGTGGATGATGCCGGGCAGGTAACCAAACAGGGTGAGGATGATGTTGAGCCAGAAATGCTTGCCGATGCCGACTTGCAGAAACACGCCCAGCGGTGGCAGCAGAATAGCGAACAGAATGCGAATCAGGTCCATAGTAGAAACATCCTCTTATTAGTCTAGGGATCGCCCCGGCGAGGTCTCACCATAGCACAGCCGGTATCTGACAATACTATGGTAATTGTGCTGTTCAGACGCGCCTCGATATGGGACAGCCATCCCAGAATCACCTTCTGTCGAACCCGGTTGGTGCGCTACTTGCTCGTATGCCATTCAAGGCAATAACGGACAGGGACAGGCGCAGGATATGCTCAAAATTGGGGATTTGCCGGGTGTGGGTGCCCTCTTGGGGCGACTGTTGTGGGGGCACATAAGCACGCCGAGGTGTCGCTTGACGGTGCAGCAGCGGCTCAGTGAGGTGCCGCTGACCGGTGCGCCCTTGCGGGCGCCCATCACCATTCGCTGGGATGAACATATGATCCCGTTTATCGAGGCGGAGTCGGAGGCCGACCTGGCCGTTGGGCTGGGCATCGTTCACGCCCATCTGCGGCTGGCGCAGATGGAATTTATGCGGGTGGCGAGTCAGGGGCGTCTTAGCGAGTGGCTGGGGCCGCTCGCCCGGGGGGCGGACCACACCCTCCGGGTGCTCAACCTCGGTGCGTGTACTGACGACAATCTTGCGGCATTGCCTGACAGCGCTCGTCAGTGGATGGACGGGTTTGCGGCGGGGATCAATCACGTCGTCGACGGCGTTCAGGGGCAGCGCCGCCAGTGGCCGGAGGAAATGCAAATTCTGGGGGTATCACCCAGCCATTTCTCGGTCAGTGACCTGCTGACGCTCTGCCGTCTTAACTCTGCCGATTTTACCTGGGGACTGTGGCCAAAGCTGCTGCCGATGCGCGAGCGCAGTGACTGGAAAGCGCTGTGGCGTCAGTTGATGCGCTACAGCGGCGGACCGCCGGTGCCGATTGATGGCCTAGTGAGTGAGCCGGGTGGCGACAGTCTGGCCTGGCTGTCGGGCTTGTTCGGTAAGCCCGGCGGTTCCAACGCGGTGGCAGTGGATGCCCGTCGCGGCGCAGGGGGCACTGCCAAACTCAGTGGCGACCCTCACTTGCCAATGGTTTTGCCCGGCTTCTGGTTACTGGCGGGGTTGCGCTGTCCCGGCTTCAATGCCGTGGGGTACATGCTGCCCGGTGTCCCTGCCGTAATGGTCGGGCGCAGTCCGCATATTGCCTGGGGCGGCACGTCCCTGCATGCAGCGTCGAGCGATCTGTTTGATGTCAGTGCTGTGCCCGAGTCATCGTTGACCGTTCGCCGAGAAACTCTCAAAACCCGCTGGGGAAAGCCGGTCAGTGTCACGGTGCGCGACAGCGAGTGGGGGCCGATTCTCAGTGATGCGCCGCTGTTTGGCGGCGGCAAAGCCGGCACTGAATCGCGTCCCCGGTTCGCCATGAAATGGATGGGCCACCAAGCCAGCGACGAAATCAGTGCGTTGCTGGCGGCGGCGCGTACCCGAAACTTTAGCGACTTTCAGCAGGCATTGAGTGACTTCGGTGTCGCCGGGCAAAACATGGTGTATGCCGATGTTGACGGTAATATCGGGCAGTTGATTGCCGCGAAGTTGCCGAGGCGCCCTGCCCGCCGCCCGGCCGATGTCGTGCTGCCAGCCACGGACCTCAGCTACTGGCAGCAATCGGTGAATACGCTGGGCTTGCCCTGTGAGGTGAATCCGCCGGAAGGGTTTGTGGCCTCGGCGAACAACCGCCCCAGGCAGGAGGCAGAAGTGTATATCAGTGGCTTCTTCTCGCCGGACGACCGCGTCGAGCGACTGCGCAAGCGGCTCGCGGAGGAGGGGCCGGTAGACCACGCGCTACTAAAGGCGCTGCAATGCGATATTCACAGCGATACGGCGCTCGCCCTGCGCGACAAGCTGCTGCCACTGATCCCCGATGCCCGCAGCCGCGGCTATCGTTGCCTGGCAGACTGGGATGGTGACTACAGTGTGGACAGCGAGGGGGCATTGCTGTTTGAGAGCCTGCTTTACCACTTTGCGCTCGCCCTGCGTGGTGGCGATAACATCGAGGTTTATACGGCCAACTGGGACCCTCGCTCGCTGATTGTGGCCGATGTGATGAGCTTGCCTGACGAGGCCTTGCGCAAGGCCATGAGAAAGGCCTTGCCGCCTGCCAGGCGGATGCTGGATAGCTATCGTCGCTGGGGGAGCGTCCACCGATTGCGGGCCAATCATCCGCTGGCGGCTTTGCCCGTATTGGGGCGGCGCTGGCGCTTTGCCGAGATGCCGGTCGCTGGCGCCAATGAAACACTGATGAAGTCAGCCCACGGGTTCGCGGTGGGCAAGCACTATGTGGGCATGAGTTCTACGGCGCGCTACCTCTTCGATCTGGGTGATGAAGACAGCAGTTGGTTTGTCATGCTGGGCGGACAGGATGGCCACCCGGGTTCGGCGGCCTTTTTCGACCAGCAAGCCGCTTGGCACAGCAACACGCCGATTCAACTGCCCTTGAGTGACGAGCGGGTCAAGGCGCATTTCTCCTTCAGTTGGACACTGCATCCACCAGAGAGCCATTGAGTTGTTGCGGGCTTAATGGGTGTTGGTCTTGTCGAGTTTTTTCAGGAAGACCTGCACTTCCCGCTCGGTCTGTTTGTCGCCCTTGCGCGCGGCAGCATCCAGAGCGGCGCGCCAGGCATCGCGGGCGGCATCAGTGTTGCCGCGTTGCTGTTCAGCCTTGCCGAGCAGCTTCCAGGCGGCCGAGTAATCGGGATCGTGACCGACGCAGGCACGCAGATGCTCGCTGGCTTCAACAGCCTCGCCGCTGTCGAGCAGTGCCTTGCCAAGACCAAAGCGCAGCATGGCATTGTCCTGACCTTTGGCGAGCAGTTTTCGCAGCGCTTCAATATTCACAGATTCCTCCAGTGCTAGTGGCGCGCTTTCGGCAGTGGCAATTCGGGAAGCTGTTGACCCTGTCGTTGCAGCCCTTCGCGAAGATAATTTGCCGCCTGAGGGTGTTCGCCCAGGCCATCCAGTAGCCGCGCCAGTTCAAAGCAAATGGTGGCATTGGGGGCCAGTCGGTGGGCATCTTCAAAATACTCCCGCGCCTTGCCCCACAGTTCGTTACGCAGGCAGATCCGGCCCAGCGCCAGTTGCAAGCTTGCGCTGTCGGCGTGGCTCTTCAGCCAGGCTTCGGCGTGACGGAGCTGCTCGGCGGGTTTGTCTGCCGGAACGCTGGCATACAGCATGACCAAGCTTTCCTGCCATTCTTGCTTAATCGCCACGCGCAGCAGTTTGAGCGCATCTTCGCTGTTGCCCAGCGCAAGCAGTGCGGGGATGATCTCCGGCAGCAGCGCGCTGCGGGGCGCGCGGTTGCGGTCCAGTTCCTTCCACCATTGCAGCAGGGCGCCGGCATCGCCGGCTGTCCGCAGTGCCTGCAGCTCGCCGCGCAGGGCGTCCAGTTCCAGCGTATTGATGGCGTTCTCGCTCATCAGCTTGCGCTTTCGCAGTTCAGGCAGCAGAGCGCGCAGTGAAGAGGCGTCGTTCACGCCGCGATAGGCGCGTACCAGCAGCAGGGTCACTGCCGGATCGCGGTCTTTGCGGCGCAGTCCGTCGAGAGTATTCAACGCCTCGGCATATTGGCCGCGATCCAGTTGCAGTTCTGCACGCAGTAATTCGGCCGCTTTTTCGCTGGCGCGATTGCGCTGGGCTGCGGCGTCAAGTGCCTCGTCGATGCCGCGGGAGTCATTGAGCTGATGACTGGCGCGGGCCGCCAGCAGATAGTTAATCAGTGGCTTTGGACGGTTGGCGGGAGAGAGCAGCAGGCGGCGAGCCTGCAGCCACTGGCCGCGGCTATAGGCGATGACGCCGCGCTCGCTGCGGCGCTGTTGCTGGCCACCGCGAAAGTTGCCGAAGCGATCAGACAGTTTGGCACCGCGCCGCAGCAGACTGAACAGCAGCCAGGCCAGTCCCAGCAGGATCAGCAGTACTGCGACGGCTATCCACAATGTCATTTCGACCGTGGTGTGGCCGTAGGCGATCAGCACATAACCACTGTCATACTGGATGGCAACAGCGGCTCCGGCTGCCAGCAGCAGGGCAAGCAGGGCAACGAAGAACAGTTTCATTGACCGACCTCGCGCTGCCAGCGCTGCGCCTTACTGTATTCCTTGAGCGCACGCAGTGAGCCGGAAATATCCGGGCGTTCGCCGCGAATATCGGCTTGCCCCAGCTTTTCGAGTTGAGTCGCCAATGCCTCGCGGCGGTCATTCAGCGGGAAATAGCGTTGCAGCCAATTGGCCGCTTTATCGAGCGCGCGCTGGTAAACCGTCGGCCGCTCGGCGAGCAGTGCCAATTGCGCCTGTTCAAGCATCATGCGCAGGCTGGCACGCAGGGCGTCGGCCTGCTCTGGAGCCAGCTCCGCGCGGAATTTATCGTCATGCTGGCGGATGCGGATGTAGCTGCGCAGCTTTTCCCAGGCGCGTTGAAAGCCGGTGGCGAGACCGCTTTGCCAGGTACTGTCGGCGTCAGCGACGGGGGCGGGGCTATACTCCGGGGCCCCGTAGGCTTCCAGTTTGTCGACTTCGCCAGCCAGTCCTTCCAGTTGCAGATAGAGGCCTTCGATATCAATGTCGCTGAGACTTTGCAGGGCCGACAGCTCTTTGGCCAGCTCGCTGCGTACCGGGTGCAGCGCTGGGTCATCCAGTTCGCGCAGAATGGCATCGGCGCTGCTCAGCAGTCGCGCGGCGGCGCGGCTGTCGCCACTGAGTTGCAGGCGCTGGTTGGCGAGGCGCAGCAGGTATTCGGCTTCGGCCAGCAGCCAGTCATTGCGGTCGACGGCGCTCAATTCCTGAACCTGTGCACTGAGTTGCTGAAGCTGGCGCTGGCTGATGGTCTGCTGCTGGTCGATCAGGCTGTCGAGTTCAGCCAGTCTCTCGCGCTGGCGATTCAGCGCGGCGTCGGTGGCGTCGTTGCGGCTCGTGGCGGTGTTCAGGGCAGCTTGCATCTCGGCGACAACGGCGGCGTTCTGCTGGTCGCTGAGATAAATAAGTTGATAGTAAAGCCAGCCGGCTCCGCCAGCGGCGGCAAGCGCGACGATCAGTGCGAGGCTGGCGAGCAGCCCGGCGCCGCGACGGCGTGGCGCGGCTGGGCTTTTGTCTACCTCGGCGGGAAGCGCATCCTTGTTATCGTTGTCTGACATGGTGGTCTCTCTGCCATTGGGAAAGGGCCGCCAGCGTCGCTGTCGTGCCCGCATTCTCGGCGAGGATAATCTCGCTGAATCCGGCCTTCCGGGCCATATCCGCTACCCTAACACTGGGCAGCAGCACGCTGTAGTTGCCGCGCTGCGAAGCGGGGATACGCGCACAAAATGCCTGAAGGGTTTCGCCACTGTTCAAGCAGACCACATTCGGTTGCTGTGCGTCGAGTCGTGCCTGTAACTCGATGGCGCTCACTGCGGTGTCGGCGCGTCGGTAACATTCGGCGTAGTCCACGGTGGCGCCGCGGTCGCGCAGGGTTTGGGCGATATGTTCGCGACCGCCACAGCCGCGAACAATGAGCACTTTTTTATGGGCAACGTCCTGAAGCGCAGGCATTGCCAGCAGCGACTCGCTGTTCATACTGCCGTGCCCGGCCTCGTCCAGAGAGCTGAGCGCAGCGGTGGGCCAGGGCCATTGACGCAAAGCGGCGGCGGTCGCGGCGCCCACGGCGTGGCATTGCACATCCACGGGGTACTGCGGCCACAGCTCGTCGATCAGGGCCATGCCGCAGTCCACGGCGTTGGTGCTGACAAAGATAAGATGCCGGTAGTGATCAAGGTCCAGCAGCAAACGCCTTGCGCGCGGGTACTCGGGGTCATCGTCGCCAAGCGGGATGATGCGCAGCAGGGGTTCGATAATCACGTTGGCACCGGCATCGCGCAGCGCGTCAGCCAGTTCCTCGTTGCGGCCTTCGGGGCGGGTAATCAGCACCCGCAGGCCATTGAGATTACTGTGCGCTGTCACCGTAGACCGCCGCCAGAATATCGCCCGCTCCCTGTTTCAGCAGTTGTTCCGCAACGGCAATGCCCAGTGTTTCCGGGTGTTCGGCGCTGCCCTGCTGCTCGGCGCGCAGCACGCGTTGACCGTTTGGTTCGCCGACCAGTGCGCGCAGCCAGAGCTGTCCATCACTGTCGCCATCGATGGCATAACCGGCGATGGGTACCTGACAACCGCCTTGCAGGTGACGGTTCATGGCGCGCTCGGCGCTGACTTTGGCCGCGGTATCGGGGTCGTGCAGCGGTGCCAGCAGTTGGCGTGCCCACTCGTCATCGAGTCGGGTTTCCACGCCGACGGCGCCCTGACCACAGGCGGGCAGGCTGTCTTCCACGGCCATGTAGTCGGCGATGCGCTCTTGAAGCTCAAGGCGGATCAGGCCCGCCGAGGCGAGTACAATCGCGTCGAATTCGCCGTCGTCGAGTTTGCGCAGGCGGGTTTGCACATTGCCGCGCAGGCTGGACACTTTCAGGTCGGGGCGGCGGGCGCGCAACTGGCACTCGCGGCGCAGGCTGCTGGTGCCAACGTGTGCGCCCTCAGGCAGGGCGTCGACATTGGCGTAGTGATTACTGACAAAAGCGTCGCGAGGGTCCTCGCGCTCACAGATAATGGCCAGCCCTAGGCCTTCCGGAAACTCCATCGGCACGTCTTTCATTGAGTGCACGGCGATATCGGCGCGGCCGTCCATCAGTGCCTGTTCCAGCTCTTTGACAAACAGCGCCTTGCCGCCAATTTTTGACAGCGGCGAGTCCAGCAGCTGGTCGCCGCGGGTGGTCATGCCCAGCAGTTCGACCTTGAGGCCGGGGTGACAGGCTTCGAGGCGAGCCTTGATGTATTCGGCTTGCCACAGGGCGAGCAGGCTTTCGCGGGTGGCGATGCGCAGGGTGCGTTCAGACATAGGGCTGGGGTCCGTGGATAAAGCTAAAGCGCCTTATCATACGCCAGCCGCTGGGCAGACTAAACCACTGTGATGCTTGCGTCAGCGGCTGGGGAACTGGGTCCAGCCGTCCAGCCATGTCTTTGTGCTGCCGGGTCGCAGAGCGCCGATATACTCGGCGGCCTCGTCCCAGAATTCGCCTTGAGGCAGTGCGCTGGCGCCTTGGCCGAGCGGCGAGCCGGCGGCAATGCGGAAATCGGGTTGTGGGTCGTCGGCCGATAGTCCGGCAAGGCCGGGGTTGGCGGTCAAGGCGAACTCGGCAAAGAAGCGAGCTTCGTCGAAGCCGCCGTCGTCGTTGTGTTTGCCTTGCTCATCGGGATACGGGCCGTTATTCACGATCGCCATCGCGCTGAAGCTCAGCTCCTCGCTATCGAAGCGGGACACGGTTTTGATGTCGCGAATGTCGATGGCTTCGCCGGAGAAGCCGCTGATCAACATATTGTGAAAGTGACCGCCGCTGCCGCGTCGCAGAGTAATGCCGCGCTGAAATTTTTCACTGCTGGACAGACTGAGCAGGCTGACATTGTAAAGCGTGGGCGCGGAGACCGGCGTTGCGGCGTGATCGCTGGCGCTGTTGTCGGCCTCGATGGCGTTGTCGCCCATCTGCGGATACTGCAGTACTTGCATGAATTGTACGCGACCGGTCCAGCCCATATCCCAGTCCAGCGAGTCGTCATCGGCGCCGCTGATCACAACGCGCTGCAAGTCGACGGTGCCGCCGAACACTTCGATGCCGTCATCCGCGGCGCGGTGAACCTGCACGTGCCGCACGATGGTGTTGTTGCCACAGCCGCCGAGTGTAAGACCGTTCAGTTCGTTATTGGCATAGACCTCATAGCCGGCAAATTCAATGCGCACATAGTCGAGTACGCCGCAATGACTGCCGGTATCGCCACCGCCGAAGCGGCCGCGGCGATCATCCATCGGCAGCCCTTCTATCTGCGCTTCACCGCTGTTCACCGGGGCGTTGCCCAGCAATACCAGCCCTCCCCAGTCCCCCGCCTGACGCTGACCCGCGGCCTGGGCGCTGGTGAAGACAATGGGGGCGTCGGCGGTGCCGCGAGCGGTAAGGGTGGCGTCGCGGGTAACGATCAAGGCGCTGCCCGGCTCACCCTGGATTACGGTGCCGGCTTCGATGCTCAATTGCGCATTGCCCTCCAGATAGACAATGCCTTTCAGCCGCCAGAGGGTGTCGGCATCCCAGTGCTGAGTGCCGCGCAGCGAGCCCTGCACGGTTTGCTGGCGCGGGCCGTTATCCAGCAGCACGATGCCGGCGGCAATCGCAAGCAGTATCAAGGCCGCGACGGCCCACAAGGCGCTGCGCTGTTGACCGCCGGAAGGTGTTGTTGGGCGGCTGCTCGCACTGACGGTTTCGGTGATATCCGGGTTGACCCCAGCGTCGCGTTGGGTCAGTTCGCCGTCGCTGTTCAGTACTCGCAAGCTAAGACCCAGCTCGCGCAAGTCCGCTTGCTGGCTGGTGGCGGCCTCATCGATCAGCTCGCGGCGATAGGCGGAGTCGCGCAGCAGGCTATTGAAGTGAATACGGCGGTTGCTGCCCTGCTCCATGGCGGTTTTAAGCTGCCACAGCAGTTCGACCAATTTGGCGCGGGGAGTATCCACAGAGTTCATCGGCGATCCTTTCTGACAGGGGCAAGAGTGCGCGGGGAATTATGGCGCTGCTATATGACATGCAGGTTAAGCTCGCAGGTCTCGGCGGCGGGGTGAACTCTGCTATACTCAGCGGCTTTTCAGAGCGTGCTCGCCACGCGCCCGACCGACACAGGACCCGCCTTGCAATGAGTGACCAAGAGCCGACCATCAAACCCTGGGGTGGACGCTTCGCTGAAGCCACCGATCAGTTTGTTGAGCGCTTTACTGCCTCCGTCAGTTTCGATCAGCGCCTTTACCACCACGATATCAATGGTTCGCTGGCGCACGCGGCGATGCTGGCCAAAGTGGGTGTGTTGAGCGAAGACGAGCTGAAGCAGATTCAGACGGGCCTGGAAGAGATCCGCAGCGAGATCGAGGGCGGTCGCTTTGAGTGGTCGGTGAGCCTGGAAGACGTGCACATGAATATCGAGGCGCGGCTGACGGACAAGATCGGCATTACCGGCAAGAAGCTGCACACCGGTCGTTCGCGCAACGATCAGGTTGCCACCGACATTCGCCTTTACCTGCGCGATGAAATCGGCGCTATCTGCAGCGAGCTGACCCGACTGCAGCAGGGGCTGGTGGCGCTGGCTCGTCGCGAAGCCGATACCATCATGCCCGGTTTTACACACCTGCAAACGGCGCAGCCCGTGAGCTTTGGTCATCACATGTTGGCCTGGAACGAAATGCTGGAGCGTGACTTCAGCCGCTTGCAGGACTGCGCGGCGCGCATGAACCAGAGCCCGCTGGGCGCGGCGGCACTGGCGGGTACCACGTATCCTATCGATCGTGAGTACAGCGCCTCGCTGCTGGGTTTTGACCGCCCTACTGAAAACTCGCTGGACTCTGTCAGCGACCGCGACTTTGCCATCGAGTTTGCTGCTGCAGGCAGCTTGCTGATGACCCACCTGTCGCGCTTCAGTGAAGAGCTGGTACTGTGGACCTCCGCGCAATTCAATTTCATCGATTTGCCGGATCGCTTCTGCACCGGTTCATCAATCATGCCTCAGAAGAAAAATCCCGATGTGCCGGAGCTGATTCGCGGCAAGGTCGGTCGGGTCAATGGTCACCTGATCAGTCTGCTGACGCTGATGAAGTCGCAGCCGCTGGCCTACAACAAGGACAATCAGGAAGACAAAGAGCCGCTGTTTGATGTGGTGGATACCCTCAAAGACAGCATCAAGGCCTACGCCGATATGGTACCGGCGATTACGGTGAACGCCGACGTCACCCGCGAAGCCGCCATGCGCGGTTTCTCAACGGCGACCGATCTGGCCGACTATCTGGTGCGTAAAGGACTACCGTTCCGCGACGCCCACGAGGTGGTGGGTAAATCTGTTGCCTACGGTATTGCCGAGGGCAAAGACCTGTCGGAAATGTCGCTGGACGAGTTGCGCCAGTTCAGCAAGGATATCGACAGCGATGTGTTTGAGGTGTTGACGCTGGAAGGTTCCGTCAACGCTCGCAATCACACTGGTGGTACCGCACCGGCTCAGGTGCGCGCCGCCGTTGACCGGGCTGACGCCCGCCTCGCCCAGCGCTGAGTTGCCGCGAGGCCGCCGCCTGTGAAACTGCAGGCGGTTCTAACGGTCTGTATCAGGCCCTCCGCAGGTGCTGCGGTGACCGATAATAAACAGGAGTTTGTCATGCCTCGCTATAGCCGCGCGTTTTTCCTCTGCCTGCCCCTGTTGGCGTTGGCTGCCTGTGAACCGTCGGTTGAGGCACCGGCTGGTGCTGCCCGGCCTGCCGCGTCGGTAACAACCCAGACGCTGGCTCCGCAAGTGATTGAGGAGCGCCTGCCGGCGCTGGGTACGCTGCTCGCCCGAGAGTCTGTGCAGATCACCAGCACGGTGAACGAGAAAGTTCGCAGCCTTCACTTCGACGAGGGGCAATATGTCGAAAAAGGCGCCTTGTTGGCGGTGTTGGAGCAGGCGGAGGAGCAGGCCCAGCTTGCCTCAGCCAAAGCGGATCTGGGCGAGCAGAACCGTGAAATCAAACGCCTGGAAAACCTGTTGGCGACGCAGTCGGCGGCCCGCAACGAGTACGATGCCCGCATCAGTGCCAAGGAGCGGGCCGACGCGAAAATTGCCGAAGTGCAGGCAAAAATTGACGAGCGAACCCTGCGGGCGCCGTTCAGTGGTGTAACTGGCTTGCGGGAAGTCAGCCCTGGTGCCTACCTCTCGGCGGGCAGTGCCATCACCAGTCTCGACGACCTGAGCGTGATGCGTCTGGATCTGAATATTCCCAGTTTGTTGCTGGGCTCGCTGCGAGTCGGCATGAGCGTCAATGCACACAGTGATGCACTGGATCAGTCTTTCGTCGGCACCATTGTGGCGATTAACCCGCGCATTGATCCGGTGTCGCGCAGTGTGATGGTGCGTGCCGTGCTGGATAACCCCGACGGCGTGCTCAAGCCCGGCATGTTGATGCGCCTGTCGCTGCTCAAGGATCAGCGCGAGGGCATCATGGTTCCCGAGTCGGCGCTGCAGAGCATCGAGCGTCGGCACTATGTCTGGTTGATGGGCGGCGATGGCCTGGCCGAGCGCCGGGAGGTCGAGCTGGGCATACGTACGCCCGGTTGGGTGGAAGTGCTTGCCGGGCTGGCGGCGGGCGATCAGTTGATTACCGAGGGTTACCTGATGCTGCGTCCCGGCAGCCCGGTTGTGGCGCGGGAGTCCTGAGTCATGCTGCTATCCGATACCGCCGTTAAGCGCCCGGTATTCGCCACGGTTATCAGCCTGCTGCTGGTGGCCTTTGGTCTGTTGTCTTTCGAGCGACTGCCGCTGCGCGAATACCCGGATGTCGATCCGCCGATCGTGTCGATTTCCACCAATTACACCGGCGCCTCGGCTGAGGTGGTCGAGTCAAAAATCACGCAGGTCATCGAAGAGCGCATCGCCGGGATCGAGGGTATTAAAACGGTTTCGTCGATCAGCCAGGATGGCTTTTCCTCCATCAATATCGAATTTGATCTGAATCGCGATGTGGATTCGGCGGCCAATGACGTGCGCGACCGGGTCGCCGGGGTGCGCAACAATCTGCCGGAAGAGGCCGACGCCCCCGAGGTGCAGAAAACCGATTCTGACCAGCAGGTCATTATGTGGTTGAACCTGACCTCCACGCGCATGAATACCCTGGAGTTGGCCGATTACGCCCAGCGATACCTGGTGGACCGTCTGTCGGTGATCAGCGGTGTGGCGCGGATTCGTGTGAGTGGCGGCCCGGAATATGCGATGCGCATCTGGCTGGATCACGAAGCATTGGCGGCGCGCAATCTGACGGTTGGTGATATTGAGGATGCCCTGCGGCGCGAGAACGTGGAGTTGCCCGCCGGTACGCTGAAATCGGTCGACCGGGATTTTGTGATCAAGATTGAGCGCCAGTATCTCGAGCCGGAAGACTTCGAGACGCTGGTGGTGCGTCGTGACAGCAGCGGGAATCTGCTGCGGCTCGGTGAAGTGGCGCGCATTGAGCTGGACGCCGAGGAGTACCGGAATCTGTTCCGGGGCAACGGTATTCCGCAGGTGGGTATCGGCATTATCAAACAGAGCGTCGCCAACACGCTTGAAGTGGCCAAAGCGGTTCACGCCGAGGCGGAGAAGCTGCGCGATATTTTGCCTGCCGGGGCCAGCCTGCACGACAGTTTTGACAGCTCCGTCTTTATCGACAGCGCCATCGATGAAGTGTACAGCACCTTGTTTATTGCGGCTGCGCTGGTGGTCTTGGTGATCTTTCTGTTCCTCGGCGACTTCCGCGCCATGCTGGTGCCTGCGATCACTGTGCCGGTGTCGCTGATTGCGACCTTCACCGTGCTCTATGCGCTGGGCTACACCATCAATCTACTGACTCTGCTGGCACTGGTATTGGCCATTGGGCTGGTGGTGGATGACAGTATCGTGGTGCTGGAAAATATTCACCGCCGCCTGCAGCAAGGTGAGACGCCGCTGGTGGCCGCGTTTCTCGGCAGTCGGCAGGTAGGCTTTGCGGTGGTGGCGACCACGGCGGTGCTGATCGCCGTATTTGTTCCGATCACCATGCTCGAGGGGGACGTGGGTCGTCTGTTTGGCGAGTTTGCGGTAGCCATGGCGGTGGCGGTATTTTTCTCCAGCATTGTAGCGTTAACGCTGTCCCCGGTGATTTGTTCAAAACTGCTGCGCCGCGAGGCCATGCACGGGCGTTTGGCCGAATTCGTCGAAGGCTTGCTGCATCGGATGGAGGCGCGCTATCGACGTGTACTCGACGCCAGTTTGCGGCGGCCAGTGATCTCGCTGTCGGCGCTGGGTGCGGCGGTACTGGGTTGCGTGTTGCTGTTGCAGGAAGTGCCCGCCGAATTTGCTCCCAAGGAAGATCGCGGGGTGATGTTCCTGATGATTCGCGGTCCGGAGGGCTCCTCTTTTAACTACGTCAGCAAGCATCTGGAAGAGTTGGAACAACGCCTGATGCCCCTGGCGGAAAGCGGTGAGGTGAAGCGTTTTCTGGTGCGTGCGCCCGCCGGTCGAGGTGGGGCTGAGAGCTACAGTGAAGCCTTCGCCATTCTGGTGTTGTCGCCCTGGGATGAGCGGCGTCCCAGCACCGAAATTGTGGCGGATATCCGCCGCCGCTTGAGTGACTTCACGGCGCTGACGGTATTCCCATTGCTGCCTCAGGCGCTGGGTGGCGGTTTTAACAAGCCGGTGGAGTTTGTGCTCGGTGGCAGTGACTACGAGCATCTGGTGGCCTGGCGCGATGCCATTATGGATGAGGCGCGGACCAATCCCGGTCTGGTGGCGCTGGATACCGATCACCGTGAAACCAAACCGCTGCTGGACGTTACCGTGTTGCGCAATCGCGCGGCAGACCTCGGGGTGAGTACACAGGAAATCAATCGCAGTCTGGAAACGCTGCTGGGCTCGCGCATCGTGACCACTTTTATGATGGGTGGCGAAGAGTACAACGTGGTGCTCGAGGGGGAACCCAGCGCTCAGAACACCCCGGATGATCTCGGCAATATCTATGTGCGTTCCAATACCAGTGGCCAGCTGATTCCGCTGTCGAATCTGGTGCGTATGGAAGAGCGCGGTGATGCGGCGGTATTACACCGCTACAACCGGGTGCGCGCGATTACCATCGATGCCGGTCTGGCCGACGGCTATTCGCTTGGCGAGGCCTTGGCCTATCTTGAGGAGGTGGCGCAACGCGTCGCGCCCGAGGCCATCATTGATTACAAAGGGGAATCGCTGGACTACAAGGATACCGGCGGTGCAGTGTATTTCACCTTTGTACTGGCCCTGCTGGTCGTCTATCTGGTGCTGGCGGCCCAGTTTGAGAGCTTCCTCCACCCGCTGGTGATCCTGCTGACGGTGCCGCTGGCTGTGGCGGGGGCGCTGCTGGGCTTGTACCTCACCGGCCAGAGCCTGAATATCTACAGCCAGGTGGCGTTGATAATGCTGGTGGGACTGGCGGCCAAAAATGGCATTTTGCTGGTGGAGTTCACCAATCAGTTGCGCGATGAGGGCGTGCCGTTCGATGAGGCGGTCAGTCGCGCTGCCGAGTTGCGTTTGCGGCCGATCGTCATGACGGCCATCACGACGATTATGGGAGCGATCCCGCTGTTGCTGGCCTTTGGTGCAGGCAGCGAAAGTCGCTACGTCATCGGCGTGGTGGTGGTATTCGGGGTGAGTGCCGCAACACTGTTTACCCTGTTTGTTATTCCTATGGCCTACCGTCTGTTGGCTCGCCGAACCGGCTCTCCCCACGATGTCAGCCACCGTCTGGAGAAGGAACTACAAGAGCAGGACAAGGCACTTTAGGCTGCCGAGTGCAGCGACCACCCACCGTTGGGTGTCGCTGCATCCCCGCTTCAGCCCGGCAGTCCGTCGAGCTGATCAACGTGCTCCAGTTCGTGATCCCAGTCGGCCCGGCTACTGACGCAAAGATGAGCGTTGGGGCGCAGGCTGACGGCGCTGTCCAGACTGCCCGCGGGCACCATCAGCAGTTTTCCTCCCATGTGCAGGCCGGGCAGTGCGCTACCACACTGCTTGCAGAAGCTTCTGCTGTGGTGACTGCCGGGCAGGGTAAACGATGCCACATGCTGCTCGCCGCTCTGCCAGGCGAGGCTCGCAGAGGTGGAAAACAGGTTTGAGGCGTGGGCCGATCCCGTGCCTTTGCGACAGCGGCTGCAGTGGCAGAGATAAAAGCTTTCAAACTCGCCATCGATAACATAGCGCACGTCGCCACACAGACAGCTTCCCTGATATTGGCTCATGGTATTTTCCTTCTCGCCGGGTGGCAGAGAAAGATAAGCGGCCTGCCCGATCAGGGCAAGTCGGCGCGGTGATCTTCGATAAAGGCGGTGTCGGCGGGGCAGCGTTGGTCGTTTGCACTGCTGCCTTCTAGCTCCTGTTGAGAGGCGACAATATTGCTGTCATCCGGGGCCAGTGCCGCTGCCTTGGCAATGGCGGCCCGTGCTGCATCAGCGCAGGACCTTGCGTCCAAAGAGTAAGCGTAGTTGTTCCAGAGGCTGGCGTTGTCCGGGGCTTGCTGCAGTGCCCGGCGATAGTGAGCACTGGCTGCCGCCATGTCGCCATCGGCATAGGCAAGGTTGGCGCGTGCCAGCCAGCCTTCCGGCTGCCGGGGCCAGTGTTGGCTGGCCTGCCGATAAAAGGCTTTTGCCAGAGCGCGCTGCCCGGTTTCCTCAAAGGCGTTCGCGCTGCGCAGATACGGCAGTGGTCGCGCACTTGCCGGGACGTTACCGCTGTCCACCAAGACTCTTGCCCAGAAGTCGGCCCGTGCCCAGGTGGCGTTAAAGGTGGCGAAACTCAGCGCGTAATTGGGGTGTTCGCCGGAGTGCAGATACAAGGTCTCGCTGGCCAGGTCGTAGCCAAGTACGACGGCATAGTGCCATTGGGGAAACCAGCTTAGGCCTTGATTCTGTAATACGAGTACCGGATTCCCGGCGTCGACCTCCCGAAGCAGGTCGCTGAAGCTGCTCCCCAGTGGATAAGGCATCAGCCCAAGTCGTCGACTGGCGGCCTGCATTTCGGGCGTCAGGCTGCCGCGTCGGCCGGGCAGAAAACTCATTGCTGCAATGGTCTGCTGATCGGCTTCAAGCTGTCGATAGCGGGCAATGCTGGCAATCGCGGCCGGGCCACAGTAGTAGTCCTGCTGCGCAATAAACGGCACCGAGAGTTGTCGGTGTTCGCTGAGTTGCTGACGGGTATCGGTAGGGATATGAGGCGCGCTGCTGCACGCCGCCAATAGCAGGCTGAGCAGCAGCGCAAGGCCGAGTCGGCGCATACCGCCGATTAATTGGCCGGGTTAACGAAGGGGAAGATGTCGGTCACGCCGAGGATGTCGGTGATGAAGAAAATCAATACCAACAGTGCCAGCAGGCCGACAGCACCGGCACCGGCGGGCATGTCATCCATATGCGCCTGCAGGCTGGCGAGTTCATCGGCGGTCAGCGCGTTGATACGGGCATCAACATCGGCGGGTGAGACACCCAGGTCCATCAGTCGGTCACGGACATCATCGCGCTGCAGGGCGTCTTTTAGTGCGGCTTTCTGCTCACTGACACTGGCATCGTGAATGACGCTGGCGGTGTCGACCATCGCCGCCGAGGCACCGCTGGCGGCCAGGCCCATCCAGGCCATCAGCAGACTCAGAATAATTGCCGCACTGCGCTGTTTGTTTCGCATAGGTCTCTCCTTGCTGTTGTTGTCAGGACGCGAATTCCGCGTTTACGTGCCGTTTACTGGTTTTCTACGGCAAGTTGCAGGGATCCGTTTACCACAGGAATCTGCTCACCGGGTGGCTCACTCATCACTACGGTTCCGGTTTCATTGTTCAAACTATAGCTAACCTGATAGCCGGTGACCCGCTGTTTCGGGTCTTCCAGTGTTTGGCAGCGTCGCTCTGTGCGGGTCTGCATATTCTTGCTCTGCATGTCTTCCTGAACACGCTTGCCCGCGTAGCCGCCTGCCGCAGCGCCCGCCACAGTCGCCAGTTTTTTGCCAGTTCCGCCACCGACCTGATTGCCGATAACGGCACCCAGTACCGCGCCGACCACGGTGCCGGTGACCTGATTGCTGTCACGGCTGGGTGCAGTTTCCTGGATCACTTCGTCGCGGCATTCTTCCCGCGATACAAAGTACGTCTCGGTAATGGGTTTTACGTCCAGTACCTGCGCAAACTGAGGCTGACTCTGTTGTTCATAAACGCCGATGCCCGCAGCGGTTGCAACCGCAACCGTACCGATGCCTGCGGCGATCAAAAGCGGATTTGCCATGGTGTATTCCTCCCTCATACAGGCCTTGAGACGCCATTTTCAGGAAGAAGTGCCGGAAAAGCTGGGGCAACAATTCACAGTTGTGATTCAGTACTGATTCATAAACAAAGCCGCTTCGGCGATAGTGTTTAAAGCGCGACCAGCAGTGACAGATAGATCAGCAGCTCACTGAGTTGCTGCGCGGCGCCCAGTGTGTCGCCGCTGTACCCTCCCAGCCGGCGCCGGAGGTAGCGGGCAAAGACAATGCGAAAAATCAGCAGGCTGAACGTCATCAGCAGCCAGTGGCCGACGTCGATAAACAGTGCCGGCAGCAGCACGGCTAGCCCGGCCAGCCACCATTGGCTGAGTGGCAGCGCGGTGGCCAATGGCTTGGATTTCCCCTCGCCGCTGACGTATTGCAGGTCTACCAAATACGACACGGCCAGCCAGCGGCTGAGGGGCTGGGCCAGCAGCAGGGCGAGTGCGGCACTGCTGGCGCTGGGCAGACTGCTGAGCGCGAGGGCTTTGATTCCCAGCACCATCACCAGCGCGACGGTTGCGTAACTGCCGATACGGGAGTCTTTCATAATGCGCAGCACATCGTCGCGCTGCCAGCCGCCGCCAAAGCCGTCAGCGCTGTCGGCTAGTCCGTCTTCATGGAAGGCGCCGCTGACCATAAGCCCGACCCCCATGCTGAGCAGCACCGCCAGTGGAAGATTGTTGAACAGGGCATCGAAGGTCAGCAAAGCAACGGCGCTGATGGCACCTAACAGCAGTCCGACAGCGGGAAAATAGCGGGCGGCACCGTCGAGTTTGTCCTGAGAGAAATCGGGGTCGGGTGGCACCGGCAGGCGGCTGAGAAAGCCCAGTGCCAGCAGAAATATCTGCCACTCTCTACGCAGTCGCTGGGAACGGGGTGTTGTACTCACAATACTGGCCTGGCCGCAAAGGAGCTGATTCCAGCACAGCCAGCCAGACCCTGCAAGCGCCGGGGCTGGCCCTTGATGCATGGAATGGCTTATTGCACGGTGATTCGCCGAGGTTCTGCGGCAGCCAGTTTGGGCAGGTGCAGTGCCAGCACGCCGTTGTCGACTTTGGCGGCAATCTGTTCCTGGTCAATGCTGTCGGGCAGGCTGAAGCGGCGAAGGAAATGGCCTTGCCAGCGCTCACTGACAGCCAGCTTGCCATTGCCGTGGTCGATATTGCGCTCGCCTTTGACGGTCAGCACATTGTTGTCGATGCTGACCTCTATGGCGTCGCGATCGATGCCGGGCACATCCATGCTCAACAGGTAGGCGTCGTCGGTTTCGCTGATATCGACAGCGGGTGCCCAGGCGCGATTCACTGGTTCACGCGGTTCGTTGCGGTGGTCTATGCCGCGGCTCAGGTCATTAAACAGGGCAAACGGCAGATAACTGTTCATGGTGCATACCTCCTGAAAAAACGGTGTTTTCACGAAATTGCGCCAGCATGCTGTGTTTTCTATATGGTGGTGAACGATGTGATTTCAAGTGCTTATCGGTGGCCGCGCGGCTCTGCTACACTGAGCGCGCATTTCCTAACAGCAGCCTGCCTCACTCGAAAAGGATAAAATTATGAGCATCCAAGTTGGTGATTCCATTCCCGCCGTTACGTTGAAAGTGATGGGCGAGAAAGGCCCCCAGGACATCAGTACTGACGATATTTTTAAGGGTAAAAAAGTGGTTCTGTTTGCCGTGCCGGGCGCGTTTACGCCGGGCTGTACGCTCACCCACCTGCCCGGTTATGTTGTAAATGCCGACAAGATCAAGGCCAAGGGTGTAGACACCATTGCCTGCATGGCGGTGAACGATGCCTTTGTGATGAGTGCCTGGGGCAAGTCTCAAAACGCCGATGAAATTCTGATGCTGGCCGATGGCAATGCGACCCTGACATCGGCGCTGGGCCTGGAACTGGACGCCAGTGGCTTTGGTATGGGCAAGCGCAGCCAGCGTTTTGCACTGATTGCCGATGACGGCGTGGTGACTCAGTTGGCTGTTGAACCGGCGGGCGGAGTGGATGTCAGCGCTGCCGAAAAGATCCTCGAACTGCTCTGACGGACTGCCGTTTTGACTGTCCGCGATCGCACGCCGCGTATCGTCATTTTTGATTCCGGCGTCGGTTCGCTCAGCATCGGGGCGGAAATTCATGCCCTGCTGCCGAGTCTGGACTTACTGTACGTTATGGATCGCGGCGGCTTTCCCTATGGCCTCTGGCAGGAGCAGGCGCTGGTCGAGCACATCTGTCAGAAAGTTCACGAGGTACTGCGAGCGCAGTCGGCCGATATGCTGGTGATGGCCTGCAACTCGGCCAGTACGGCAGTGCTGCCAGCGTTGCGCGAGCAGTTATCAATTCCCGTGGTGGGCGTGGTGCCTGCGATCAAGCCTGCCGCGGCGCAAAGCCGCAGCCGCGTCATTGGTTTACTGGCCACGCCGGGGACCGTTGCCCGCCCCTATACTGCCAAGTTGATTGCGGATTTCGCGCCGGATTGCTGTGTGATCCCGGTCGGTTCGGCGGAGCTGGCGCCGGCGGTTGAAGCACTGTTTTGGCACGGCGACGATGCGCCGCAGGTATGGCGGGGCATTGCAGAGCAGTTTCATTGTCACCCCCGTGCGGCAGAAATGGATACCGTCGTACTGGCCTGCACACATTTTCCGTTGGTGAAAGATCAGTTGGCGCGACAGTTGCCGAAGCTGGCCTGGATTGACTCCGGTCAGGCAATTGCCCGCAGGGTTCAGCAGTTATTGCTCGGTCAGGGCTGGCAGCCTACCCCAGTGCCGGGACGACAGTTTTTGCGCTTATTGGGGGCCAGAGAGCCCAGTGAGGTACTGAGTCAACGGTTGGGTGAGCGGGGAATTGTGCTCAGCGGGCATTAAACGCCTCGGCCTGAGTATTGTAGGCGTCTACGGCGTCCGTCATTTCCGCCATGGCCTTGCTGTAGCGACCGATGCGATCCAGACGCCGTTGCTCGGTGTCATGGCCCGTGCCCCTCGCAGTCTTCTCCATGGCATCCATACATTTCAAATAGCGACCCTGCTCATCTAGGTAGGCCTCCAAGCGCTGTCGCCAATCCTGTAATTCGCTGCGCTCAAGGTTTGTGGGTGATGCCGGTGTCGGTGCTGCAGGTAGTGTGCAGGCCGCGTTGGCCAGCGAAGAAAGCAGGCTGGACGCAATCAGCACAGGCAATAGCAGGCGGTTCATTGTGGCTCCGGTCGGCGGTAAGTTGCGCAGAAGTATAGCGCAAAGCCAAGATACGGTGGGGCGCTGGTCGGGCATAAAAAAGGGCGGCTCAGGGCCGCCCTTGATATGTTGTGGCTGCTTACAGTCCGCGGGGGTCAAAACCGCCGGCGTAAAACTGCGAGTACCACTTGCGGAACTTGGCAATCGGGCCGTCGCCGTCACAGAGAATCGGCAGCGGGCGATAAATCTTGTGTTCCCAGATCGGCTTGTCTTCTTCCAGCTGGCCGACGATGTTGGCAATGATCGCCGCGTTAACGCCGCCTTTTTTCACTTCGCCGTCAACTTTAGGCTGGGTGAAGGCGAAGCGCACGTGCACAGTTTCGTTGTCGATCGGCGTGGTCAAGCCCATCAGGAAGGTGTCGGCGATGCCTTCAAACTTGGTAAAGCCCTGGCCGGGGCCAGCGCTGCCAGTGCGGATCGCACCCTTCACTTCACCGCGCGGGGTCGGCATATTGGCTTTCTGCAGACCGCGTACCATCGGGCCATCGTAAGTGGTTTCCCACTCGGGGAACGAGGCCGTGCCGTGCACGTATTTAAAGTGCGCGGGGTCCGCGGCGTTCTCAGCCATTTCCTGCGAGTGAGTATTCAGAATCCACTCGTAGCGCTCCAGCGGTGACCAATCGTCGCCGTTGGCTTCATCGTGTTCAACCACGTCCCACTTCGGCGACTCACCCTCGGGGTGATACCAGGCCCAGATCACCTGATTTGTCTCGCGAACGGGGAAGGACTTCAGGCATTTCTTGCCTTTGATCTTCGGCGGCATATTGGTGGCGTAAGGCACCTCTTCGCACTCACCTTCCGGGTTGAACTTCCAGGAGTGGAATGGGCAGACGATATTGTTGCCTTCGATTCGCCCGCCTTTACCTGCCTGGCCGTGAATGCCGTGGCCCAAGTGAGCGCCCAGGTGGGGGCAGTACGCCTCCATCAGCACGGCGCGGCCACTTTCGGTGCGGAAGAGTACGAGCTCCTGACCGAAATAATGCACGGCACGGGACTCACCAACGGCCAGTTCGTCTGAATAGGAAACCGCGAACCAGCCGAAAGGCATCGGCATGGGGTAGCGTCTGATTGTGGCTGTGTCTGTCATGATTTTGTCCTCAGCAAAGTTGCGGGAACGCTCGCCGCCCAATTATCCATTTGTAATAACCCTATAAAAAGGGCGTTTATTTTGTGCAGCTAGGGTACCGCTTGTCAGATTGCAGACAATGGCAAAATAAGACATCTCACTGGCAAAAAACGCCAATTACACAAATTTAATCGCTAGTCCCACCAGCTTTTGATTTTGTCCATCATGCTGTCAGCGCCCATGCGAATCAGGGTCTCATTGGGTGAGCCGGCTTCGGTGCCTGTGTAGATCATGGCTTCCTGAACGGCGGCTTCTTTGGCCATTTCTTCCACGGTTTGCTCGTTCACGGGCTCGCCGTCAGCCGTTTCCGCTTTGCCCTGAGCGGCCGCGCGAATCTGTGCCGCGCGCTCAGAGTCCGGGTCGATGCCCGCGCGCGCCATCATTTCAATGGCCGCAAAACGTTTGGCGGCCTGTTTGTGGGTGAGCAGTTCGCCTTCGGAGGTAAAGGCATTATCGTTGGGGGCGTCGGCCTTGTCTGGTGACTGACCCATATTGATACGAATAGCCGCAGCCGCCTGAGATTCCGGCGCAACACCGGCTTTCTCTACCGCTTTCTCGGCGGCGACCGCATCGGCGAGTTGCCGGGCGGTAATGGACTCGTCGTGGCGATTGTAAACGCGTCCGTCGTCGGCGAGCGCCGGCAGGCTCAGCAGTGTAGCCATTACCATCAGGGTGAGTGTTCTCATTGTGGGTCTCCGGAGTGGTGGCCGCCTTGGGCCTTATTTTACGTATGTCACGGCGGGTGGGCGCGATGGGAAGCTGTGCTACCATCAGCGCCATGAGTACGCCGCTTCTCCCATTACAAGACCGCTTTGGACGACAGGTAAATTACCTGCGGCTGTCGGTCACTGATCGCTGTGACTTCCGCTGTGTTTACTGCATGGCGGAGGATATGCGCTTTCTGCCTAAACGGGAGATTCTCGATCTTGAGCAACTCTACGACATCTCGGCCGCTTTTGTGCAATTGGGGGTGAAAAAAATTCGCCTGACCGGTGGTGAGCCGCTGGTGCGCAACAATGTGCTGTGGCTGGTTGAGAAGCTGGGGCAGCTCGACGGACTGGAGAAGCTGGTAATGACCAGCAACGGTGCGCAACTGGACAAGTATGCCGCGCCGCTTCGCAAGGCGGGGTTGAGTGGCATCAATATCAGTCTGGACAGCCTGCGCCCAGAGCGCTTTCGCGCCCTGACCCGCACCGGCGATCTGGCGAAGGTATTGCGCGGCATCGACGCCGTTCAGCAGGCGGGCTTTGAACGGATTAAACTCAATGCGGTGATCATGAATGGCCGCAACGACGATGAGATTCTCGATCTGGTCGATTTTGTCCGCGACCAGCGCCTGGATATCAGCTTTATTGAGGAGATGCCGCTGGGGCAGATCAGCGAGCATGATCGCGCTCTGACCTTCTGCAGCAGCGACAGTATTCGCGAGCGTATTCATCAGCGTTACCCGCTGACCGCGAGTACGGAAACCAGTGGTGGTCCCTCGCGATATTACCGAATGGCCGACAGCGACAGCCGTATCGGTTTTATTTCGCCTCACAGCCACAATTTCTGCCACCTCTGTAACCGCGTTCGCCTGACGGTGGAGGGGCGCTTGCTGCTGTGCCTGGGCAATGAGCACTCGCTGAATCTGAAGCCGATCGTCGATCAATACCCCGGCGACACTGAGCGCCTGCGCGCCGCGATTATCGAGGCCATGGACCTCAAGCCCGAGCGTCATCACTTCTCACTGGACGACGAGCCGCAGATCGTGCGCTTTATGAACACCACGGGAGGCTGAGTGAGCACCCTGCCCGATTCTCCCGAGGCTCTGATTGCGGCGCTGGACCTTGAGGCGCATCCTGAGGGCGGTTTCTTTCGCCGCCATTTCACCTCATCCCGACACGCGGTCGTCGGGGATGAGCCCCGAGCAATGATGAGCTGTATTTATTACTTGCTTACCGAACACAGCCCTATCGGCTGCCTGCACAGCAATCGTTCCGACATCGTGCACTTCTGGCAGGGCGGCGGCGCCTTGCAGTACACCCTGCTGACCGCAGATGGCGCCCTGCAGCAGACGGTGCTGGGGCCAGATCTGGCGACAGGCCAGCAATTGCAGTTGGTGGTGCCAGGGGGCTGGTGGAAAGCGTCGCGCTTGCTCAGTGGTCGTTACGGCTTAATTTCCGAGGCGGTCTGCCCCGGCTTTGACTATGGCGATCACCGCTTTGCCGACGCCGAGCAGATACGCCGTGACTATCCTCAGCTTTTCCCGCAACACTGGCCCTTGCTGCAGTCGATGCTGCGTTCCTGAGAACTACCGATGAGATCAGCCCATGAGTTCCGCCCGTCCCGCTGTCGACGCCCTGATTGACCAGCTTGCCCAGCAGGGCTACATCGCCAGTGTCCCGATTGCGACAACCCTGTATCTGGCTCGCCAGTTGGAGCGCCCGATTTTGATCGAAGGTCCACCGGGGGTGGGTAAAACCGAGTTGGCCAATGCCTGCGCGGCGATGCTCGATCAGCCGCTGTTTCGTCTGCAATGTTATGAGGGGCTGGACGAGAGCAAGGCGCTGTACGACTGGAAATACAGCAAGCAACTGCTCTACGTGCAGGTGCTAAAAACCCAGTTGCAGGATATTCTCGACGGAGCCAACGGCCTGTCTGAAGCGGTCGAGCGTCTGCATAACCTCGACGATATTTTTTATTCCGAGCGTTTTCTGGAGCCCCGTCCGCTGTTACGTGCGCTGCAGAATGACGGCGGTGCCGTTTTGCTGATCGACGAAATCGACAAGGCTGACGAGGAGTTCGAGTCGCTGCTGTTGGAGATTCTCGCCGACTTCGCGGTCAGCCTGCCGGAGATTGGTACCTTGCGCGCGAAGCAGAAACCCCTGGTTCTGCTTACCAGCAATAACACCCGCAATCTCAGCGATGCTTTGCGCCGCCGCTGCCTGCATCTGCATATTCCGTTTCCCGAAGCCGCGCTGGAGAGTCGTATCGTACACAGCCGGGTGCCGGATTTACCGGAGCAGCTTCGCGGGCAACTGGTCGCGTTTGTACACAGCCTGCGCGAGTTGGACCTGAAAAAGCCGCCGGCGATCAGTGAGACGATCGACTGGGCTCGAAGCCTGTTGCTGTTGCACGCGGCCAGCCTGTCGCGGGAACTGGTGGATGACAGCCTCAACGTCCTGCTCAAGCACGAGGAAGACCTGGCCATGGCTCGCAGCACCATGCACGAACTGCTGCGGGACGCCCAGCGGCGCTGATAACCGTGGACAGCACCCTGCTGCAATTCATCCGCCACCTGCGGGACCACGAGCTTCGCGTATCGACGGCGGAAACCTTGGATGCCATGCAGGTGGTGGCGTGTCTTGGCTACGGAGATCGGCGGCTATTGCGCGACGGTCTGGCCAGTGCGCTGGCAAAAAGTGAGGACGAGCAGCGGCGTTTTCGTCAGTGTTTTGCGCAGTTTTTCGATTTTAGCGACGACACGCAGGATGACACCGCCTCGGCAGCAGACCCTGTAGGTGATGAGTCGCAAGGTGATGAAGGACTGGCGGCAGGCGATGGCGAGGGCGAAGGGCAAGGCGGTGCTGGCGGCGGTGGGCAAGGCAGCGAGGGTTTGCGCGCCGATGTGATGCGCGCCGCCGATGCGGCACAGCTCGCCAGCCTGCAATATCCCACCCAGCGCGGTATTTACCGCCGCCGCCTGCTGGATGCACTGAACGACGGCGAGCGCCGTGACAGCATCGCCCGCCTGGCCGAAGGTAGCCCAGAGGAGCGCGCGCGGAGTCGCTGGCTCACCGCCCAGCGTGAGCAGCAATTAGTGATGATTGCCGAGCTACTGGATCGCCAGTTGCTGCTCAGCAATCAGTCGTCCAGCCGCAGCTTGCAGGAAAGCCTGATGCGCAACTCGCCGCTGTCGGCACTGGACCATTATTACCGGGGCCGCCTGCCGCCACTGATTCGCAAGCTGGCAAAAAAACTGGCCGCCAAACATCGTCCGCGTCTGCGCAGCGCAAAGCGCGGTCAGCCGGATATTCGCCGAACCCTGCATCGCAGTGTGGCCTACGACGGCGTGCCTTTTAAACGTTACTGGCGGCATCGTCGCCGGGAAAAATCGGATATTTACCTGCTCTGTGACCTCAGCGGCTCGGTCGGACGATGGTCACAGGTGCTGCTGTTGTTTGTGCAGGCGCTGGCAGAAGTGCTGCCCCGCAGTCGCTGCTTTGTCTTTTGTGGAGAGAGTATCGAGGTCAGCGATATTCTGCGGGAGCATCCGGCGGATGACGCTGTTGCGTTAATCCAGCAGCGCCACGGTCTGGGCAGCAGCGACTATGGCCGTGCGCTGCGCAGCTTTCGGGCGAGCGTTGAGGGCACGCTTAGCCGCCGCAGTACGGTAATGATTCTCGGAGATGGGCGCGGTAATGGTGGCGACAGCGGCATTGATGCCCTGCGTTATCTCTATCAGCATTCCCGTTTGTTGCTGTGGCTCAATCCCGAGCCCGTCAGCCGCTGGTATACCGGCGATTCGGAAATACGCCGCTACCAAAGCGCCTGCCACCACGTTGCGGAATGCGGCTCGCTGAGGCAGTTGGAGTACCTGCTCGACGAGCTGCTGACCCGATTGCCCTGAGCGGTTTGGAGAATATTGCCAATTGTGTTGCTCCGGGCGGTGCTCCTGGCGTCTAAACCCGCTACTATTGGCGGCGTAGAAGCCAGCCTCTTTGTCCTGCGGACACAGCCATTGTTATGAACAAGTTCAAACAGTTTATCGGCCAGTCGTTTCTCGGCGGTATTTTGGTTATCGCGCCGATTATTATTCTGCTGCTGGCAATGCGATGGGCGGTTAATGCCGTACAGAGTCTTATCGCCCCGCTCACCGGGCCGCTGGTTAAACTCAGTGGTGCGCCGCCGCTGCTGGTGGATCTGCTGGTCATCATCGTGATCCTGTTTGCCTGCTTTCTGGTGGGTACGGTGGTAGCGACCAGTGCAGGGCGCTTTGCCCAGAATTTCATCGACAGCCACCTGTCGCGTTTTGCGCCGGGCTATCGGTTGATTCGCGACATTATTCAGCAGGTCTTTGGCGGCGATAAAAATTCCCCCTTTACCAAAGGGGAAGTGGCCGTGGTGCAACTCTACGGTGTGGATAATCCGGCGCGGGTAACGGCCATTATTACCAGTCGGCACGACAACGGCTGGTTCAGCGTGTTTGTGCCCACCGGCCCCAACCCGACTTCGGGCTTTATCTACCATCTGCCGCCGGAGTGCGTGGTGCCGCGACCCGATATCAAGCTGGATGTCGCATTTAAGTCGATTATTGCCTGTGGTGCGGGCTCCGCTGAACTGGGTATTTGTCGTGAGCCGCTCGATACAGGAAGCCCGCGCTTGAGCGCCGATCGCGAGCAGGGAGCATAGACCATTGGTGATGGGAAGCCGCCAGCTGTGGATGCCGGTCATCAAGGTCTGCAGCTTCACGGTAGCGGTATTCGGCCTGGCACTGCTGGTGCCGCTGGCCATGGCGATTCTCGACGGCAGTGAAAATGGCAGCGCCTATGCGGCCGTGCTGCTGATCTGTGAGAGCCTGGCGCTGAGCGGCACCATGGCGAGCTGGAATTTTCAGATTACCGCGCTCACGCCCCGTCACATGTTTTTGATCACCAGCCTGAGCTGGCTGGCAATGTCGGGTCTCGGTGCGCTGCCGCTGCTGTTAACGGAAACTACTCTGAGTGTCAGCGATGCGGTGTTTGAGTCGGTTTCCGGCCTTACCACGACGGGGTCCACCGTGCTGACCGGGCTGGATGGCATGGCCGCTGATGTGCTGCTGTGGCGATCGCTGCTGCAATGGATCGGCGGTCTTGGGGTGATTGCGATGGCTGTGGCAATCCTGCCTTTTCTGCGGGTCGGCGGTATGCGTCTGTTCCAGACGGAGTCGTCGGACTGGTCCGATAAAGCGCTGCCCCGTGCCAAGAGTATGATCAGCCGGATTATCTATCTGTATATCGCGATGACGGGTCTGTGTACCCTGGCCTTCCTGTATACCGGCATGGACGGCTTTCACGCCATCAATCACGCGATGACGACAGTCTCAACCGGCGGCTTCTCCACCTCCGACAGTTCCTTTGCTCAGTTCGATCGGCTGTCAACGCATTGGGTGGCAGTGGTGTTCATGCTGCTTGGCGCCCTGCCTTTCAGTCTGTATGTGCAATCGCTGGCGCATCGCCGCTGGCTGTTCTGGAAGGACCAGCAGCTACGGGGTTTTGTCATGCTGGTGGTGGCTGCCAGTCTGGTGCTCAGTGTGTATCAGATTGCCCTGAATCATCAGCCGCCGCTCGAGGCATTGACCCTGTCGACCTTCAATCTGGTGTCGGTGATCAGCACTACCGGCTTTGCCAGTGGTGACTACAGCCATTGGGGGCCCTTCGCGGCGGCGCTGTTTTTCTTTGCAACCTTCCTCGGCGGCTGTTCCGGTTCTACCAGTGGCGGCGTGAAGATGTTCCGTTTTCAGTTGCTGGCCATCAGCATGAAAGAGAGTTTTCAACGGGCACTGCATCCCCGCGCCATCGTCCAGCGGCGTTATAACGGACGCAAAGTGGATGATGCCATTCTGCTGTCGTCGGTGGCCTATCTGTTTGTGATGCTGATCAGCCTGCTGGTGATTACTTTGCTGCTCAGCTTGAGTGGCGTCGACTTCGATACGGCGCTGACCGGTGCCAGTACCGCATTGATGAATGTGGGGCCGGGGCTGGGTGAGTTGATTGGCCCGGCGGGCAACTTTGCCAGTCTCAGCGATGCCAGCAAGTGGATTCTCAGTGTGGGGATGTTGCTGGGACGACTGGAATTCATCACCCTGTTGGTGCTGCTGACCCCTGCCTTCTGGCGCGGCTAGTCAGTCTCGTCAGGACTCAGGCGGTAGAGGCGATACTCCACTTGACCGGCACTTTTGTGACGGTGCTCCTGCCAGTCGTTCGGGGGAACAAAGGCTTCCCCTTTGGCCGTTTCCACATAAATCAGTGCGTCTTCCGCCAGTTTCCCTTTCAGTGCTTCCACAGCAATGGGCAGCAGCGACTGCTTGAAAGGTGGGTCGAGAAACACAATGTGCCAGCCGCCATCGGCCACTTTCAGATAACTCTCGGCGCTGCGGCCGTGCACGCTGCCATCCTCGCATTGCAGCGTGTGCAGGTGGCGGCGAATCTGTTCGGCACTGCCGGGGTTTTTCTCCACGAAATCGCAGTGCGCCGCGCCCCGGCTCAGCGCTTCCAGTCCCAGTGCGCCGCTGCCCGCGAACAGATCCAGACAGCGCGCGCCGCCAAGATAGGGGCTCAACCAGTTGAACAAGGTTTCCCGCAGTCGGTCACTGCTGGGCCGCAGCCCGTCGGCGCTTTGAAACGGCAGTTTTCGGCTGCGCCACTGGCCGCCAATGATGCGCACCTCGCCGTCGCGGCGATCCGGGGAGTGTGGCGTGGCCTTGGGGCGTCGACGGGGCATGGTATTCCTTGAATCGTTCGCGGCGGTCGCCGGGCTGATTACTCAGTTGGCGCTGAGAAGTGGTAGGATACGGCTTTTCTTTTCGCTGTAAACCAGAGCCCCATGACCGAGAACGACAAGCCAGGTGTCGACGACGCCGAAAATGCCTCCGCACCCAAGAAAAAGAGCTTTTTTACCCGCTTCAAAGAGTCCTTCATGGGCTCGGAGGAAGACCTTGCCGCGGCGGAAGGTTTTATTGCCGACGAAGAAATTGCCCCCTGGCAGCACATCGAGCTGTCACCCGAGGAGCAGGCCTCGCTGCTGGTCAAGTTTAAAGAAGGGCTCAGCAAAACCGGCGCCCAGCTTGGCGAAGGTATGGCCAATCTGTTTCTGGGCCGCAAGGAAATCGACGATGAGCTGCTGGAAGAGATTGAAACCCATCTGCTGATGGCTGATGTGGGCGTGGACGCCACCAGTGAAATTATCGGCAACCTTACCCGGCGTATGTCTCGCAAGGAACTGGATAACCCCGAAGCGCTGTATGTGGCTTTGCAGGAAGAACTGCGCGTGCTGCTGGAGCCTGCGGAACAGGAACTGGTGATCCCCGAGCAGCAAACCCCCTACGTGATTTTGATGGTGGGTGTAAACGGTGTGGGTAAAACCACCACCATCGGCAAGCTGGCGAAGCAGTTTCAGGCCGGCGGCCGCTCGGTGATGCTGGCTGCAGGCGATACCTTCCGCGCGGCAGCGGTAGAGCAGTTGCAGGTCTGGGGTGAGCGCAATGACGTGCCGGTGATTGCTCAGCACACCGGTGCCGACAGCGCCTCGGTGCTCTACGATGCCCTGCAGGCGGCCAAGTCCCGCAATGTGGACGTGCTGATTGCCGACACCGCCGGACGTCTGCACAACAAAGACAATCTGATGGAAGAGCTGAAAAAAGTGGTGCGCGTGCTCAAAAAGCTCGACCCCGATGCGCCCCACGAGGTGATGCTGGTGCTGGATGCGGGCACCGGGCAGAACGCCCTGTCTCAGGCGAAACACTTCAAGGAAGCTGTGGGTGTGACCGGCTTAACGCTCACCAAGCTTGATGGCACCGCGAAAGGCGGTATTGTATTTGCTATCTCCAAGCAGTTGGGACTGCCTATCCGCTTTATCGGTGTGGGTGAAGGCATTCTCGATCTGCGTCCTTTCCGCGCCGATGAATTTGTCGGTGCCTTGTTCGGGTGGCAACGCAAGCAATGATTCAATTTGAGCAGGTCTGCAAACGCTATCCCGGCGGTCATGAGGCGCTGAATCAGCTCAGCTTCCACATGCCCCACGGCGATATGCGTTTTCTGACTGGCCACAGTGGCGCCGGGAAGAGTACCCTGCTCAAACTGATTATGGTGATGGAGCGGGCCAGCAGTGGTCAGGTACTGATCGATGGTCGCAATGTCTCCACCCTGCCCGCCCGTAAAATCCCCGAACTGCGTCGCAAGGTCGGCGTGGTCTTTCAGAATCACCAGTTGCTGTTTGATCGCAGCGTGTTCGACAACGTCGCATTGCCACTGATTATCGCCGGTTATGGTCACCGCGATGTGGGGCGCCGGGTGCGCGCCGCGCTGGATAAGGTCGGCCTGCTGGACAAGGAGCGGCAGAATCCGATTACTCTGTCGGGCGGTGAACAGCAGCGCGTTGGTATCGCGCGCGCGGTGGTAAATAAGCCCAAGCTACTGCTGGCCGACGAACCGACCGGTAACCTCGATCCGCAGTTGTCGGCGGAAATCATGCATCTGTTCGAACAGTTCAATCAGGTTGGCGTGACCGTGTTGATCGCCACCCACGATCTGTCGCTGATCGCCCGCATGCCCTACAAATTGCTCAGCCTGCGCAATGGCCGCCTGCTAAACGCAGGAGGGAGCGACGATGAGTCCCTCTAAGCCCAGCGGCGCCAGCCGACGTCCTGCCAAGCGGCGATTGGAGAAATTACAAAACCCCGACAAGCCAGTGCGCCGCGAGCGTGCGGGGGCCAAAAAGCACCGTGCCAAGGTCAGTGACCAGTGGCAAAGCTACCGCAGTCATCACCAGCAGGTGGCGCTGGACAGCCTGCGTCGCCTGTTGCGTCGCCCCCTGGCAACGCTGATGACCACGCTGGTGATCGCGATAGCCATGGTGTTGCCCGCAGGGCTGTATGTGGGCTTAAACAATGTGGAGTCGGTGAGTCAGGGTTGGGATGGTGCCGCCCGCCTGTCGCTGTTTCTCAAGTTCAGCGTCGATGACCGGGCAGCGGAAGAGCTGCGTGCCCGGTTGGCGAACCGCGACGATATTGCCTCGGCGGAATACATTTCTCCCGCCGCAGCGCTGGAGGAATTCCGCGATCGCTCCGGCTTTGGTGAGGTGCTGGATCAGCTAGACAGTAATCCCTTGCCGGGTCTGATTGTGCTCAGTCCGAGCCCGGCGAACAGCCAGCCAGAACAGGTCAATGCCCTGCGCGATGCCCTGGCGGAGTTGCCTGAAGCTGACTTGGTTAAGCTGGATATGGAGTGGTTACAGCGCCTGGGACAGATTACGGAAATCAGTCGCCGGGTCACGCTGGCGCTGGCGATCATGCTGGCGGCGGGGGTGCTGCTGATTGTTGGCAACACCATCAAGCTGGCGATCGAAAACCGCCGGGATGAAATTCTGGTCGTAAAGCTGGTGGGCGGCACCAATGCCTTTGTCCGCCGCCCCTTCCTCTATATGGGCTTCTGGTACGGGCTGTTTGGCGGCCTGCTGGCCTGGGTGATGTTGGTCGGCTGCCTGCTGTGGTTGGGCGGTCCGGTGCGGCAGCTGGCGGGGCTTTACGGCAGTGATTACACCCTGCTGGGGCTGGGTATTGGTGACACCTTGCTGATGTGGTTCAGTGCCGCCGCACTGGGTTTGCTGGGCGCGATGTTGGTGGTGGGGCGAGAGCTGCGCGCCATCGAGCCGAAATAGCGCGCCTACGTTTCTTTAATTGCCAAACGGCCCGCGCATCAGGCGCGGCAGTACCCGGTTGATGACCTCGGCAATATAGTCGAGGAACAGGGTGCCCATGCTGGATTTGAAGTGTTGGGGATCTTTGCTGGCAATCGCGAGCACGCCATCGACATTGCCCGGACGAATCGGCATTAGCGCCGCTGAACCAATATGGTCGGCGTGCTGGCCGAACAGGAACTTCAATTCTTCGCCACGCAACACCCCGCATACGCCTTTGCCGCCGCGCAGCAAGTGGCCGATTTCTTGATGGGCGTGTTCCGGGCTGACCACCCGCAACTGGCTGCTGCCCATTTTTGAGGGGTCGCCGAACAGCGTCAGGCTGGCGTAGTCCACGCGCTCGAAGTCACTGACCAAGCGCCGGCAGAGGGTGTTGCTCAGTTCCTCCGGGCGTCGGGCTTCCAGCATGCCGAGAATCAGCGATTTACTGCGTTCAAAAATGGTGTCGTTGTGTTGCGCATTGTCCAGCAGATTACTGAGACGAGCACGCATATCCATGTTGCGCTCGCGCAGCACTTCCACCTGGCGCTCCAACAGACTGACGGCGCGACCGCTGTTATGGGCCAATTTCAGGTCGGCCAGCAGATCTTCATTATTCAGAAAAAAGCCGGGGTGATTGCGCAGGTAGCGGGCCACGGCTTCTTCGCTGGGCTGGCTGTCTTGACCGGGTTTTGCTGTGTCCACGTAATGTCCTTGTCGCTGCTTGGGTGTTGGGCTCAGAGCTGAATCTGTCCTTCAAACACCGTGGTGGCTGGCCCGGTCATGATAACGGGCTGACCGGAACCGGGCCAGTGAATGCTCAGTTGGCCGCCGGGGAGTGTGACGGTGACCGTATTGTCCAGCTTGCCCTGCACAATCCCGGAAACGACAGCGGCACAGGCGCCGGTGCCGCAAGCCAGGGTTTCGCCCACCCCGCGCTCGAACACCCGAAGGCGAATATTCTGCCGGTCGACAATCTGCATAAAGCCGACATTCACCTTCTGGGGAAAGCGGGGATGGCACTCGGTAATCGGGCCGACACGCTCAACGGGCGCTGTATCGACATTGTCCACCGGCAAGACCACGTGGGGATTACCCATCGACACGGCGCCGACCTGCCACTGCTCACCGTCAATATCGAGCGGGTAGCTGTTAGCCTGCTGCTCGGCGGCAAAGGGGATGCTGGCGGGTTCGAGAATCGGTTCGCCCATGTCTACGCGCACGTCGCGATTGTCGGTAATCGCCAGCTCGATGACGCCCGCCAGGGTTTCCACGCGGATACGCTGCTTGCCGGTGAGTCGTTTGTCGCGCACGAAGCGGGCGAAGCAACGGGCACCGTTGCCGCATTGCTCTACTTCACTGCCCTCGGCATTGTAGATGCGGTAGCGGAAATCGACGTCGGGGCGGGAGGGAATTTCCACCGCCAATACCTGGTCGCAGCCAATGCCAAAATGGCGGTCGGCAATTTTGCGAATATGGTGGGGCTTGAGCTTGAAACGCTGGGTAATGAGATCGATCACTACGAAGTCATTGCCCAGGCCATGCATTTTGGTAAAGCGTAGCTGCATCGTCTGTCCTGTGCGGCGCCTCGCCGTTGGCGCTGTTAACGATGCGGGGGCCTGGTCTGCTGGCGGCGGTGCCGCCAGTCAGCTACCGGATCAATCCGGCAGAACGGCTTCGCCACGCATCAGGTCGGCGACAGTTTCGCGCGCCCGAATCAGGTGATGCTGGTCTCCGTCGACCATCACCTCGGCGGCGCGTCCTCGGCTATTGTAATTGGAACTCATGGTAAATCCATAGGCGCCGCTGGAGGCCAGTGCGAGCAGGTCGCCACTTTCGATGCGCAGCTCGCGATCTTTGGCGATAAAGTCGCCGGTTTCACAGACCGGGCCGACCACGTCGTAGTGGCGTGCTTCACCGTTGCTGCGAGGCACTACGGGCAGCAGGTCCATCCAGGCCTGATACAGTGCCGGGCGCAGCATATCGTTCATGGCCGCGTCGACGATGGCGAAGTTCTTGTGGGGATTGAGTTTGAGGAACTCCACCTGCGTCAGTAATACGCCGGCATTGGCGGTGATCGACCGACCCGGTTCGAACATCAGTTTGACCTGGCGCTCACCCAGTCGCTCGCGGATGGCGGCGATATAGTCACCGGTCGACGGCGGCTGCTCGTCGCGGTAGCGCACACCCAGGCCGCCGCCAAGGTCGAGATGGGCAATATCGATGCCCTGCTCGGCTAGGGTGTCGACCAGCATCAGTACGCGGTCCAGGGCATCGAGAAAGGGGCTGGTGTCGGTGAGTTGCGAGCCGATATGGCAGTCCACGCCCTTGACGGCCAGGTTCGACAGGCTGGCGGCGTGGGCGTACACCTCCGGGGCGCGGGCGATATCAATGCCGAATTTATTGTCGCGCAGGCCGGTGGAAATATAGGGGTGCGTTTTGGCGTCGACATCGGGATTGACGCGAATCGACACCGGCGCCACCACGCCCATCTCGGCCGCCACGGCGTTGAGCCGTTCCAGTTCGGCTTCTGACTCGACATTGAAACAGTAAATACCCACTTCCAGTGCGCGGCGCATTTCAGCGGCCGTTTTGCCCACGCCGGAGAACACCACCCGCTCTGCCGGGCCACCGGCTGCCAGTACGCGTTCCAGCTCGCCCACCGAGACGATGTCAAAGCCGGCGCCGAGGCGGGCCAGCACATTGAGTACGGCAATATTGGAGTTGGCCTTCACGGCGTAACACACCAGGTGGTCCTGGCCTTGCAGTGCGTCGCTGTACTCGCTGAAACGCTGCTCCAGATAGGCGCGGGAATACACATAACAGGGGGTGCCGTACTGCTCGGCAATAGCGCGCAGCGAAACGGATTCGGCGAACAGCTCGCCGCTTTGATAGTGGAAAACAGTCATAGTGTGTACTTACTCGTTGGCGTTTGCCGGGGCTTGTTCGGTATCGGGGCCGTCTGCATTGTTGGCCGCATCGTCGGGCAGCACCAGTGGCCCGGTTTGCCCGCAGGCGACCAGTAACATCGCCACCGCCAGAATGGAAAGCAGCTTGCGTGCGTGTCGATAAGCCATGGTCAGCACCCCGGAAAATGAAGCGCGTAGTATAGCGGTGTGGCCGCGCAGATGCTAAGGCTGCGCTCGTTCTCCACGCCGTTGGCTTGCTATACTTGCGCCGCCATCACGCAGGGGTTGTCCGTAATGAATGAAGTGGAATTTCACGATCAGCTCGACGAGCTGTACGACGCGATTGAAGATGCCGTGGACGAGCTGGAGGCGGATGTCGATTGCGAAATCGCCGGTACCGTCCTCACGCTGCGCTGTCCCGACGGCAGCGCGCTGATTTTCAGTCGCCAGGCCGCGACGCAGGAACTGTGGCTGGCGGCGCGCTCCGGGGGCTATCACTTCAGCTGGGACGGGACGCAATGGTTCTGTAATCGCGAGCAGCAGACGCTGCAGCAGCTGCTGGATGCGGCGGCGGAGTCACAGATCGGCGAGCGATTGCCGCTGAGCTGGTAAGGGCCATCCGGCCGCTTTTCGGGCACGTAAAAGCGATGCCCGCCGCGCGTGTTTATTGTACAATGCGCGGCTTTTCATAGCCTGTATCTGCCTTCGGGGGTTCCCATGTTCAACAAAGAGATGACGATTGCCGGTTTTGACGACGAAATCTGGTCTGCAATCCAGGAAGAAGAAGTGCGTCAGGAAGAGCATATCGAGCTGATCGCTTCTGAAAACTACACCAGCCCCCGGGTTATGCAGGCGCAGGGTACCGCGCTGACCAACAAATACGCCGAAGGTTACCCCGGCAAACGTTACTACGGTGGCTGTGAATACGTCGATAAGGCCGAGTCTCTGGCCATTGAGCGTGCGAAGGCGCTGTTCGGTGCCGACTACGCCAACGTGCAGCCCCACTCTGGTTCTCAGGCCAATGCCGCGGTCTATCAGGCGCTGGTACAGCCGGGCGAAACGGTACTGGGCATGAGCTTGGATGCGGGCGGTCACCTTACTCACGGTGCCAAGCCCAACTTCTCTGGTAAAACCTACCACGCGGTGCAGTACGGTCTGAACAACGAGACGGGCGAGATCGATTACGCCCAGGTCGAGGCGCTGGCGCTGGAGCATAAACCCAAAATGATCGTAGCGGGCTTCTCGGCCTACTCGGGCATTGTTGATTGGGCCAAATTCCGCGAAATCGCTGACAAAGTCGGCGCTTATCTGATGGTTGATATGGCCCACGTTGCCGGTCTGGTTGCTGCGGGCATTTACCCCAACCCGGTGCCGGTTGCCGATGTGGTCACCACCACCACACACAAAACCCTGCGCGGCCCCCGCGGCGGTCTGATCATTGCCAAGGCCAATGAAGAGATCGAGAAAAAACTGAACTCGGCGGTATTCCCCGGCGGTCAGGGTGGTCCGTTGATGCACGTGATTGCAGCGAAGGCCGTCAGCTTCAAAGAGGCGATGGAGCCCGGCTATGTCGACTACCAGAAGCAGGTCGTTGCCAATGCCAAGGCTATGGCGAAGACCTTTATCGAGCGCGGCATTAACATCGTTTCCGGCGGCACTGAAAACCACCTGATGCTGGTGGACCTGATCGGCAAGCCCTACACGGGTAAAGATGCTGATGCGGCGCTGGGTGCGGCCAATATCACTGTGAACAAGAACGCGGTGCCTAACGACCCCCGCTCGCCCTTCATTACCAGCGGTCTGCGTGTCGGTACGCCGGCAGTGACGACCCGCGGCTTCAAGGAAGCCGAGTGTGTCGAGCTGGCCAACTGGATGTGCGACGTACTGGAAGCGCTGGAAGCGGGTGACGCCTCAGCCAAGATCGAGGAAGTCAAAGCCAAGGTGCTGGACGTGTGCAAGAAATTCCCTGTTTACGGCTAAGCAGGCCGTTGGCCGTGTGAAGAAAAAGCCGGGCACTGCCCGGCTTTTTTATGCCTGATGACTCAAATTTAGAGTGTTGCTATCGGTACTTTTCCCAAATCGCCCCCTCCGGCGTTTTGCGATGCATAATGAGCAGGTATAACAAGAGGTGTAGATAAAAAAGAGAGGGTGGCTGAGGCTGCCGAAATCGAGACATCGGTAAATAAGTGATACCTGGAGTGCTGAATGAAAAAGAAATTATTTGGACTGGGTTGTGCCGTACTGTTGGCCGGCTGTGCCAGCAGCGGCGGTGAGCAAATGGCCAGTGAGCAGCAGAGCGCATCGGGCCTGCCTGCCTGGGTACTTAACCCCTACATCGAAGACGGTTTTGCCAGCGCTCAATGCGTGCCATATTCCGGCAATATGTCGATCGATCGTCAGTTGGCGATTGCCAATGCCCGCACCGACCTGGCTCAGCAGTTGGAAACCAAAGTAGCAGCACTGGATAAAGTGTTTCGTGAGCGTACGGATGTGTCCAGCGGCGTCTCCAGCGGTTCTACGTTCTCTTCTGTGTCCAAGCAGCTGACTCAGCAGACGCTGATCGGCACGCGTCCTGAGCGTGTGGACTTTGTCGAGATCGATGGCAACAAAAACCTCTGCGTGCTGCTGACCATGGGCCGCGAAAAAACGCTTTCGCTGTTCGACAATATGCTCGATGCCAGTCAGCGCAGCGTGCAGCCAGATGTGCGCGAGGTGCTGTTGCAGGAGTTTAAAGGCGCTGAAGCGCAGAAAGACCTGAATCGCGAGCTGGGCGGCTGAGCCGACCTTTTGCGATCAACTGGCCACGATGCCGGTGGCCAGAAAAAGAAAAAGCCCGCCAATTGGCGGGCTTTTTTGTGGCGGGTTTATCCTGTCCTCAATCCTGGTCCAGGTCCACTTCCACGATTTCCTCTTCTGCATTACCGACAAAACGCTCTTCGGTGAACACGACTTCGCCGTTATCGATAATATCGATCTCGTAGTTCACGCCACCCGGTACTTCGAAGACTTCATCCTCGCCTTTGTCGAGAATGACGAATTTGTAGTAGTCGTAGTAGCCGTCTGGCTCGTCGAGATTGTCGATGCCGATGGTGAAGGCGCCGCTACCGAAGTCATTGGCAATGTTGCGAATAATCACCTTGCCGGTGTCGCTGATAATGACTTTGCGAGAAGCGGTGGCAGTATTGCCCTGGTCGTCGGTAACAGTCAGCTTGAGCTGGTATTCACCGTCTTGGGTGTAGGTGTAGACACCCAGCGGGATACCGTCGTCAACGCTTTCGCCATCACCAAAATCATAGCTGTATTTGACGATGTTGCTGTTGGGGGCCACCGAAGACAGGGCATTAAGAATACCGGTGTTGAATTCGCCATTGGCATCCCGAGCGCCGCGAATCACGTCGCTGAACTGGTCGTACAAGCGCGCGGTAAGTGCTCCTTTGCCACCGGCATCTTTGCTGACCGGCAGATAGAACAACTGACTGGCAGACTTGAGCTCATCGTTGCTGTCGATGCCGCCGATGCGGAAGCCCAGTTCGCCTTCAACATCCGGTACCTGGATCTCGAAGCTGACATTGATGCTGTTACAGGGGCCATTTTCGCTGGTGCGGTTGCCGTAACAGATGCTGGTATAGCCGAGTTCAGACTCGTCCAGACCGAATTCATCAATACTCGCCTGATCCATTTCCAGCAGCTCTCGTAACGGCTCGTTAAGATTGGCGTAGGAAATATAAATGCGATAGGTGCTGCCCGGTTTGGCGGCGGGCAGGCGACGGTCCGGTCCGAGGCCGAAAATCGCAAAGTCTGACGTCAGGCCGTCGGGGCCAGCATTCACGTAATTGCCTTCCATCAGGCCAACAAACTTCATGCTGTCCGCAGGGTCAGCCTCATTCACCAGCGTACCGCGACCCAGAAACGCCAGGCGAGCGGGGCCAAAGGGCTGGTTATAGAGCTTCTCCACTTCAAAGTTGCCGTTGCTCTCATCGGCAATATAGGTGTTGCCTTGGAAGCTGATGCGGATCAGCGGCCGGTAGTATTTACCCGTTGTGCTGTCCCATTTGCTGTCGGCAAAGTTGATGAACTCTTCGCCACGCTCATCCGGAAGCCGCAGATCCAGCAGTGCCGGGTAGGTGTTTGATGCGGGCGCAGTAGTCTCGATAACCCGGGTAAAATCGAAGCCGGAATCATTGATCGGTGAGCTGTCGCTCGCATCGGCATTGGCCTCTTCGTTCTCGACCACTTTCAAACCGATAGAATAGAGCACGGCACCAACCGGATTACTGTCGTCGAAAGACCAGCCGTAATCGGTGTAGTCAATGTCAGTGCTGCCATTGCCTTTATCGCTGCGCGCCCAGCCATCGGTGGGCAGCACCTTGCCATTGGGGTCTTCTTCCCAGCTATTCACCCACTCAACGACACCAAGGCCATCTTTCAGGTACAGGTAGTAGGAAAAGCGCTCGCCGTAGTACTTGATGACAATACAGTTTTGCTCGCCGCTGATGGGAGCGGTGGCATTGTCGTCGATCAGCGTCGCGGTCCAGCCGGTGCCCGAGCTGAAGTTATAGAACAGCGGTACGATCGTGGGGCCGGCTACCCAGCTGTCGCCGACCTCAACGTTGGCGGGAAACAGCAGTGCAGGCTGGGGCTGCCGGAAGGGGGCCACACCGAGGTCAGATTTGAGCTGCTCGGCGGTTTCCGTCAGGTAGATATTGCCGCGGCTGTCTTTGGCAAAGTTGTGGAAGATCGGCGCGCTAATATCATTGCTGTCTGGCGATACCACGTAGTAGCCCAGGCGCAGCGTTTTAATGCCGCGGGAATCTTCTACGACTGAGGTCTTCCAGACGCGGTCGGTCTCGAAACCGCCAAAGCCGCGCAGTCGCATTTCAGAGCGGTCTGGAAAGCGGAAGGTCTGGCTGCCGAACTGGACGGCGATGTCCGCGCTGTTGTCCTCGAAGCTGAGGTAGGTGTTCAGGGGGAGCTGCGAGTCGTAGTTCAGGTTGATAACCGGCTCGGTATTCGCACTCGGTTCTTTATATTCAGTGCCGGATTCGTCGAAAACACAGCCTTGCAGGCTGAGGCCGAGGGCCAGCGACGCGGCGGTCAGTAGTTTCAGGTTCTTCATGACTGGGTCCTCTTAAAGCGTGAAGCTGCCGATCAACGAAATGCCGAACAAGCGGTCATCGTTGAGCGTTGAGCCTTCAACAAAGGCGTCGAACTGGCGCTGGGTGTAATTGAAGCGGACTTCCAGTGGCAGCTTCATCGAGGTTTTACGCAGGTCGTAAACCACATCGAGGGTGTAGGATTCGTACTCGATGCTGTCTTCAATACCGAACTCGTCGCGGGTCAGCGAGGTGCCGCCGTCGACGGTGGCTTCGGCATCAAAGGTAAAGTCGTAGCGCAGGCTGACGTCCAGGCTATCGAAGAAGCGCACTGAGCCACCGAGATAGAGGCCGGTCGCTTCAAAGCTGCCTTTGTAGATCGACTCAATCGGTGTGGAGACGTCGCTGGACACCGGCTTCTCGTAGTCGACGGAGAAGAGTCCAACGCCGAACCTTACGTCATGCTCTTCCATTGCATAACCGACAGTGGCTTCAGTGAAGGTGGTATTCACGTCGATTTTGTCACCAGCGGTCAGCAGCTTGGCGTCGTTATCCTCAATGTAGAAGTAATCACGGGTCGCCTGCACCGTGATCAAGAAGGTTTGCACATCGTAGTTGATGTCGATGCGGTGGACAGACTTTTCACCGCCGAAGAGCTGCACGGGGTCGATGCTCAGATCGGCGATAAAGCGTGTCCAGCCTTCTTTCTCTGAGTCAGAAGCCTGCGCAATTTCATCCTGCTCGGCACTGTCGCCGGGCGTCAGTTCGTAGCTCAGGCGGGGGCGGATCGCCGCCATCCAACTGATGTTTTGCATCCAGGTGGCCTGCTCCGGGAACCACTCGAACTGAAGAATGTTCAGACCGATGGTTTTTACGTAGGCGTCGCGAATAGTATCGGCTTCGAGCTCCAGGTATTTATAGCCCACCGAGAAGCCGCCCACATAGTTGTAGCCGGTTTCGTCACCGAAACTGGCTCGTTGATCGCCATCTTGCGCAAGCGCATTCCCGGCGGTGAGGCTGGCAGTCAGCAGAGCTGCTGCCGTGACACGTTTGTCCATCTCTATCTACCCTCTGTGTAGTTTTAGCCGCATTAATTTTGTTTTGGTTGCGGCGAGTTTAGTGTTTTCCAGAAATTCTCCATTAGCTCCCTGCTGATAAGTGCCGCGACTTTCTCACCGGCCTTCTGGCAGGCGAGGTCGCTGTCTCCCGATACCGACTTGGCGGACCGGCTGCTGGCGCTCAGTGTCTGACCTTGAGTACTGAGCGTGGCATTGGTTTTGATGTTGCAGTAAAACGCGTTGTTGCGAGCCATCTGCCTGGAGCTGCTTTGCAGCTGCAACCGCAGGCTGGCCTTGTCGCCTGAGGCGCTGGTGCGCAGGCCGCGACGGGCGAGTTCTGCGGCAATGTTGCTGGCGATGCCGGTGCTGAGTTCGTCACGGGCGTCGAGCTGGATCAGTAGTTGCTCGAAGAACTGTGCGCCCTGCTCGGCACGCTGCTTGATTGCGCTGTCGTCGAACGTTTGTTTGCCGCCCAGCAGTCGGTACTGCTGCAACAGCGATGTGTACTGCAGCTCATTCAGCATGCTTTGGTAATGCTGTCGAAGCTGACTGGACAGGTCGCCACTGACGCGGGTACGTGGGGCGCCTGCCAGCAGTGTGCGAATTTCCTGTGCCACGCGGCTGGCGGCGGCGTTGAGGTCAAGCTCTGCCAGGCTGTAAAGCGTGTTGTGCTCGGTCACTTCCCGGCTTTCAACAATGCGGATATCCGACAGCGCAATATCGGGCACGCGGATACGGATATTGTTGTTGAAGGTGCTGCGGCTGCCCGTTTCGTCTGACACATTGTTCAGTGTCAGCTCGGAGCCCACTTGCAGTTTGAGGGTGCTGGCAATTTCATTGCGGGCGGACAGCTTGGCGGCTTCGCTGGCTTCGGCGTACCCCAGTGACAGATCGGCGGCGCCGACCCCGAATACGAAGCCGGGACGTTGCGGCGGGGTTTGTACCCAGTCCGGGGTGGCCGCCTGGGCCGCCAGGACGGGAAGCAGTATCAGGAGCGTAGCGGTATTACGCAGCAGGCGGGGCAGCTTCACAGGCCGAACCTCGCGCGCTCACTGTACTTGTGGATTTGTTTTTGACCGTTCCAGACTTCGCGGTTGCTGCGCAGGTCAATGAGTTTCAGGTCGACCTGATAGGTGGTGGTGCGCTTGCCCTCAAGCTGATCCACCAGCGAGGTAATCACGCCACTGAGCGCAAAAGTGGCGGCGGTCTCTTCGCCCATTTCCACTGCGCTGTCCATGCTCGCAAACATTTCCTGGTCCATCTTCTCGTCGCGAATTCGCTCGCGCTCCGCGCCGGTCACCACAAACTCGGCTTTGCCACTGCGCAGCAGTTCGCGCTTGATGGAGTTGATAAAGGTCTCCACGGGAATCTGCTCGTGAGAGCGGTTGCTGATGTGCTGAATTGCAATCACCGGCAGCTCCCCGTCGGCGCCGGGTTTGGCCCAGGGAAAGCTCAGCATGTCGGGAATCAGCGCTTCGGCAACACTCTGTGAATCGCTGGCGTTCCAGCGGTCGGTCAACTGTGGCTGCTCGCCACCGTCGACCCGCTGTACCGAGTTACTGGCGCAGGCAGTCATGGTCAAAACGGCAATCGCGGCAAGCAGGCTTTTCAGAAACGTCTTCATAGCGGTACTCAGTATTGATGGTGGGTCAGTACGGCCTGATCGCTTGTGACCGTCAGGCGCTGCCGATCAGTGCCACTGATCAGCTCCAGTTCGCCGTCGCCGAGTGCAGCCTCGGGAATCCTTGATACGCGGATGCGTGCGGGCAGCAATTGCCATTGCCGAAGGTCCGCCGCCGCTGAAAAGGTCGCCAGCGCGCCGCCCAATGAGAACGGCAGACTGATGCCGCCGGTCATGGATTTATAACCTGCCGATTTACTCAGTTCGCGTAGCAGGGCTTCTTCAAAGCGGTACTGGAGAGTGAGCGCCTCGTAGCGGCGCAGATCCCCGGCGATATCGGCGATGGTGGTAAGCGGCAGCTGCTGGCCGCTGACGGTCTGCAGTGTTGTGGGCTGCTCGGCGGCATCATCCGCAAGGTAATCGATGAAGATACGGACGCCGCCGCCAATGGTAGCGGTGAGCCCCAGGCTGTCGGCAGCGCTCCAGTTGTCGCCCAGTTCTATTACGATGGCGTCTTTGTAGGGGCTGTCGTAGTGTAGCGACAGCTCGGCGAACAGTCGGCGTTGCGCGGCTTTTTCCGCTTCACTGCCGCGAATCATCGGGCGCAGGATCAATCGCTGAGCCACACTGTCGGCGGTCAGCAGCATTTCGAGCGGCGCCTTGGCGGGCAGCACTCCGTCGTGCTCGATCAGCCAGCGGCCGTCAGTCATCGAGTCGGCCCCGCCTGCGGCAAACGGCGATTCGGCGATGGCTTGCTGCTCGTAGCCGAGCGCGCTCAGGCAGCGGTGGCCGTTGTCGAGGATAAGCTGTCTGAGATTGTGCTGGACGTCGGTCGTCTCGCCTTCAGGTAACATCGCCAGCGCACGGCGATAGGCGAGTTGGGCACTGTCCAGATCGTTGTTGGCTTCGTAAATGATAGCCGACAGGGCGTAGAGCCAAGGCGCTTGAATGTCGATCAGGCCTTCGCTCAGGGCGTTCTTGCTGCGCTCACTGAACAGGGCGACGACGAACTGGGCCAGCTCGTCATAGCGGTCACTGTTGTCGCCCATCTCTCGGAGATAGCGCGACTCCCCTTGAAGAATATCGAGGCGACGCATTTCGACAGCGGCGGCTTCGCGCTGTTGCAGGGCGTTGTTACCTTGGGTCATGTCCAAATGGTTAAGCGCTTTCATATAGCTGACAAAACCCACTTCCAATCGGTTGGGACGGTAGGGGGCGGCGCCGGGGTTAAGCAGGCTGGCGGCTGACAGTTCGCTCAGGCTCTGGGTATAGAGCTCGTCATTGAGGCTGTAAGCGCGGTCGAGTGCGGTGTTGCTGCCGCGGTAGTCGCCCGCGAGGCGTCGCAGGCTGGCATGGGTGAGCACCGACAGCATGTCCTGGTCGTCATAGGCCGCGGCGCTTGCCAAGGCTGCGGAGGGGTCATTCAGCTGTTGGCTGAGGTTGGTGTCAGGCTTCGGACTATTGCTGACACAGGCGGTAATAGCGATGGGCAGAAAGCAGCTTGTTATTCTCGTTAGGACTTGCCTCATCCATTGTTATCCTTGCTGTACAGATACGTCTTAATCGAAAAACTGCAGTTCGGCACTGGTCAACAGGCCGCGCTGAATGTCTTCAATACTCAGTTCGCCGTAGCCAAAGGCGTTCGGCAGGATGCGTTCCCGGGCGGTGGTCAGCTTGCCCGCGCTGTTTTCACCCATGACTTCGGCGTCATACAACGCCTCCAGGCTGGCGTCGGGCGCAGGACCAAATTGTGCTGCGTAATTTACCCAGCCCAGATAGCTCTGCGTGAGGTAGCCGCCGCCAAAATTCACCTGCTGACTTTCAATGAAGTAGGCGATATTGCGCGAGTACTCAAAGGCGACCCGGTCGGTATTCTGGCGCAGCTGGAACAAGGAATCCTCGCCCAGGGTGCGTTCCTTCATGCCTTGCATATCTGGCTGAAAGTGGTCCTGTCTGGCAAAGACCAGGTAGGCGCTTACCCGCTCGCCCTCGGTATACAGAGAGATGAGGTACTTGTCGTCGATATAGTGGCGAACCTGCAGACCATCGCCCAGTTCCTTTAGCAACTGGGGCTCACCAATATAGTCTTGGATGTAAGCAATATTGAGGCCGGCCCGCACGTGGCTGGTGCGCTCATACTCCACGTTATTGCTGAATTTGCTCGATACGGATTCGTAGAGGTTTTTGATCAGCTCAATGGAGTCGGTGAAATTGCCCAGGCCGACAAACAGCAATACCAGCGACACCAGCCAGGTAGGCAGGCGATTGGCAATGGCGCTGACTTTTTGATTGTGAAGCTCAACTTTATCCACGATTACAGGCTCAGGAAGTGTTTTTCTGCCGCAGTCACTTTCTTGATGTACTTGCGGGTCTCATCATAGGGCAGCTTGGTTTCCAGTGTAATAAACACGTCCTGTGGGCTCATATTGTTGATAACCACGGCGGCGCGGGAAATATTGAGCTTGCCGGTAAAGGCTTTGGCGACATTGCCGGCGCCGGTGTTGTAAGCCGCGATCGTGCAGTATTTCCGGCTCAGCGGGTCCTTGATCTTGCGTAGGTAGCGCTTGTCGAGAATGTTCAGGTAGCCGATGCCAACCTCGATATTCTTGTCGGCGGTAAACAGGTACTCCGGTGACAGCAGTTGTTCTTTGCCAAAGTGCATTTTGGTCACATCGCGCCCTGCACTGCCCGGTACGATCTGCATCAGTCCGTAAGCGGGGATCGGTGATACCGCTACCGGATTGAAGCTGCTCTCGGTGTACATGATGGCGTAAGCCAGCGGGCGCGGAATATCCATCTTGTCGGCAAATTGCGTGACAGAGCCGCTGTATTTCCGGGCGCGGCGCACCGGCCAGCTATCAGACAGGTCGATGACAGCAACAGTGGCTTTGGCTTTTGTGGGCGTCGTATTTGCTGCTTTTGCTGTGGAGGCAGGTTTGCTGCTGTTACTGGCAACGACCGGCTTGCTTGCCGCAGGCTTAGCTGCTTTTTTCTGCGGAGCGGGTTTGATTTCAACTTCGCTGATTTTTGCCTTGCTGGCCAGTGCGGCAGCCGCTTTGCGGTTGTCTTTTTCACCGACAAGCTCGCGCAGCTCGGCGACCACGGGAACCGGAGGCAGCGGCTTGCTGGTCGCGGTTTCCTGCATGCGGGCCACAATCGGGTATTCCTGATTGGCTTGCTCGGTCGTGGTTTCCAGCGCGCCCTGCAATTGCTCGCTGATAATGCGATTCATCTCGTCGGGAGACGGCTGCCCCATGACGGCGATGCGAATCTGGTTATTCTCAAAGTCGACGGTGCGCTTTACCCGGCGGTCTCGCGCATACTCCACCCATTTGCTGCGGTCACTGCTCTCGGTCTCCGAGCCCCACATGCTCTCCAGTTCGGCGATGAACGCATCCTGCTCGGCGCGGATCTCGTTGACGAAGCTGTTCCATTCATCGGCCTGCGATTGTTCGAACTCGGCAAACTCCGCGCTCAGCGAGCCCGCGAAGTCACTGAAGGCGTCGTCGCCAAAGGCATCCTGTGCGGTGGCGGAGTAGTGAAAGCCGAGAAAACAAACGAGGACGGCACTGAGGCCTCTTGCCGGTTTTGTAAAGCTCACGCGTCAGTACCTTATGCAATTTATATATCTACTTTAATTTCAAAGATTCTAACCGGCTGTTGCGGTTTCGCAAGCGCAACTATTTCGCCTTTTCGACATTTGTGTTCGCGCTCCCCGCCTTTGGCAGTGCTGTTCCTGTGTGGGCCGAGGTGATAAAATCGCGCGTTTTCCGGAGGGCTTGAACCGTGCGCTGCCCATTTTGTAACTTCGACGACACCAAAGTGATCGACTCGCGACTCGTCGCCGAGGGCGGTCAGGTGCGGCGGCGGCGTGAGTGTTTGTCCTGCAGCGAGCGCTTCACGACCTACGAAAGTGCCGAGCTGCTGATGCCGAAGGTGATTAAAACCGATGGCTCTCGCGAACCGTTCGATGAAGAAAAGTTGCGCTCCGGGGTGTTGAAAGCGCTGGAAAAACGGCCGGTCAGTGTTGAACGTGTGGAGACAGAGATCTCCGAACTGAAGCGCCGCTTGCAGGCGACCGGCGAGCGCGAGGTGCACAGTCGCGATGTCGGCGAGCAGGTGATGGAGGCGCTCAAGGCGCTGGATCATGTGGCCTATGTGCGCTTCGCCAGCGTGTACCGCAGTTTTCAGGATCTCGATGAATTCCGTGCCGAGATTGATCGCCTGTCTGCCGAGCCCGGCGGGGTGTCGCTGGACAAGCTCAAGTAGCTTCCGTTGGCATGAGCTCTCTCTTTGATCAGCAGGCTATGGCGCGCGCGCTGCAACTGGCGCGCCGTGGTCGCTATTCCACCAGTCCCAACCCCAGAGTGGGTTGTGTGATTGCCCGTGATGACCAGGTGCTGGCCGAGGGCTGGCATCAGTGGGCGGGCGAAGGGCATGCAGAAGTGAATGCCCTGGGGCAGCTCGACAGTGCCGCGGGCTGTACCGCCTATGTGACGCTGGAGCCCTGCAGTCATTACGGGCGCACGCCGCCCTGTGCGGAAGCCCTGATCAAGTCGGGGGTAGCGCGGGTGGTGGTCGCCATGCAGGACCCGAATCCGCAGGTCGCCGGTCGCGGGCTGGCGATGTTGCGCGAGGCGGGCATTGCCGTGGATTGCGGACTGCTGGAAGCCGATGCGCGGGCATTGAACCGTGGTTTTAGCCGCCGCATGGAAGGCGGTCTGCCATGGCTGACCATGAAGTCGGCAATGAGCCTGGATGGTCGCACTGCAATGGCGTCGGGCGAAAGCCAGTGGATTACCGGGCCGCAAGCGCGGGCCGATGTGCAGCGCTTGCGCGCGCAGAGCTGCGCGATTATCAGCGGCATTGAGACGGTGCTGGCCGATAACGCGGCGCTGACGGTACGGCCTGAGAGTTTTACATCGCCGCAGCACGAATATATGGCAGATCGCTGGCGGCAGCCGCTGCGGGTGATTCTTGATTCGCAACTGCGAACGCCGGACGACGCGCGGCTGTTTGAGGGCGGCGGTGGGATATTGCTGCTTACCACCTCGCGCGATGATGCGCGCCGCAAGGTGCTGGAAGCGCGGGGCGCCGAGATTATAGTGCTGTCGGGTGACCGCCCTGAGCCGCGCGCGGTGATGGAGCTGCTGTCCCGTCGTGGCTGCAATGAGGTCATGCTGGAGGCGGGGGCCACCCTGAGTGCGGCGTTTTGGAAAGACGGTCTGGTGGACGACTGGTTTGTTTACACGGCGCCCTGCCTGATGGGGAGTGCCGGGCGGCCACTGTTGAGCTGGCCCATGGAGATGATGGCCGAGCAGCAGGCGCTGGAGATTGTGGATGCTCGCGCTGTAGGCCGTGACTGGCGCTGGCAATTGCGCGCAGCGAAGGACTAGGAGCAGGCGTGTTTACGGGAATTATTGAAGCCGTTGGCGAAGTGGCCGCTCTGCAAATGCGCAGCGGTGATCTGCGGCTGTATATCCGCAGCGGCGACCTGCCGCTGGCCGAGGTCAAATTGGGCGACAGTATTGCCAGCAACGGCGTCTGTCTGACGGTGGTGGACTTGCCTGGCGACGGCTTTTGGGCCGACGTGTCACGCGAAACGCTCGCACAAAGCAGTTTCGCTGAGGCCAAAACCGGCATGGCAGTGAATCTGGAGCGGGCGATGCTCGCCAGCAGTCGTTTCGATGGACACATTGTCAGTGGTCATGTGGATGGCGTTGGTACGATTGTCGCCATGCAGCGCGATGCCCGTTCGCTGCGTTTGAGCATCGATGCACCTGAGAATCTGGCGCGCTACATCGCTCAAAAAGGGTCCATCTGTGTCGATGGCGTAAGCCTGACAGTAAATCGCGTCGATGGTGCAAGCTTTGAACTGAATATTGTGCCGCACACGGCGGCAGAGACAACGATAGCGTCTTACCGCGTCGGCAGCCGGGTGAACCTGGAGGTGGATGTGGTAGCCCGATATCTGGAGCGGTTGCTGGACGCCCGCTCGCTTGACAGCCGCAGCGGCGGCATCACAATGGCCACACTGGCCGAAAACGGTTTTATGAAGGCAAAGTAATATGGCATTTAGCACCGTAGAAGAGCTGATTCAGGACATTCGCCTGGGCAAAATGGTCATTCTGATGGATGACGAAGATCGCGAAAATGAGGGCGATCTGGTCATGGCTGCCGAATGTGTACGCCCTCAGGACATCAACTTTATGGCGACTCATGGCCGCGGTCTGATCTGCATGCCGATGACCCGTGAGCGCTGCGAACAACTCGCGCTGCCGCTGATGGTCGATCGCAATGCCTCCGGTTTTGGCACCAAGTTTACGCTGTCGATCGAAGCCCGCGAGGGTGTGACGACGGGTATTTCTGCTGCCGACCGTGCTCACACGGTGCGCACGGCGGCGGCTCGCAACGCCCGTGCTGAAGACATTGTCCAGCCCGGTCACATTTTTCCGCTGATGGCCGAGCCCGGCGGTGTGCTCAATCGCGCGGGTCATACCGAAGCGGCCTGTGATCTCGCCCGTCTGGCGGGCTTTGAGCCCACCGGCGTGATCTGCGAGATCATGAATGAAGACGGCACCATGGCCCGTCGCGAAGATTTGGAAGCCTTTGCTGCCGAACACGATGTGAAAATGGGTACCATTGCCGACCTGATTCACTACCAGGTGCTCAACGAGCGCACCGTTGAGAAGCTGAGCAGTGGCCCGATCAATACTGACTTCGGTGAATTCCTGCTGCACGCCTACCGGGACTCGGTGGCCGGTCAACTCCACTTCGCCCTGCAGAAAGGTGAGGTCAATGCCGACGAGCCGACGCTGGCGCGAGTGCATCTGGGCTCGACCGTACGCGATCTGCTGCAGAGCCAGCCACCGGGATCGACCACCGGCTGGAATATGCATCGTTCGCTGTCAGTGCTGGCCGAACACGGCGGGGTGCTGGTGCTGCTCGCCAACCAGGAGAAAGCGGAAGATATTCTCGCTGAGCTGGATATTGCGCGCGGTACCAAGTCGCCGCTGCAGGGTGACAGCGCCCAGTACCAGAATACCTACTTCAATGTCGGTCTGGGCTCGCAGATTCTGCGTGACGTGGGCGCTGGCAAGCTGCGCCTGATGGGGGCACCCGTGAAGTACAATGCGATTTCCGGCTTTGATCTGGAAGTGGTTGAGTTTGTCAGCCCCGGCGATTTCAGCTGAGCGGCGCTTACGGTAAAAACGCAGGTTGCCCGGCAGCCGCTAATGATTGAGAAATGTAAGGAACAGTGATGAAAACAATTGAAGGTACCTTTACCGGCGTGGCGGGCAAGTTCGCCATTGTGGTTGGCCGCTGGAACAGCTTTGTTGTAGAAAGCCTGCTGGAAGGCTCGCTGGATGCTCTGCGCCGCCACGGTGTGAGCGAAGACGATATCACCATCATCCGTGCCCCCGGCGCCTTTGAAATTCCGCTGGTGTGCCAGAAAGCCGCAGCGGGTGGTCAGTACGACGCCATTATTGCGCTGGGCGCGGTGATTCGCGGCGGCACCCCTCATTTCGAATATGTGGCTGGCGAGTGCACCAAAGGTCTGGCCCAGGTCTCCATGCAATACAGCGTACCAGTGTCCTTCGGCGTGCTGACGGTAGACAGCATCGAGCAGGCCATTGAGCGCGCGGGCACCAAAGCGGGCAACAAAGGCGAAGAAGCGGCCATGTCGGCGATCGAAATGGTGAATCTGCTCAAGCAGATGTAAGCCGCTGCGACTATTATTACGGCGCGGCCATCAGCCCGCGCCGGTTCTTTTTATTTCGGAGTAACACCGTGGCCCAACGCCCAGAACAACACGCCAAAAACCAGTTGGCGGCTTCCCGTCGCAAGGCGCGTCACTACGCCCTGCAAGCGCTGTATCAATGGCAGATGGCCTCGCAGCCACTGAATGTTATCGACGCGCAATTTCAAACCGATTACGACATGCAGAATGTCGACCTCGTGTTCTTCAGCGAGTTGCTCCACAACATCCCCGCCAAGCTCGGCGAGTTGCAGGAGGCCTTTGTGCCGCATCTGGACCGGGAGCTGGACGACCTCGACCCCGTCGAGCTTTGCCTGTTGCGCATGGGCAGCTATGAACTGCTGTTCCGTATCGACGTGCCATACAAAGTCGCCATCAATGAAACGGTAAATCTGGCCAAGCGATTTGGCGCGACAGATGGCTACCGTTACATCAACGGTGTGCTGGATAAAGTGGCGGCATCCGCACGGCAGATTGAAGTGAATGCAGAAAAGTCCCGCCGCAGCGAAGGGGAAGGCTGAGTCGCTGTGTCTGGCGCCGGGGGACTCTCCGAGTTCGCGCTGATCCAGCGCTTCTTTCAGCCCTTGTCCAAGGCATCTGCCTTCGTGCGTTGCGGTATCGGTGACGATTGCGCAGTGCTGTCGCCCGCCGCCGGTGAAGAGTTGGCGCTGTCGGTGGATACTCTGGTGGAGGGTGTGCATTTTCCCCACGACTACCCGCCGTCGATGCTCGCCCGTCGTGCGCTGGCCGCCTGTGTGAGTGACCTCGCTGCAGCGGGTGCTGAGCCCCGTGCATTTACCCTCGCACTGACCCTGCCGGAGAATGGCAGTGATTGGCTGGCGGCATTCAGCCACGCTCTGGCTGACGATGCGGCGCACTATGGCATGAGTCTGGTGGGGGGGGACACTACACGCGGTCCTCTGTGCCTGAGCTTTCAAGTGATGGGCACGGTGCCTGTTGGTGGCGCACTGCTGCGCAGCGGTGCCAAGCCCGGTGATGATATCTATGTGTCAGGCAGTCTCGGCGGTGCTCGCGCGGCGCTGGACTATATCGACAGTGACTCGCCCGATGCGCGCCAGCAGGCCTGCCTTGAGCGCTATCACCGCCCGCAGGCGAGGGTGGCCCTCGGCGTGGCCCTGCGCGGTATTGCCTCGGCGGCGGTGGATATTTCCGACGGTCTCGCCGCCGATCTGGGGCATATTCTCAATGCCAGTGGCGCGGGAGGGCGGCTGATGCTGGGCGCGCTGCCTATCCACCCGGCGATTACGGATTTATCCGCTGCCCGCGACTATGCTCTTTCGGGTGGCGATGATTACGAACTGTGTTTTACCGCGCCTGCGGAACAGCGCGAGTCAATCGCGGCCTTATCGGTCTCCTTGGGTTTACCATTGACCTGCGTCGGCGGCATTGTGCCCGGTGACGACTTGTCGTGTATTGATGAAAATGGTCAAGCCTGCTCGGTCGGCGCCGGTTACCAACATTTCTGAGGTTTTATGAAAGCGATCCCTCCCCAGATGCTCCGCAACCCTACCCACATGCTGTCGTTGGGTTTTGGCAGCGGCCTGGCACCGAAAGCCCCCGGCACCTTTGGTACCTTCGCGGCGATTCCCTTCTGGTTTCTGCTGCAACTGCTGCCTACCAGCTCTTACATTGCGGCCGTTGTCGCGGCGTTTATGCTGGGGATTTATCTGTGCGGGGAAACGGCGAAAGCGCTGGGGGTGCACGACCACGGCGGGATTGTCTGGGACGAATTTGTCGGCCTGTGGATCGCCCTGTTCCTGCTGCCGCCGGGTTGGCTCTGGCTGGTGCTGGGCGTGGCGCTGTTCCGCCTGTTTGATATCTGGAAACCCTGGCCGATTCGCGTGCTTGATGCCAAGGTGCACGGCGGTCTGGGTATTATGATCGACGATGTGTTAGCAGGGTTTTACGCGTTTCTCGTGGTGCAGTTGCTGTTCGTACTGCTCTAAACATTCGCTGATGATGGATCTGGGCGTGAGGTCCAGAGGAAAAAGAGAGGACATCATGGTTTCTATCGGTACGCCATTCAGTACGTCGGCCTGCAAGGTGCTGCTTTGTGGCTCGGGAGAATTGGGTAAGGAAGTCGTTATCGAATTGCAGCGACTGGGTGTGGAAGTCATCGCTTGTGATCGCTACGACAATGCACCAGCCATGCAGGTGGCTGATCGCAGTCATTGTTTTTCCATGCTCGATGGCGAGGCACTGAGGCGGGTGATTGAGCAGGAAAAGCCCGACTACATCGTGCCCGAAATCGAAGCTATTGCTACCGACACACTGGTGGAGCTGGAGAACGAGGGCTATACCGTGGTGCCCAGTGCCCGCGCCGCCCAGCTGACCATGAACCGCGAGGGCATTCGCCGTCTGGCGGCGGAGGAACTGGGGATCGCCACCTCTCCCTACCAGTTTGCCGACAGCTATGAGGCGTTCTGTCAGGCCGTTGAACAGATTGGCCTGCCCTGCGTGGTGAAACCGATTATGAGTTCATCCGGCAAGGGGCAAAGTCTGCTGCGCGATTCAGCGGACATTGAGCGGTCCTGGCAATACGCTCAGGAAGGTGGCCGGGCGGGTGCCGGACGGGTGATTGTTGAGGGCTTTGTCGATTTCGATTACGAAATCACCCTGCTGACAGTGCAGCATCGCGATGGCTGCAGCTTCTGCGAGCCCATCGGTCACCGCCAGGAAGATGGCGACTATCAGGAGTCCTGGCAGCCGCAAGCGATGTCTGCCGCTGCGCTGGAAACATCCAAAACGATTGCCAAAGCCGTTACCGAAGCCCTGGGTGGCTGGGGTCTGTTCGGCGTTGAGCTGTTTATCAAAGGCAACGACGTCTGGTTCAGCGAAGTGTCGCCGCGCCCCCATGACACCGGGCTGGTGACGCTGATTTCTCAGGACTTGTCGGAGTTTGCCCTGCACGCACGCGCGATTCTCGGCCTGCCCATTCCCAATATTCATCAGCACGGCCCCTCGGCGTCGGCGGTCATTCTGGTCGAAGGCGAATCGCGCAACACCCGCTTTGGCAATCTGCAGCAGGCACTCGCGCAGCCCGACACGCAGTTGCGCCTGTTTGGCAAGCCGGAAGTCGCGGGTAAGCGCCGCATGGGGGTGGCGCTGGCTCGTGGCGCGGACATCGACGATGCCAAGGCCAAGGCAATCGCCGCCGCGCAGGCGGTCGATGTCAGTCTCTGAGATAGCGAATGGCCTGAATCCGCGCGCCCTGCGCCGGATTTTGGCGAGGTGGACCGCAGGCCTCTTGTTATTGCCGGTAGCCAGTCCTACACTGCGGGTTCTTGTCGGGGCGCCCTTGGGCTGAGATCGCAGTAGCGGGTCCCGTTGTACCTGATCTGGGTAATGCCAGCGTAGGGAACAAGATCGCCTCAGTATCAGTCCGTCTTCTGTGACGATCTCGTCCCTGCCTCTTAAAACTAGAGAACAGCCACGCCTGTCGTGCTGAGGGGAAAGTCATGAGTTCATCTGAATATCCATTGCTTCGCGAAACCGCGCAGGTCGATTCGGCGGCGGTAGAGCCACTGCCGGGGTCGAGCAAAATCTATGTACAGGGCAGCCGCGACGATATTCAGGTGCCCATGCGCGAAATTAAACTGACCCCGACGCCGGTGCAGGCCAGCGACGGCAGCACCAAGCTGGAGCCAAACCCGCCGGTGCGGGTGTATGACACCTCGGGTGCCTACACCGACCCCAAGGCCAGCATTGATATTCGCAAGGGCCTGGCGCCGATTCGTGAGCAGTGGATTCTCGACCGCGACGACACCGAACTGCTCAGCGCCGACAGCTCAGAGTACACCCGTAAACGCGCCGCTGACCTGAGCCTCGAAGCGCTGCGCTTTGATCTGAAACGCCGTCCGCGCCGCGCCAAAGCCGGGCAAAATGTCAGCCAGATGCACTATGCGCGCAAGGGCATCATCACGCCGGAAATGGAATACATCGCCATCCGCGAAAACATGGCGCTGGCACAGGCGCGAGAAGCCGGCGAGCTGGCGGTGCAGCACCCCGGCCAGTCCTTCGGTGCCAGTATTCCCAAGGAAATTACCCCGGAATTTGTCCGCGACGAGGTGGCCCGCGGCCGCGCAATTATTCCCGCCAATATCAATCACCCCGAGCTGGAGCCGATGATTATCGGCCGCAATTTTCTGGTGAAGGTAAACGGCAATATCGGCAACTCGGCGCTGGGTTCGTCGATCGAAGAGGAAGTGGCCAAGCTGACCTGGGGCATTCGCTGGGGTGCCGACACCATGATGGATTTGTCGACCGGCAAAAACATTCACGAAACCCGCGAGTGGATTGTGCGCAATTCGCCAGTGCCTGTAGGCACGGTGCCGATTTATCAGGCGCTGGAGAAAGTCGATGGTGTGGCTGAAGACCTTACCTGGGAAATCTTCCGCGACACGCTGATTGAGCAGGCTGAACAGGGCGTGGATTACTTCACCATTCATGCCGGGGTGTTGCTGCGCTATGTGCCGCTGACGGCCAAGCGGGTGACCGGCATTGTGTCCCGCGGTGGCTCGATCATGGCAAAGTGGTGTCTGGCCCACCATAAGGAAAACTTCCTCTACACCCATTTTGACGATATCTGCGAAATCATGAAGGCCTACGATGTGTCCTTCTCGCTGGGTGATGGCCTGCGTCCCGGCTCAGTGGCTGACGCCAATGATGAGGCGCAGTTCGGCGAGCTGCGCACGCTGGGTGAGTTGACCAAGAAAGCCTGGAAGCACGATGTGCAGGTGATGATCGAAGGTCCGGGCCACGTGCCTATGCAGATGATCAAAGAGAATATGGACGAGCAGCTCAAGCACTGTGACGAGGCGCCGTTCTACACTCTTGGGCCGCTGACCACTGATATTGCACCCGGCTATGACCACATTACCTCGGGTATCGGTGCCGCGCAGATCGGCTGGTACGGCTGTGCCATGCTCTGCTATGTGACACCGAAAGAGCATCTCGGCTTGCCCAATAAAGATGACGTAAAAACCGGCATCATCACCTACAAGATTGCCGCCCACGCAGCCGATCTGGCGAAGGGACACCCCGGCGCGCAACTGCGTGATAATGCCTTGAGCAAAGCGCGATTCGAGTTCCGCTGGGAGGATCAGTTTAACCTCGGTCTCGATCCGGACACGGCGCGGGAATTCCACGACGAAACCCTGCCTAAGGAGTCGGCCAAGGTCGCCCACTTCTGCTCAATGTGTGGCCCCAAGTTCTGTTCGATGAAGATCACGCAGGATGTACGCGACTACGCGGCCAAGCTTGAGGAAGAAGAGCTGGAACGCGAAATGGCCAAAAAATCCGATGAGTTCAAGGCTCAGGGCAGCGAGATATACAAAAAGCTGTGAGCCCAATGGCGAGAACGGAAGTAACGAGTCCGGCCAGGTGTCGGCGCAGTACGTTGCGGGGGCTGAAGTGATGCGGCAAGTGGCTGTTGTCGGGGCGGGTATTCTCGGGCGCCTGCTGGCCTGGAAGCTGTCGGCGCAGGGCTATGCCGTCACGCTGTTCGACAGGGGCAGCCGCGATGGCGAAACGACCGCTGCGCGCGTGGCGGCCTCGATGTTGGCGCCCTATACCGAGGTGGCCAGCGCGGAGCGTCAGGTGTTCGACTGGGGGTTGATGGCGCTGCGCTGGTGGCCGGAGCAGATTGCCGCCCTGGAAGCGCAGACGGGGCGCGCCGTCAGCTACGGTCTCAATGGCAGCGTGGTGGTGGCTCACGAGCTGGATAAATCTACCCTGCAGCATTTTCAGCAACAGCTTCGAGCGGTCGTGCCGGACTATATTGAGCGGGTCGAGCGCATTGATGCCGAACGTCTGACTGAGCTGGAGCCGGAGCTGGCACCGCGCTTTCGCGATGGCCTGTTCCTGCCCGATGAGGGTTACCTCGACAACGGCGCGCTGCTGGCGGCACTGGCCGATGCGATCGAGCAGCAGGGTGTGTGCTGGCAGCCCCATAGTGAAGTGACAGACATTGCGCCCCACTCGCTGCGCGTGAATGGTCAGGCGCAGACCTTCGATTGCGTCATTGATACCCGCGGGGTCGGGGCCCGGGACGCCCTGCCAGAGTTGCGCGGTGTGCGCGGTGAAGTGTTGTGGCTGCGCGCCCCTGAGGTGTCACTGTCACGCCCGGTGCGCCTGATGCACCCGCGCTACAAACTCTATGTGGCGCCGCGGCCGGATCATCGCTATGTGATCGGTGCCACCGAGATTGAGAGTGAGTCGATGGCGCCAGTTACCGTGCGCAGTCATCTGGAGTTGCTGTCGGCGCTGTACAGCCTGCACAGCGGCTTTGCCGAGGCGACGGTGGAGCACGCCTGGAGTCACTGCCGACCCGCCATGCCGAATAATCTACCGATAGTCAGGGGGCAACACGGCCTGCTGACGGTGAACGGCCTGTATCGCCACGGTTACCTGCTGAGTCCGCATGTGGTGGAAACAGCGTTGCAGGCATTTGAACGCGATTGCTGGGAGTCTTGATGATCACAATCAGTGTGAACAACCAACGTCGACAGTGCGAAGCGGCGAGCCCGCTGGCCGAGCAGTTGGAAGTCTGGGGTTTTAGCTGTGAAAAAGTCGCTGTGGCGGTTAACGGCGATTTCGTGCCGCGCTCGCAATACGGTGAATACCGCCTTAGTGATGGCGATCAGCTCGATGTGCTGGCGCCGGTGCAGGGGGGCTGATGGTGAGTCAGCAGAATGCGGATACCTGGACCCTTTACGGTCAGTCTTTTTCGAGTCGCCTGCTGATTGGCAGCGCGCTCTACCCGTCGCCACAACTGATGTGCGAGTCGATTACGGCGTCGGAGGCAGAGATTATTACCGTCGGTCTGCGGCGGCAGTCGCCAGAGCAGGGCGGCGGGGCCAGCTTCTGGGAGCAGATCAAATCCCTTAACAAAACCCTGTTGCCCAACACGGCAGGCTGTCACACCGTAAAAGAAGCGGTGACGCTGGCGCAGATGAGCCGTGAACTGTTCGAGACCGACTGGCTGAAACTGGAAGTGGTCGGCGACGACTACAACCTCCAGCCCGACCCCATTGCCACTATCGAGGCGGCCGAGCAGCTCATCAAACTCGGTTTTAAAGTGTTTCCCTACTGCACCGACGATCTGGTGATCTGCCAGCGCCTGCGCGATGTCGGCTGCGAAGTGCTGATGCCTTGGGGGTCGCCGATCGGTACGGGGCGCGGCCTGATGAATCCCTACAATTTGCAGACCATTCGCGAACGCCTGCCCGGTATGCCGCTGATTGTCGATGCGGGTATCGGCAAGCCTTCCCATGCGGTGCAGGCCATGGAACTGGGCTATGACGGCATTCTTCTGAATACCGCTGTGGCGCAGGCCGCACAGCCTATACTTATGGCAACGGCATTCCGCGATGCATTAAAAGCGGGGCGCTCGGCCTGGCTGGCGGGGGCCATGCCCGAGCGGCAGACGGCGTCGCCGTCGACACCGACGCTGGGCATGCCCTTCTGGCATCAGCAGTAAACGCAGACAAAATAACGAGGCCCTATGGCAAGTCATTCCAAACCCATCGCCTGGTCGATCGCCGGTTCTGACTCCGGTGGCGGCGCCGGTATTCAGGCCGATCTGGCCACCTTTCACGATTTTGGTGTTCACGGCTGTACGGTCATTACCGCGATTACCGCCCAGAACAGTTTCGCCGTGGGCCATGTTGCGGTGACCTCCCACCGGGCGCTGGCGGCGCAGATTAACGCACTGGACAGCGACCTGCCGGCCGGGGCTATCAAACTCGGCATGCTGGGGTCGGCGGAAGTGGTAGAGGTAGTTGCCAAGTATCTGCAAGACTACCCCGGCCCGGTGGTCTGCGATCCGGTCATGGTTTCCACCAGTGGCGGCTTGTTAATGGAAAATGGCGTCAGCCAGGTATTGGTTGAAAAGCTGCTGCCACGAGCGGATTTGCTAACCCCGAATATCAGTGAAGCGGAAACCCTGCTGGATCGAAAAATCACCACCGCTGAAGAGGTTGAGCGCGCCGCTCAGGATATCGTGGTGCTCGGTGCCCGTTCAGTGTTGCTGACCGGTGGGCATCTGGTGACGCGTGATGGTCTCTGCCACGACTATTGGACCGATGGTGAACAGGGATTCTGGCTCAGTGGTCCGTGCATCGATACGCTGAATACCCACGGCACCGGCTGTACGCTGTCGTCGGCGATTGCCGCGTTGCTGGCGCGGGGCTATGAAATGGCGGATGCACTGGTGCTGGCCAAGGCCTATGTCAGTCAGGGGCTGCGTTTGTCAGTGCAGCTTGGTGGCGGTCCCGGCCCGGTGACTCATATGGGCTGGCCAAAGCAGCTTTGCGACTACCCTGGGCTAAGCCGTCGTTTCCCCAAGGCAAAACCCGCCTTTCCCGCCTGCGACGGTGAACTGGGGCTGTATCCGGTGGTGGACAGCAGCGAATGGGTCGAGCGCTTGCTGAAAAGCGGCGTGAAAACGATCCAGCTGCGGATCAAAGACCCGCATCAGCCCAACCTTGACGAGGAGATTCAGCGCGCGGTGGCACTCGGCCGGGAGTATCAGGCTCGGGTGTTTATCAATGACTACTGGCCGCAGGCAATTGCCGCCGGTGCTTACGGGGTGCACCTCGGACAGGAAGATCTCGATGTGGCAGATATCCAAGCGATTGCCGATGCCGGGCTGCGGTTGGGGGTGAGTACCCACAGCCACTACGAGGTGGCGCGTGCCCATGCCTTGCGTCCCAGCTATATTGCCATCGGGCCGGTCTACCCAACCACCAGCAAGGAAATGCGCTTTGGTCCACAGGGGGTGAATCGGCTTCGCCACTGGGTTGAGCTGTTGTCTCCCGGCTACACGCTGACGGCGATCGGCGGAATCAATCTCAAGCGCGCCGACGAAGTGCTGGCCACCGGGGTGGGAAGCTGCGCGATGATTACGGCGATCACCGAAGCGGATGACCCGGAGTCGGTGGTCGCTTCACTGATGGCTCTGCACCAACCGCGGTAGTCAGCGCAGTTTGCTCAGATCCGTGTGGAAGTAGCGGTGCAACGCGCTGTGCTCTTCCTCCGGTGACTGTCGCCAGCCATAAATAGCGGGCCGCTCGCGCTCTATCACCAATGTTTTGAACAGTAACCAGTCGTAGATGGACAGCAGATTGCAGAGGTTGCTGCCAGAATTTTTTCCGCGGGCGTGATGATGGTGGTGCTGAGTCGGGAATGTGAAGAGATGGCACAGGCCGTACATGCTGTTGCGCACCCAGGCCCAGCGGTGGTTGAGCAGATAGAGATCGTAATTCCAGTTCACGTGGTTGTGTGCAGCCCACAGTCCCTTGAAGACGGTGCCGATCACAAACACCTCGGTCAGCCCTAGATACAGCGCCAGAAACTGGAACCAGTAATTGGGCATGATGAACCACCAGGTCCAGTGCTCGACAAAGGTTTGGGTGACGCTTAACTCGCCTTTGCCGTCGTTGCCTCCCGAGAGGTGGTGGGGCCGGTGGCCGATCTTGTAGAGGTTCTGGGCCCGGCGCAGCCAGGTATTTTTCGGACGACGGCTGTGGGCGAACCAGTGTCCGGCACCGTGCAGCAGTTCCTCCAGCGCGATATAGCTGATCAGCGTTACCCAGAAATACTCACTTTCCAGCCACGCCAGTGAGTCGTGAAACTGGGGGATGATGGCGCCTGCGATCCAGGCAATGCCGAACAGCAGCAAGGGCCGCTGAATCAATACCATGCCGGCCGCGCTCAGGCCGGCCATCTGCCAGTCTTCACGGCTTTTACGTGCGCCCCGGGCGCGGCCATTGAACCACTCCCAGATGGCGAACACAATGATAAAGGCAGTCACAAAATGAGCAGGCTGAAGATCCACGCCGATGTCCTCTTATTGGTTTTAGCGGCTTGCGGTAGACAGCCTACGGAATTTTAGGTATTTGTGAATTCGATAATTTATATACCTATTATTTATGAAGCTGAATTTACGTGCGGTTGACCTGAATCTACTGACCGTTTTCGATGCACTGCTCAGGGTGCAGAACCTCTCCCGCGCCGCCGAAGAATTGGGCATGAGCCAGCCCGCTGTGAGTGCGGCGCTGTCCCGCCTGCGCCTGACCATGAAAGACGAGTTGTTTGTGCGCACGCGCAGTGGCATGAAGCCGACGCCCCGCGCACTGGCTGCTCAGGCGCCGGTGGCTGAGGCGCTGGCACTGATGGCCGGAGCGCTGAGCAGCGACCAACAGTTTGCGCCCGCCAGTGCCGAGCGGCAGTTCAGCTTGTTGGCCGACGGCTACCTGGAAATGACGGCGCTGGGCGGCATCATGCAGGCTTTGCAAACCGCCGGGCTGGGGTTGAGCTTACGCAACACGGTACTCGACCGTCATGATGTGGCCTCGGCGCTCGCGCGGCTGGAGTACGATGCGGTGATTGATTTTGTGCGGGTGGAATCCGACAAGGTCTGTGTGGCGCCGATCGGCGAACAGGAGCTGGTGGTCATTGCCCGTCGCGGGCATCCGCGATTGAGGCGGCAACTCAGCGTCGAGCAGTATTTTGCCGAAGGGCATATTCTGTTGCGTCAGCGCAGTCGCTACCGCACACAACTGGAACTGGCGCTGGGAGGAGAGCGCTTGCAACGCCGGGTTGACGTGCATGTACAGCATTTTGCGGCGATGCCGCCGGTGGTGGCACAGACCGATTCGCTGGCAACCTTGCCCAGAGTGTTGGCAGAGCGCTTTGCGCGGGCCTACGATATTCAGGTGTTTCCCTTTCCGCTGCCCATGCCTGCGGTACCCACCTGGTTGATGTGGCCGGCCAGTCTTGCAGGGGATGCCGGACACCGCTGGTTTATTGAGTTGCTAAGGACGCAGGCCCGGCTGCTGACTTGATGCGGGCGCGAAGCTGGGGTTAGATGCCATGAAACAATGGGCTGGTCGCAGGGCTGCCAGTGGCGAGGATGAGCAATGATCAAACATACGGCACTGCTGCTGTTGCTGGCGATGACAAGCAGTTTCAGCGTCGCAGAAGCGCTGGTTGTGCGGGGGCTGTTCAAGGGGGCAGTGCTGCTGGATATCGATGGGGAGCAAAAGCTGCTGCGCGAGGGCGCGACGCATCCCCGCGGGGCGACAGTGATTTCCGCCGATTCGCGCTCTGCAGTGGTTCGCTACCAGGGCGAAACGCGCCGCCTGACGCTAAATAAGCGCATTGGCACCCATTACGCCGAGGCGGAAACGCAGGAAGTGGTATTGCAGCGCAACAGCAAGCGGGAATACCGCACCCGCCTTGAAGTGAATGGCCGCAGTGCGGAAGCGGTTGTCGATACGGGTGCCACATCGGTGGCGATGAGTACCTTGCACGCCCGTCAGCTGGGTATCCGCTACGATGATGCCCCGGTGGTTAGTGTTGCCACGGCTTCGGGGATGAGTCGGGGTTTTGCGGTGACCCTGCCCAAGCTCGCGGTAGGCAGCATCGAGCGCCACCACGTGGCAGCGGTGGTGGTCGAGGGGGATTATCCCCATGTCATTCTGCTTGGCATGAGCTTTCTCGAACACGTTGATATGCAGGAAAAAGGCAATATTCTCACCCTGACCGCCCACTGATTGGGGCCTGCCCACATTGCGGCTCGCCTGATCGGCTTCGCGCTGATAAAATGCGCCACCGAAAATTTTCTGGAGATGCCAGTGGCGGTCCGCTATATAGAGTCCTCCAAGCTCCCCACACCCTGGGGGGTGTTTGATATTCACGGTTTTGAGGACGCAGAAACCGGCAAAGAGCACGTGGTACTTAGCCTCGGGGATATTGGCGACGGTCAGCCGGTGCTGGCGCGTATTCACTCCGAGTGTCTGACCGGTGATGCCCTGTTCAGCATGCGTTGCGACTGCGGCGCACAGTTGCAGGCGGCGATTCAGAAAGTGGCGGAAGAAGGGCGTGGTGCGATTTTCTATCTGCGTCAGGAAGGTCGGGGCATCGGCCTGATGAACAAAATCCGTGCGTATAAATTGCAAGATGAAGGCGCCGATACCGTCGAGGCCAATGAGCAACTGGGCTTTGGCGCGGACATGCGGGACTACAGCCTGCTCAAGCCGATGTGTGAGCAGCTTAATATCCACAAAGTGCGTCTGATGACCAACAACCCGCGCAAAGTGAATGCGCTCACTGACCAAGGGGTCGATGTGGTAGAGCGTCTACCGCTGCAAACCGGTCAGAACCCCCACAATGCCAAGTATCTGGCAACCAAATCCGGCAAGCTGGGCCACCTCTTTTAAGTTGCTCGACGGTTACGCGGGTCATCGGATTGTCACGACGCTGTGACCCGCCTGTCACTACCTCCTTCCACACTGGGCACATTCTGTTTTCAACAAAAGAATGTCTGCCTATGTCTGTCTTACGACTGTGGGTCCTCCACGACGGCAAGCCCGGCCATTATTCCCAGGCTTTGGGCGTTGCCCGTCTGATCCAGCAACGCAGCCAGCGTCCCTGCGAGATGAGGGCTATTCAGGCGAAGCCCAAACTCAAACTGGCGAATCACGCGCTTCGCTTCCTTGCGGCGCGTGCCGGGGCGGCACTGTTGCGCTGTCTGCCACTGGCGTATCGCCGCGAGGCATTGCCCGATGAGGTGCCCGATCTGATTATCTCCTTCGGCGGCAATGTGCTGGCGCTTAATGTCGCCCTCAGCCGTCTGCTGGACTGCCCAAATCTGGTGGTGGGTAACTGTTATGGTCTGCCTGCCGACAGTGTGTCGGTCAATCTCACCGCCTTTGTCGACCGGGCACGAAGCGCCGACTGGCAGCGTCGAAATATCGGCAGTCAGGTCGCGCTGTGCAAAACTGAGCGCAGTCACTGTGAGCGACTGGGCAACCTCTTGTGGGAGCAATCCCCGGCGCCGCTGTGGACAATGCTGGTTGGCGGTCCCGGCAGCGGTTACCGCTACAGCGATGACGACTGGCGTGCATTGGTGGTGGCGATGGCTCAGCTCAGCCGGCGCTACGGTATTCGCTGGTTGCTGAGTACCTCCCGGCGCTCTGCGGGGGCGGCGGAGATTCTGCGCCATGGATTGAATGAGGAAAATTGCTTCGCCAGTATTTATTACCGGGGCCCGGACAGTCCCTCAGCCGATGCTTTCCTCGGTGCCGGTGAGCGACTGTTTTGCACGGAAGACAGCTTGAGTATGCTTTCCGAAGCGGTGGCGATGGGGAAGCCTGTGGTCAGTTTGCGCCCGGCGCGGGCCGTTGTGAGCGGTACTCACCTGAGGGTAGTGAGCTGCCTCGCCGATCAGCGCTTGATCGAGCGCCTGTCTATCGGTGAGCTGGTGGACTATCAGCCAACAGACATACCGCCGCTGCGCAGCTATCGGCAGCACCTCGAGGCGATTTATCAGCAGATTTGTGCGCTGACGGCGATCAGCGCGCCGCCAGCAACGAGGGAGTCGATCAGCTTGCCGCCGAATCTGGTAACAGCTTGAGCGCCGTCATGCGGTTGCGGATGCTGTGTTCAATACCGTTGGCGTCCAGCCCCACTTCGCTGAGCAGTACCCCGTGTTTGCCGTGATCGACAAAGCGATCGGGCAGCCCCAGTTGCAGCACGGGCAGGTCAATGTCGCGGCTGTTCAGGTATTCCGTGACTGCGCTACCGGCACCGCCTGCGATCACATTCTCTTCCAGCGTAACAATCAGATCATGATTGGCGGCCAGCTCGTCGAGCAATGCGGTATCCAGCGGCTTTACAAAACGCATATCTGCCAGCGTGGCATTCAGTGCCTGCGCGGCTTCGCTGGCGGCGCTCAACAGGGTGCCAAAGTTGACGATCGCCACCGATTGACCGCTGCGCAGTTGGCGGCCCTTGCCGATGGGAAGACAGTGCATTTTCGCTTGAATGTCCACGCCGGGGCCGGTGCCGCGCGGGTAGCGAACGGCTGCCGGACCGGGGTAGTGATAGGCGGTGTGCAGCAACTGACGGGTCTCGTCTTCGTCGGCCGGAGCCATGATCACCATATTGGGAATGCAGCGCAGGAAACTGAGGTCGAAGGCCCCGGCGTGGGTGGGCCCGTCTTCGCCGACCAGTCCCGCCCGGTCGATGCCGAAGGTCACGTCCAGATTCTGCAGGGCAATGTCGTGAATAAGCTGATCGTAGGCACGCTGCAAAAAAGTGGAGTAAATCGCGACCACGGGCTTGAGGCCATCGCAGGCCATGCCGGCTGCCAGCGTCAGTGCGTGCTGCTCGGCAATGGCGACATCGTAAAAACGGTCTTCAAAACGCCGGGCGTATTCCACCATGCCTGAGCCTTCGCACATGGCGGGGGTAATGGCGACCAGCTTGTCGCAGCCGCTGGCTTCATCGCACAGCCACTGACCGAAAATATCCTGATACTTGGGGCCTTTCTTTACCGGCGCAGGCTTGTTGCCGGCATCGTCGGGCTCGATTTTGGAAATCGCGTGGAAGCCCACCGGGTCCTGTTCAGCCGGGGCAAAGCCCTTTCCTTTCTGCGTCATGATGTGCAGCATTTGCGGGCCGTCAAGCTCACGCAGATTGCGCAGAGTAGGGACCAGTACATCGAGGTCGTGGCCGTCGATGGGGCCGATATAGTTAAAGCCCAGCTCCTCGAACAGGGTGGCGGGGGAGACCATGCCCTTCATGTATTCTTCCAGGCGCGAGGCGATTTCCTTGGCCGGGCCGGGAAATTTCTGCAGTACCGACTTACCGCCGCTGCGCAACTGGTTGTAGGTTTTTGACGCCCAGATTTTGGAGAAGTAGGTGTTCAGTCCGCCGGTGTTTTTGGAGATCGACATTTGATTGTCGTTGAGTACCACCAGCATATTGGCGCCGGTATGGCTGGCGTGGGTGATGGCTTCAAAAGCCATGCCCGCAGTCATCGCACCATCGCCGATGACTGCGACGGTGCGGCGGTCGATACCCTGCTGGCGGGCGGCGATCGCCATCCCCAGCGCGGCGCTGATGCTGGTGCTGGAATGGCCGACGCCAAAGGTGTCGTAAGGGCTTTCCTCGCGTTTCGGGAAGCCTGCCAGCCCGCCAGCCTTGCGCATACTCAGCATACGCTCGCGACGACCGGTGAGAATTTTGTGGGGGTAACACTGGTGGCCCACATCCCACACCAGCCGGTCGTCGGGGGTGTTGTAGATGTAGTGCAGGGCGACGGTCAGCTCAACAACGCCGAGGCCTGCGCCGAAGTGGCCGCCGGTCTGGCCGACCGAGTACAGCAGAAATTCACGCAGCTCTGTCGCCAGCTGGGGTAGCTGATGCTCGTCCAGTCCGCGCAGATCGTCGGGGTCGGCGATGCCGTCGAGCAGTGGGGTCGACGGCCGTTGCGTGGGAATTTTCCGAAACATGAATCTCTAACCTGACGGCGCAAAGGCCGCAATTGTAAACCAATTGCCCTGCAGCGACACGGCGCAGCGTGTGTAGAAATGCCGATTAGTGCTCGCGCTCAATGATATACGCCGCCAGTTGTCGCAGTGGTTCTGCCGTCGGACCAAAGCCGCCCAGTGCGGAGATGGCATCGTCGTGCAGTTCGCGGGCCAGGCGCTTGGCACCGTCCATGCCCAGCAGGGCGGGGAAGGTGGGCTTGTTCAGCGATTGGTCCGCCCCCTGCGTTTTGCCCAGCACCTCGGTATTGCTCTCAATATCGAGAATGTCGTCCTGCACCTGAAAAGCCAGGCCGATGGCGCGTCCGTAGTCATCGAGCTGCTGGCGCTGTGCCGCACTGGCACCACCGGCTAAAGCACCGAGGCCGACGGCGGCGCGGATCAATGCGCCGGTTTTCAGTTGGTGCATGGTTTGCAGGGTGCTCAGATCGAGTTGGCGATTGACGTTGGCCAGATCAATGGCCTGGCCACCAACCATGCCGCGCGGTCCGCTGGCGGCTGCCAGTAGTTTAACCATGGCGAGATTGCGCTCGGCGGGCAGATCCAGGTCTGCCAACAACTCAAAGGCACGGCTTTGCAGGCCATCGCCCACCAGAATGGCAGTGGCTTCGTCGTAAGCGATATGGCAAGTGGGCTTGCCTCGGCGCAGGTCGTCGTCGTCCATGGCGGGCAGGTCGTCGTGCACCAGTGAATAGGCGTGGATCATTTCCAGTGCGCAGGCGCAGTCATCCAGCACCGCGTCGTTGCTGCTTTCGCTGAGCGCGGCGGCGGTCGCGTAGACCAGCGTCGCCCGGACTCGCTTGCCGCCGTTCATCAGGCTGTATTCGCTGGCCTCAAACAGGCGGTGGAGTACCGCGCTGGCCTCCGCATCGCTGAACTCACTGCCACTGTGGCCCAACCTGCCGGGCAGTGCCGCTTGCAGACGCTGCTGGCTGCGCTGCAGGTAATCGCTGAAGCTGTTGCTCATTCGTCGCTGTCCGGGTGGGTATCCTGCGCGGTCAGCTCCTGCACTTTCAGCTCGGCATCCGCCAGTGCCTTCTGGCAATCGAGGCTGAGCTGCATGCCTTTCTCAAAGGCTTTGAGGGAGTCTTCCAGACTGAGCTCGCCCGATTCCATGACGTGAACCAGTTGCTCCAGCTCACTGAGTGCAGACTCGAAATTCGGGGCTTTGGCCTTGGCCATGGTGTTCTCCAGGATGGCTGAGTACGTAAAGCGGAGTATTTTACCAGTGTCTGTGCGCCGCTGCCCACGCTTCGTGGGCCTGGGGGCAACAATCGATTATGCTGGGAGCGTGCTACTGCCGGGAGAGGGAACATGGATGCCGCACAGGTACTGACGTTCTGGTTTGATACCTTGGAGCCGGGCGACTGGTTTGGTCGCAGCGACGATGTCGATGCGCAGATTCGTCGGCAATTTGCCGAGTGCCATCGGGCTGGCGCGGCTGGAGAGCTATACGGCTGGCGGTGTTCTCCTGAGGGGCGACTGGCGGAGATTCTGGTGCTTGATCAGTTTTCCCGAAACCTGTACCGCGATGATGCACGCGCCTTTGCCTGCGATGCGGCGGCGCTGGTGCTGGCGCAGGAAGCCATTGCGGGTGGCGTGGATGATTCGCTAAGCGGCGATCAGCAAGTGTTTCTGTACATGCCGTTTATGCACAGCGAGTCACCGCGGATTCAGCGCGAGTCTCTGCGTTTGTTCGAGCGCTTGGGAAAGCCCACGAATATGGACTTTGCCCGCCGCCATGCGGAAATTATCGAACGCTTTGGCCGATACCCTCACCGCAACGCGGTATTGGGGCGGCACTCCACGCCGGAAGAGCAAGAATTTTTGCGCCGGCCCGGCTCCTCATTTTAGAGTGCATACTTTTACAAACGATAAGGCCCGATTATGTTGCGACTGTTGATTCCTCTCCTGCTGCTGGCTCCTGCGGCCTGGGCTTGTGATTTTCCCGACAGCGAACGGGCGTCGGCGCCGGAATGGCTATGTGGTGAGCACCAGTATGAAGGCGCCTTCCACACGGCGGTGGGCAGCAAAACCCGCATGCCGTCGATTTCCCTGCAAAATCGTCTGGCCGGGCGCGATGCGGTCAGCGGTGTGTTGCGCGCGCTGTTTACCGACGCGGTGGAGAAGCTGCAACCGCAGTTGAGCGATGTTCGCCTGCGGGTGCCAGATCTGGACGATATCGGGGTGGCAAAGCAGTTTGTCGGCATCACTGTGCTGGCAAAGGCCAAGAGCCCTCAGCGGCAGCTGTTTGTGCTGGCGGGTGTGCCTGAGGCCGAGCGCCAGCGGCTGGAGTCTGTGGCCTGGTCACTGTTGATGTTGCAGAACCGCGACGCCATTGTGGCGGCGCGGGGGGAAGCCGCCTACGAGGCGCTAGCGGCTCAGTCGCAGGGTGAGGGCAGTGCCGACGCCCCAGACGGCGTTAGCGAGTAACACCACCAGCGGGGTGAGTGTGCCCAGTGCCAGTCCCGCCTGACCGTAAGGCGAGTGATAGGGAAAGACGATAAACAGTTGCACAGCGCTGGGCAGCAGGCTCAACAGCAGGGCTCTGCGCAGCCAGTGTTGGGCGAACAGGGGCATTGCGAACAGCAGGCCCCACAAGCCGCCCCAGACCAGTCTTGGGTAGAGCCATTCGGGTGAGAGTGAGGGGCCGATACTCACGCCGAGTGCGGCGGTCAGACCGTAGCTGCCTACCAGCCAAAGCGCCAGGCTGTTCAGTAATCCGCCGACATTCCCTGCCGCATAGCTCAGTAAATATGATCGCATGATGGTCTCCGTTGTCGCGTCGTGGCCTGGGAATCGTCGCTTCGGCTTTCCCTTGGCGCTGCATACGGGCAGAATTTGTTCCCCCGAATACAGTGGATACGAGATGGACTATGGCAGCAAATAAAAATTCCGATATTGCATTGATCACCGGCGCCTCCGCCGGCATCGGTCGCGCGTTTGCCGAGCAGTTGGCGCCGCGCTGCAAGGCGATGATTCTGGTCGGCCGCGATGCCGACAAGCTGGCGACGGTCGCGGCCGAGCTGCGGCCATCGGGCTGCGATATCCACACTCTGGCTCTGGATCTGACACAGCCACTGGCCGTGGCTGAAGTGCTGGAAGCCATTCGTCAAAAGGGTCCTGTCAGCATCCTGATCAACAATGCGGGTTTTGCTACACACAGTAATTTGAAGCACAGCGATCTCGACCTGGAGCAGAAAATGGTCGACCTGCATTGCACCGCCACGGTGGCCCTGTGCCGGGCGGCACTGCCTTATATGACAGAGCTGGGGCGGGGGCGGATCGTCAATGTTGCCTCGCTGGCGGGCTTGATTCCGATGAAGGGCGCGGCAGTGTATGGCGGCAGCAAGGCATTCCTCTCTGCATTTAGCCAATGCCTTGCGAAGGAAGAGCGCAGTGCCGGAATCGTGGTGCAGTGCCTGTGTCCGGGCTACACCCACAGCGACTTCCACTACCGGGAAGCGTTGGGTGAATTTGATAAGAGCACGGTGCCGGAGGAATTCTGGCAGACCTCGGAAGAAGTGGCGGCGGCTAGTCTGGCGGCGCTGGAACTGGAGCGCCCGCCGGCGCTGTTTATCCCCGGCGCATCCAATCGCCAATGGGTGCGTGATGAGCTGGAGCGTCAACTGGCGGCGCTGGATGCACTGTCGTCAACGGGGCTTTAATGCCCGGGCTCATCGAGCCGATACAATTGGCGGTCGCGGTCCAGTTGGTAGCTGTGCAGGTCTTCCGCCATGTATAAGTTGCCCTCGTAATAGCTGCGGGCTTCGCGGATCAAGTCATCAATGCTGTGCTCGACATGGTCGCCACCCTTGAGGCGGTAGCGCTGGCTGAAGTGAGTCAGAATGAGCTGGCGAAGTCCGGCCTCGCTGGCGGCTTTGGCAACCATCGCGGCGGTACTGTGCATGTATTTGGGGCCGACTTTGGCCAGTACTTCTTCGCTGAAGGTCGCTTCGTGAATCATCACATCGCTGCGGCACATCGCATCGTGCAGGAGTTCGGGTTGGTCGTTGTCGCCGCCCACAATAATGCTGCGCGGCGGCCAGGCCGGGCGGCTGAAATCATGGCTACGGAACAGCTCGCCAGACTCCGATACCACATCTTCACCCCGTTGCAGTCGATTCCACTGCGGGCCTCTGGGCAAGCCCGCTTCATCCAGTTCGGCCTCCAGCAGGTGTCGGGGCGGCTGCTCTTCCGCGCGGTAGGCAAAGCAGGGTACCCGGTGCGACAGCGGGTGCGCACTGACGTGCAGCTGACCGTCATCGTAGCTGAAATCTGGCAAGTCGCTGCGGACAAAATGCAGGGGAAAGCGCAGCTCGCGGATGTCGGTGTGCAGAAACGTCGCCCGGATAAATTGTTCGATGCCATCGGGGGCGCAGATCGTGAGCGGTGTCTTGCGGCCACTCATATTGGCACTGGCAATCAGCCCCGGCAGACCGTAGCAATGGTCGCCGTGCACGTGGGTGATGAAAACGGCGCGCAGTCTGGCGGTGGTGTAGCGGGTGCGCTGTAACTGGTGCTGGGTGGCTTCGCCGCAATCGAACAGGTACCAGTCGCGGGCGTCATCGATCGCCATCGCCAGGCCCGTGACATTGCGCTGTCGGGTCGGGGTGCCGGCACTGGTGCCCAGAAAGGTCACGCGCACGATCAGCCCTCCCTCGGTGCCCGGCGGCGGGCAAGAATATCCAGGCTTCTCGATGATGGCGGTGCCTCGAGAATGGCAACCATACTGTCGATCAGGTTGCTGGCCATAAAATCAGTGTCGCGAATCAGTGGGTCGTAAGTGCCGTTGTGGCGGACCCGGGCATGGTCGGAAATGCCGTGAAACCCCAGCACATTGATGAGCAGAATACGGTGCTGAGCGATCTCTGGCGGCAGTTGGGTAAGCTCCTGGGCTGTGAGATTAGCCAGCTTGGTCTCGCGGGTAAGCTGCAGGGAATGTTTTTCCGGCAGGGCGTAGCCCAGGGTATTGCTGGCAATCAGCTCGGCGCTGATATGCAGGTAGGCTTCGCCGCCGTCGGCATCGTCCAGTTTCTCCAGCAGTGGCTCCACAATGGCGGTGGCAATCAGGCGCGCGGCTGGCATCCCCTGCTTGAGCAGCTCGTCGATCAGTTTGGCGCGACGCTCCGCCAGTGCCGGGCCGTGTTTGTCGAAGATCGCCTGGAGCAGACCATCTTTATTCCCGAAGTGGTATTGCACCGCGTTGCGATTGGCCTGACCGGCGGCGCGGGTGATGGTGTTCAGCGACACGCCGTCGATACCCTGTTCGGCGAACAGGGTTTCCGCCGCGCGGACAATGCTGTCGCGGGTGCGGTGGCTGCGAGTGTCTTTGGCGGCGCTCAGGGTCATCATCCTTTTTCTGTGGTGTGGTCACTTGTCTGAAGCTTAGCAAGAAATTCCTTTTATTTCGCGGGCTTGGCGCCGATGCTGGCGCAGCTTTGGCCGATAGTGACGCTTGCTCCAAAGACGGCTGGACTGCGTAAAGTCATCCGTTCGGAGGTTATCGAGCCGTTACCTGCCGATCTATAGTAGTGCTCGACTGGCCGTGCGGTGCCGCGGCGCGAATCCTGGAAAATAATGCCAAGAAGGAAATCTGCATGAAGTTTGCCTACCACCACAGTATGTGCCCCGTGGAGCAGTATGTGCCGCTGAGCGTCGAAGCCGAAAAACTGGGTTTTGACACCGTTACTATGCCTGACAGCATCTGTTACCCCAAAGAGGCCAGTTCCAAATACCCTTACAACAGCGACGGCAGCCGTGAGTTTCTGGACGGTGTTCCGTTTATGGAGCCGTTTCTGCTGACGGCCCATCTGGCCGCACAAACCGAGAAAATCCGCTTTACGACCTCGGTGCATAAACTGGCCGTACACGAGCCGGTCTTGATCGCCAAAACCCTGTCAACGCTGGCGGTACTGACCAATAACCGTTTTGGTTACGGTGTCGGTATCAGTCCCTGGGCCGAGGACTTCGAGGTGACAAATGTACCTTGGGAGCGCCGCGGCAAGCGTATGGACGAGATGATTGAAATCATCAACGGGCTGATGAGCGGCGAGTATTTTGGCTACAAGGGCGAGATCTTCGATGTGCCCGAAGTGAAAATCTGCCCGCCACCCAGTGTGCGTCCGCCCATTCTGGTCGGTGGTCATTCCAAGCCTGCTCTGCGCCGCGCCGCGCGTCTGGGAGATGGCTGGATTGCCGCCGGTGGCGATCTGGACTCAATCAAGGCCATGATCGACCAGATTAACGAGTTCCGCGTGGAGTACGGCCGCGATCACCTGCCCTTTGAATTCCAGGCCATGACGGCAGAAGCCTACAGTGCCGACGGAATCAAGCGGCTTGAGGATATTGGCGTGGATGAGGTGCTGGTGGCATTCCGCGACGTGTACGCCTCGGAGCCCGATACCAAAACTGTGGAAGAAAAAATCGGCATGATGACGTGGTATGCCGACGAAGTGATCAATAAGAGTCGCTAAACGAGAAAGCTGCGCCGCTCAGCAGGGGGGGCGCAGCTGTTCGATCATTCTGAATAAGTAGGCGGCGCGCGTTTCGCGTTCTTCGAGCGGCAGCATCAGCAGGTTTTTAGCCATGCCGATGACAAGGTCGAAGGCGATATGCGTAATGTCTTCCGCGCTCAGGTCATCCCGCAGTTTTCCCTGCTTCTGCATGCTGGCGATCATCTCCAGCATCAGGCCGCTGAAATGCTGATCCTTCTCCCGCTGAGCAAAGAAGCTGTCTTCGTGGGTCAGTGCAAAGCTGTGCAAATTCAGGCGAACGCGCCACTCCAGGTCGGATTCCTCGTCCAGTGGCAGGCCGGCTTTGATGACCGGAAAAAAGCTGTCCAGACCGGGGTTGTCGGTGGCAATGGCTTCCTGCATGCGCAGGTCGATGCGCTGGTCCGCCCAGCGGAAGGCGGCGATAACGATCTCTTCTTTGCTGCTGAAGTAGTGAGAGAGGACGCCAATCGAGCACCCCAAGGATTTGGCGAGGGCCCGCGTCGTCAGGGCTTCCAGACCTTTTTCCGCGATCAGTCTGGCGGCGGCGCCAGCCACTTCTTCACGACGGCTGTCGTGGTCAACTTTTCTCACGGTTTGCCAGTTCCTTTCAGTGCGTACAAATTTGCGCTGCCAACTATACCTTAAGATGAAATATAATTCATATCGAACGCTTGATATGTATCATAAGCCCTTCTATGATGGGCACCAATAAATTGATAACGACCCCCTTCGGAGGGCATGACGCCATGGCAAGCACCGCTGTAAACACCGATTACAAACAGGCTCCGGATTGCACGGATCTGCAACACATCCCCGGCTCATTTGGTATGCCGATCATTGGACATACTTTTGCGCTCGTAAAAGACCTGTACGGCACTATTGATAAGCAGTACCGCGAGTTTGGTAATGTCTCGCGCTTTGGTCTGGCGGGATTCAAGGGCGTATTGCTGGTTGGCCCCGATCTCTACAAAGAAGTGTATCTGGACAAGGATAAAAACTTCTCGGCAGAGATGGGTTACATGGGCTCGCTGGGTCGTTATTACAAAGGCGCTTTGCTGCTGCGTGATCACGACGAGCACCGCTTCCAGCGTCGGATGATGCAGACCGCATTTAAAAACGATGCGATGAAAGGCTACATCGACACCATGGGGCCAATGATTGCCGAGGCTGTTGAAAGCTGGGGTAAGAACGAGGAGATGCTATTCTTCCCGGCGATCAAGCAGAACCTGCTGGACGTCGCGGCAACGATCTTCGTCGGTCTGGATAAAGGCGACGAGCGCGCCCAGTCGATGAATCAGACCTTTACCGATGTTGCCAATGGCATGATGGGGATCATCAAGAAGGAAATTCCCGGCACGCTGCACTACAAAGCGAAAAAGGGTGAGCGCCAGCTGAAGTCCTTCTTCTATAGCCTGATTGACGAGCGCCGTGCGGGTAACGGTACCGATACCTTCAGTTACTTCACCAAGGAAAAAACGGAAGACGGTGAGTTCTTCAGCCACGAAGATATTACCGCCCACATGAGCTTCCTGCTGTTTGCGGCGCACGACACGACCACCAGTGCACTCAGCCACCTGCTCTACTATCTGGGTCAGGATCAAGAGGCTCAGCAGCGCCTGCGTGACGAAGCGATGGCGATCGATAAAGAGTTTCTTGAGTACGAAGATCTGGAGAAAATGCCGCTGGCAGAAATTGCCGCGAAAGAAGCACTGCGTCTGCATCCGTCGGTAATGATGATGCAGCGCCGCACTATCAATGAGTGTGAGCTGGGCGGCTACCGCATTCCGGCAAACACGATTCTGTTTATGACCCCGCAGCATACTCACCGCATGGAAGAGTACTGGGATAATCCGCTGAAGTTTGATCTTGATCGCTGGCTGGAGCCGCGCAACGAGCACAAGCGTCATACCTTCAGTTTTGTCGGTTTCGGCGGCGGTGCTCACAAATGTATCGGTATGCACTTTGCGCTGATGCAGGTGAAGAACTTCCTGCACCAGTTCCTGCGCCGTTACGAATTCCGTCTGGCAGACGGTTACAGCGACAGCATGCAGACCGTTCCCCTGCCCAAGCCAGCGGACGACCTGCCCATTGTTCTTAAGCGCATCTAAAGACGACAGTCTTTTGATTTCTTGGGGCCTCTCGGCCCCTTTTTTATGGGCGTTACTTTGCTGATCGCCGGTGCTTTTTGGCCAATGACTGGGAGCCTTCCATAATCATGCGGATCATCACGACGGTCTGGTCGATAAGCGCGGCGCGTGATTCTTTTGGAAGGTTGGCTGCGTTGGCACCCATGGCCACCACCAGGCGGGTAATGGCCTTGGCGGTCAGCGCGGGTTCGTAGGTCGCGTGGCCGGTCAGCTTCTCCATGCGTTCCAGTTCATCGCGCAACTCATCCTCAAAATAAGTGAGTTCATTTTCCACGGCCTCCCGGAAGGCATCTGATCCCGTCGACATTTCCCGCAGTAATACCTGAAGGTATTTCTCGTCGGCATCAAGCTGCTCCATAAACGCTTCCACCGACGTGCGAATAGCACTGCGCTCCATGGACAGTCGCTGGCGGGCCTCTCGAATAATGCCTCGCAGTGCTCGCCCGGCCTGATCGATCAGGGCGACGGTCAGCTCATCGACGTCGCGAAAATAACGGTAGAAGCTATTGGGTGCGATCCCCGCCTCGCGGGCAATTTCCCTGAGACTCAGGGTGGATACGCTGCGGTGATCGCCCAGCAGCCGCACGGCGGCATCCATTAAATCCTGTTCTGTCACCTGCCGGCGCTGGCGGCCGCTGTCCGCTTTCTTGGTGCTTCGTCTTGCCCGAATACTCATCGTTTCCACGTGTTGCTGGCTGTGAATGTCAGCCTAGTTTAGGGACTTCGGAAACGTTCGTATATACAGGTAAATATACACATGAATATACACTTGTATTGACACTTATAAATACAGGTGTATATTGATCGAAAAATCACCAGTTGAGGTGGCCTATGACATCGCCGTTTTTATCCTCCGCAGAGGGCCTGATTGCGCGCAAACCCGTGTTGGGTGGGCTCGTCGCCGCGCTTATGACGGAGGGGCAGTACGACTTCTGGTCTCGTGAGCTGGGGAGCACTGCTGCCTGGCGCCGGGTCTTTGCCAGAGTGGTGGCTGCGCAGTGGGAGGCCGCCGATACGCTGACCTTAACACTGCGCCCCAACCGCAACCTGGGCCAGGTGTCTGCCGGTCAGCACCTCACCGTGAGTGCGGATATCGCTGGCCGCCGTCACTGTCGCAGCTACAGTCTGTCCCGGCTGGCCAGTGGCCGTGATATTTGCTTGACCGTGCGGCGAGAGCCCGGAGGCTTGGTGAGTAATTTTCTCCACGATCACGTGCAGGTCGGTGATGTGCTGGAGTTGAGTCAGCCCTACGGCGACTTGGCGACCGGGCTGGTGAGCGACGCGACGCGCCCGCTGCTGATGTTGGCGGCCGGCAGTGGTATCACGGCGATCTACAACCTGCTTGCCTCGATGGCAGCGTCGGGGCGCTCTTTGCAGGGAGAGTTACTGTATTGGGAGAAACAGCCCGACCGCTTTTGCTTCACCGAAGAGCTGAACCGCCTGCAGGCGGAGCATGCCGGGCTTCGGGTCAGCCGCTTTTGTAACGCCACCGAAGGGCGCGAGGATGCGGAGCGCGGGCGGCTGGATGCGGCGTTGGCGGCGCGGCTGGCAGGGGCGTATCCCGCTGCGTCGATCGTTGCCTGTGGTGGTGGCGCTTTTGTCACAGCGGCGCGTGAGCTGCTGGGAGGTGTCGGCAAGGAATTCCGTGCTGAAGCCTTTACGCCATCGTTTGCGACCATCGACGATGAGACCGACGAGCAATTCTACGAGCTGGTGCTGCGGCGCAGCGGCAAAACCCTGCGGGTATCGAGTCGTCAATCGCTGCTGGAGCAGATAGAGGACGCCGGTTTGTCGCCAGAGCACGGTTGTCGAATGGGAATTTGTAACAGCTGCAGTTGCCAGCAGCGCGGCGGCGAAAGTGTGAACGAACTTAGCGGTGCAGCGTTGCGAGGCCAGGGTGCCGTCCGCTTATGTGTGAGTCGGGCGAACAGCGACCTTGAGCTGGATCTGTGAGGGCAGTGAGATGAGTCAGAGTAAAAGTAAAAGCCGGGCATTGAGTCCCGAAGAGCTGGCGGCTTTTGGAGCCGAGCTGGATGCGCTTCAGCAACAGGCCATTGCTGCTGTGGGAGAGCGCGATGCGCGCTATATCCGTCGGATTATTCGCGTGCAGCAATATCTGGAGTTTGCCGGTCGCGGCCTCTTGTTTGCGGGCATTTTTCCGCCGGCATGGTTGCTGGGAACCCTGTTATTGGGTATCTCCAAAATTCTGGAGAATATGGAAATCGGCCACAATGTTATGCACGGCCAGTACGATTTCATGAATGATCCTGCGCTCAGTGGTGCCAGTTACGAGTGGGATACGGTGGGCACCAGCGATAACTGGCGCGAAAGCCACAACTACAAGCACCACACCTACACCAATATCAAAGGTGTCGACGATGACGTGGGTTATGGCCTGTTGCGCCTGTTCCCAGAGCAGCGCTGGCATCCGGCTTTTATTCTTCAGCCACTTTTCGCCGCCCTGTTGGCGCTATTGTTTCAGTGGGGGGTCGCCATTCAGGAGTTGCAGTTGGGCAAGCTGCTGAATGGCCGCAAAAGCTGGGCGCAAATTCGCCGTGAGTTTCGTCCGGTGTGGCGGAAAAGCCGCCGCCTGCTGCTCAAGGATTACCTGTTTTTTCCTTTGTTGGCAGGGCCGTTCTTTCTTACCGTGCTGAGCGGTAACCTGGTTGCGAACCTGATTCGCAACCTCTGGACCTTCACCATTATTTTCTGCGGCCATTTCACCACCGATGCCGAGGTGTTTCATCGCTCCGTGCTGGATGGTGAGAGTCGCGGGCACTGGTATTTGCGTCAACTGCGGGGTTCCTCCAATCTGCGCGGCGGCAAGTGGTTCCATATCCTGTCCGGTAACCTGAGTCATCAGATTGAGCACCACTTGTTCCCCACCGTGCCTGCGCACCGCTACCAGGGGCTTTCCCTCGACGTGCAGGAGATCTGCCGACGTTATGGCCAGCACTATAATACCGGCTCGCTACCCCGCCAGTTTGGGCAGGTGGTGTGGCGTATTCTCCGTCATTCGATGCCGTCGGCACCCGCGCCGAGAGCGGCGTTGATTGCCCGTTAATGACAAGGCTGTAATCTATATCAAAATATTTTGATATAGCCTGAAAGGCTGTTACACTGCGGCGCCATGGAAGCCAGCTCTTGCTCGATGACGCCCGCAGATTCCTCAGAATCTCCCTCGCGTCCCCCTTCGGGGGGCGATATCAGCGCCATGGTGTTGCAGTTGTGCAAGGCGGGTGGCGATATGCTGCGCCTGCAGGTATTGCGGGTATTAAGTCGCGATGCCTATAGCGTGCAGGAGCTGTGTCAGATCCTGGATGTCCGTCAGTCCGGTATGAGCCATCACCTGAAAATTTTGGCAGCGGCTGGTTTGGTGGTTCGTCGCCGCGAGGGCAACAGCCTGTTTTACCGCCGCAACTGGCAGGCCGAAACGGCCGCGCTGCGCGAGCTGCATACTGCTGTGCTCAATGCCGCCGAGCAGCTCCGTCTGGATGCCGGGCAGCAGCAGCGGCTTGCCGAGGTTGTTGCTGAGCGCGCCGAGCGCTCCCGCGCGTTTTTTGCCGAGCATGCCGGGGAGTTTGGTGAGCAGCAGGAGCAGATGGTGGCCTTTGGGGTGTATGGCCCCAGTGCAGCGGAAATGCTGCGCGCCGCTCAGCCTGAGGGCGGTGAGCTGGCCATTGAGATCGGTCCCGGTGAAGGGGCGTTTCTGGCTGAGTTGGCGCCGCGCTACCGCCAGGTGATTGCGCTGGATAACAGCGAGGCGATGCTGGCCAAAGCGCAGGCGTATGTTGCCGGGCAGTCACTGGATAATGTGCGCTGCTTGTTAGGCGACAGCCGCAGCGCGGCGTTGCCGAGCGCGACAGCAGATTGTGTGGTGGCGAACATGGTGCTGCACCACGTGCCGTCACCCGCGGATATTTTCCGCGATGCGCAGCGCCTGCTGCGTCCTGGCGGGGTGTTTTGTGTGGCGGAGCTTTGCCCCCACGACCAGAACTGGGCGCGGGAAGCCTGCGGTGATCTGTGGCTGGGTATCGCGCCGGAAGAATTGAATGAGTGGGCCACTGGCAGTGGCTTGGAAGAAGGGCCGTCGGTGTATCTGGCCCAGTTGAACGGTTTTCGCGTACAGGTTCGGCAGTTTTTGAAGTCGGACGGCTAATAAGCAAACAGGCCCTATCGGCCACAATGATGAGGAAGACACTTCATGTCGGAATACAGTCTGTTTACCTCCGAGTCGGTCTCGGAAGGCCACCCGGACAAAATGGCCGATCAGGTTTCTGATGCGGTTCTCGATGCGATTCTGGCCCGCGACAAGCACGCGCGCGTGGCGGTGGAAACGCTGGTGAAAACCGGCATGGCGATTGTTGCCGGTGAAGTGACCACCTCCTGTTATGTCGACCTCGAAGACATTATTCGAGACGTGATTACCGGCATCGGCTACAACAGCTCGGACGTGGGTTTTGACGGCGCCAGCTGCGCGGTACTGAATGCCATCGGCAAGCAGTCGGTGGACATCAATCAGGGCGTTGATCGCGCGCGTCCCGAAGATCAGGGCGCCGGTGACCAGGGCCTGATGTTCGGCTACGCGACCAACGAAACCGATACGCTGATGCCTGCGCCGCTGTTCTACTCTCACCGCTTGGTGGAGCGTCAGGCCTACCTGCGTAAAAACGGTGTGCTGCCGTGGTTGCGCCCGGATGCCAAAAGCCAGGTGACCTTGCGCTACGAAAACGGCAAGCCGGTCGCGGTCGATGCAGTGGTGCTATCTACCCAGCACAACCCGGACATCAGTCAAAGCGACCTGCAGGAAGCGGTGCGTGAGGAAATCATCAAGCACGTGCTGCCCGCCGAGTTGCTGCACGCGGGCACCCAGTTTCACATCAACCCGACTGGCAAGTTTGTCATCGGTGGGCCGGTGGGCGACTGTGGCCTGACCGGCCGTAAGATTATCGTGGATACCTACGGCGGCATGGCGCGTCACGGTGGCGGTGCGTTCTCGGGCAAGGACCCCTCAAAGGTGGATCGCAGCGCAGCCTATGCCGGTCGATATGTGGCGAAGAATATCGTCGCCGCCGGCCTGGCTGACCGCTGTGAAATTCAGGTGAGCTACGCCATCGGTGTGGCAGAGCCGACCTCGATTTCCATCAATACCTTCGGCACCGGCAAAGTCAGCGATGAGAAGCTGGTTGCCGCCGTGCGCGAAGTCTTCGACCTGCGCCCCTACGGCATTACCAACATGCTCGACCTGGCGCACCCGATGTATCAGCCGACTGCGGCCTACGGTCACTTTGGTCGCGAGCCCTACGAGCACACCTACGAGTGGAAAGAAAACGGCGAAGTGCGCAGCGAGACCAGCACGGCGTTTAGCTGGGAAAAAACCGATCGCGCCGACGCGCTGAAAGCGGCGGTGTAGAAGCGCCCGCCCAATTCGACAACGATGAGGAATTGATCATGACTGCAACGGTAACTGCCGTGGAAAACTTCAGCGACTATAAAGTGGCTGATATCTCACTGGCCGCTTGGGGCCGCAAAGAACTGAGCATCGCTGAAGGCGAAATGCCTGCGCTGATGTCGCTGCGTGAAAAGTACGGTGACAGCAAGCCGCTGGCTGGTGCGAAAATTCTGGGTTGTATCCATATGACTATCCAGACCGGCGTGCTGATCGAGACGCTGATCGCGCTGGGCGCGGAAGTGCGCTGGTCATCCTGCAACATCTTCTCGACGCAGGACCATGCCGCCGCTGCGATTGCCGCTGCGGGCATCCCGGTTTTTGCTTGGAAGGGTGAGACGGAAGAAGAGTACGAGTGGTGCATTGAGCAGACTATTCTGAAAGATGGTCAGCCTTGGGATGCCAATATGGTGCTCGATGATGGCGGTGACCTGACCGGCATTCTGCACGACAAATATCCGCAGATGCTGGATAAGATTCACGGCATCACCGAAGAGACGACGACAGGTGTGCACCGCCTGCAGGAAATGCTGCGCAAGGGTACCCTGAAAGTGCCTGCGATCAACGTGAACGACTCGATCACCAAGTCGAAAAACGACAACAAATACGGTTGCCGCCACAGCCTGAATGACGCCATCAAGCGCGCGACCGACCACCTGTTGTCAGGGAAGAAAGCCCTGGTAATTGGCTACGGTGATGTGGGCAAAGGTTCTGCTCAGTCGCTGCGTCAGGAAGGCATGATCGTGAAGGTAACGGAAGTCGATCCGATCTGCGCGATGCAGGCCTGCATGGACGGTTTTGAAGTGGTGTCGCCCTACATCGATGGTATTAATTCCGGCAGTGCCGACAGCATCAATCGCGACCTGCTGGGCAACACTGATCTGCTGGTGACGACCACCGGTAATGTCAACGTTTGCGATGCCAATATGCTGGCCGCGCTGAAAAATGGTTGTGTGGTCTGCAACATCGGTCACTTCGACAACGAGATCGACACGGCGTACATGCGCAAGAACTGGGAGTGGGACGAGATCAAGCCCCAGGTGCACGTGGTTTACCGCGACCGCAGCAGCAACGATCATCTGATCCTGCTGTCAGAAGGCCGCCTGGTGAATCTGGGTAATGCGACGGGTCACCCCAGCCGTATCATGGATGGCTCTTTCGCCAACCAGGTACTGGCGCAAATCTACCTGTACGAGCGTCGCTTTGCCGATCTGGAAGCGGAGCTGAAAGACGGCGCAATCACCGTTGAAGTACTGCCCAAGAAGCTGGATGAAGAAGTGGCTGCCCATATGGTGGCGGGCTTTGGCGGTGTGATCACCAAGCTGCGTCAGGATCAGGCCGACTACATCGGTGTGAAGGTGGAAGGCCCCTTCAAGCCGGATAGCTACAAGTACTAAGCCGTCTCGGCGAAGCCATACCAGTCGGGCGGCGCTGCTGCCCGGCTGCTTGCCCGATACAGCCGGGTACGCCAGTTTTAACATCCCAGAATAAGCGGATACCGCCATGTCCAAGCGCTACAGTTTTGAATTCTTTCCTCCTAAAACCGAAGCCGGTCGCGACAAGCTCAAGCAGACGCGCACCGAATTAAATGCTCTCGATCCGGATTTTTTCTCGGTCACCTATGGTGCTGGCGGTTCTACTCGCGACAATACCCGAGGCATTGTGCTGGAAACGCTCGCGGCGGGCATTGATGTGGCTCCGCATCTGTCCTTCGGTGGTGATGAAGAGGCTGAGGTGCTGTCACTGATCGAGCAGTATCGTGAGGCGGGTGTGCGCCGCATTGTGGCGCTGCGCGGCGATATTCCCTCAGGAATGGGGGCGACGCGGTTGATCTACGCCCGTGAGCTGGTGGAGTTCATTCGCAAGCACACTGGCGATCACTTCGAACTGGAAGTGGCCGCCTATCCGGAAATTCACCCTGATGCGCCCAGTTATGATCAGGATATTCAGTTTCTGAAAGATAAGCTGGACGCCGGCGCCAACAGTGCCATCACCCAGTACTTCTTTAACGCCGATGCCTATTTCTATTTTCTGGATGCCTGCGAGAAGGCAGGTATCGACAAGCCGATTTACCCCGGCATTATGCCAATTACTAACTACAGTAATCTGGCGCGTTTCTCGCGGAATTGTGGAGCGGAAATTCCTCGCTGGCTAAGTCGCAAGCTGGAAGGCTATGGCAGCGACCTTGAGAGTGTTGCGGCCTTTGGCGAAGAGTATGTGACCGAGCTGTGTCAGATACTGCTGGAGGGCGGGGCGCCGGGCATCCACTTTTACACCATGAATCAGGTGCAGCCGGTTAAGCGCATGATGGAAGCCTGTAAGGCCTCGCACCCCTGATTGACACGTCGAGCGCCGCACTCGCGGCGCTTATAGATACTTCATCCAGTCTTCGGTGAATGTATCCATCAGTTCGTAGACATGCTCGAACGCTTCGCGGCTTTTGCGATAGGGGTCGGGCACTTCCTGATTCTGTGACCACTTGCCCAGCAGAAACGTCTTGCCGCCGACCTGGGGGGCCATCTTGTTGATGTCGCGAATGTGGCGTTGCTCCATCGTCAGGATCAAGTCTGCCTGAGTCAGCATCTCGCGTGTCAATTGTCGTGCGCTGTGTCCGTCAGGATTAATATCGTGCTCGCTGAGTAGTGCAGCGGCAGATTCGTCGATCGGTTTGTCGACCAGAGCGCCCAAGCCCGCCGAGTGAACGGTAATGTTGGGTTTGTTGCCGGCCAGCTTGTGCTTGAGCATGTATTCGACGGTGGGGCTGCGGCAAATGTTGCCAATGCAGACAATCAGAATATTGTTGAACATCGTCGGTGTTCCTGAAAGCAGGGTTTAGCGTTGCAGGGTTCTGACACCCTCGGGCGTGCCGAGCAGTAGCAAGTCGGCAGGGCGCAGCGCAAAAAGTCCGTTAGTGACAACCCCGGTAATCCCGTTGATGGTTTCCTCGGTTTTCTGAGGGGTTGCGATCATGAAGTCGTAGACGTCGAGGATGATGTTGCCGTTGTCCGTCACCACGCCTTCCCGGTAAACGGGATTGCCGCCGAGTTTCAGAAGCTCGCGGGCAACGTAGCTGCGTGCCATGGGAATCACCTCCACTGGCAGGGGGAAGGCGCCCAGCTGGTCGACCAATTTACTCTCGTCGGCAATGCAGATGAATTTCTTGCTGGCCGCCGCGACGATTTTTTCACGGGTCAGCGCGGCGCCGCCGCCCTTGATCAATTCCAGTCGGTGGTTGCTCTCGTCGGCGCCATCTACATACACCGCCAGTGTGCCTGCGCTGTTCAGATCCATCACCTCGATGCCGTGGCCGCGCAGTCGCTCGGCCGACGCTTCTGAGCTGGCGACGGTGGCTTTGATGTCATTCTTGAAGTCGGCCAGCAGGTCAATAAAGCAGTTGGCGGTGGAGCCAGTGCCAATGCCGATGATTTCACCGTCGTAAATGGCGTCTTTTACCTGTTCGATGGCGGCGGCGGCCACCGCCTGCTTAAGCTGGTCTTGATTCATAATCGGACTGTTCGTGGGCTGCAAAGCGATCAGTATAAAGCAGCGCTTGTGACGATGGCGAGTCCAAGCTGGCGCGCGGGGGCAATGCCAGGTCTTTGGCTTACCTAGACATTTTCCGGGTGAGCTTTTATGCTCCAGCGTTCGGCTATCACTAATCTGGCGATCAAAGAAGTCGTATAAATACCTAAACGGTCGCCAATAAGAATAAAAATCGAGTAGCGAGCGGAAACAGCTGGCGCTCTGACACCCGGGGTTGGTAGGAGACCGCATGAGCCGAGTCGAAAAGACGTCGCAAGACGGGCTGCGTAATGCGCCTGTAAAAAGGGGATTCCGCATTCAGCGGGTATTGGCCCCTGTCGCTGTTGTTCTCGCATTTTCCATGCTGGGCTATCTGTTGTGGGTAACCCTTCGGGATCCGCTGGAGGCGGGGCTGCATGTGGTGCGGATGGAGCAGCTCGATGCACTCCAGCTGTCTGACCGGCAGCTTAATCACGCCATCGTCCGCGCACCGCTTCAGCTCGACGGTGAACCCATCGCCATGCTGGCGGCCGCCGAGCGCTTTGAGGCAGAGGTGAATGCGATTGCCACAGGGCAGGCGGGTATGAAAGGCCAGTCGCCACTGGTCGACCGCGCGCTGAATGATTATGTGGCCAGTGCGAAAGAAAAGCTCAAGCTGCTCGAGCCCTACCGCGATGCGCTGCGCCGCTTCCGCCTGTTGTTTGCCGGCATGCGTACCGGCGGTGTCTCGGTACTGAGCGCGCCGGCCATCGATAACAGCCCGGCGTTAGAGCGTGATATCAAACGCCTGTTGCAGGAAGCCACCGCCTACAGCTTGCTGTCGGATGCCGATAACGCCGAGCGCATTGATCAGCTCAACGCGACCATCACTGTTCAAGCGAGCAGTCTGGATGATCGCGAGGCATTAATCGCCTTGTCTCAGCTTCAGGACACGGTTGATGGTCTGCGATTTACTCGCGATGAGCTGATGCAACAGCTTGATACGATTGCCGAGGCGGGTGCCGCCAGTGCGCTCGCGAACCTCTCATCGCGATATGAAAACCATTTTTCCCAGTTACAGGCGACGGCTGATCGCAACAAGCTCACCTTGGCGGTATACGCGGCTGCGCTGTTGCTGGCCTTTGGTCTGATTGCCTGGCGACTGCGGGGCAGCTTCCAGGAGCTGGATCAGCTCAACCTGGAACTGCAGGATGCCAACGTTAACCTGGAAGGGGTGGTTGCTGAGCGCACCCAGGACCTTAGTCAGGCGCTGGACGATCTTCGCCTGCAACAGGCGCAGCTTATTCAGTCAGAGAAAATGGCATCGCTCGGTCAGATGGTGGCGGGTGTTGCGCATGAAATTAATACACCGCTGGGCTATGCCAACAGCAATGTGTCCATCGTGCGAGAGCTGGTGGCCTCAATGGAGGAGCAGATCGACGGAGAAAGCCGCGAAGAGTTCGATATGTTGCTGGGGGATGCTCAGTATGGTCTGGAGCAGATCGCTGAGTTGGTCATGAGTCTGAAGAACTTCAGTCGTGTCGATCGCTCCCACACCGAACTTTTCGATCTCAATGAGGGGGTCGAAACCTCGCTGAAAATCTGTCAGAACCAGATCAAAGACCTCGTCGTTGAAAAGCAGTTTGCCGAGCTGCCGGATATCAGTTGCGCGCCATCCCAGCTTAACCAGGTTTTCCTGAATCTGATCAATAACGCGGCTCAGGCGATGGGCGGACAGGGAACGCTGACTGTCACGACCGAGCGCGATGGCGACAATGCCGTGGTGAAGGTGCGCGACACCGGCTGTGGTATGGATGCCGATACGGTGGCACATATCTTCGAGCCCTTCTTTACGACCAAGCCCGTTGGCGAAGGCACGGGGCTGGGGCTGTCAATTGTGTTCCGCATTATCGAGGATCATGGCGGCCAGATCACCGTGGAGTCGCAGCCCGGCGAGGGTACGGAATTCCGGGTGAGTCTGCCGATTAGCGCTGCGAGCCAGCCCGCAGGGGATGTAGTGACAGAAGAAAGCGTCATTCTCAGTGAGAGTGAGGCATAAAGGAGTGGGTAGTATGACAACCGCAGCGGATAGTAAAGCGCGCATTCTGTTTGTCGATGACGAGCCGCGTATTCTCGTGGCGTTGAAGGCATTGTTCCGCAGTAGCTATGAGGTGTGCACGGCAAACAGTGGCGCCGATGCCGTGGCGCTGTTGAAGGAGAAGGACTTCGATGTGATTGTCTCCGATCAGCGCATGCCGGAGATGACCGGAGTGGAAGTGTTGCGCAGCGCGCGTGAGCTGCGACCGCGGGCGATCAGAGTCTTGTTGACCGGCTATTCCGATCTCAGCGCGATTCTGGGTGCGATCAATGATGGCGAGATTTTTCGCTTTATCAACAAGCCTTGGTCGAACAATGACTTACGCGAAACCATTGCCGCAGCGGTAAAGGCATCGGAAGTGGACCAGGTGCCCGAGGCGCAGGCGTTGGCTAAAGAGTCGGAGGAGGCAGTCGCGGCACCAGTCGTTGATGCGGATCAGACCGGGATTCTGGTACTGGACGAGGACAGCACTACCCGCGATGTATTGCAGCGAGTGTTGCACAAAGATCGGCCGGTCTTCACGGCGACAGATCTCGACAGCGCGCTGGATGTGTTGGAGCAGCAGAATATTGGCGTCATCATCACCGAGCTGGCGGTAGGCGGCGAGAGCGTAACGCAATTGCTGGCGGCATTGCGCGAGCACCATCCTGCACTGGTGGCGATTGTTCTGACCGCCAGGGCCGATGCCGGTCACGGTATCGAATTGATCAATCGCGGACAAATCTACCGCTTTCTCAGCAAACCCATCAGTGAGGGCTTGCTTCGTGGCAGCGTCAATCTTGCGGTACGTCGCTTTGATATTCTCAAGAAAAACCCTGAGCAGACTCGGCGTCTGGCCGCGGCCAAAACGCCGCCGAAACCCGAGACCGATCGACGCGGCATTTTCGGTCGTATCGGCCGTCTGTTTGGCTTGACGGCATAGGGGGCGGGCGTGAATACAGCGATCGAGTCAACTTTGCATGGCGACAGTGCCAAACAGAACCTGGTTCAGTCGGCGGAAACCTTTATTGCGGTGGTATTGCTGGCTGTGTGCGCGGTGGCGGCGGCCACAGCATGGTTTATGCAACTTGCCGACAACGGCGATGCGTCGCAAGGTGGCGGTGTTGAAACCGTTGAGGTGTTGGCGAGCTTGGCGGATGCCGATCTTGCCGACGATGAGGGACGGGCATTGAATCAGTGGCAGGCCAGTCTGGATCGCGCATTCAGCCAGCGCGAGCAGGCTCTGCGTCAGCAGGAACAGAACGCGGTCCTCGCAGAGCAGGCTTCAGCACTGGCCGAAGCGCAGGCGGCGGCTGAGGCTGCAAGGCAGAGTGCGCTGGAGGCAGAGCGCCGCGCCCGTGAGGCCGAGTTGGCTCGCCAGCGCGTTCAGGATCGGCAGCGCGCAGAGCAAAGAGAAAAGGCGATAGCGGCAGTGCCTGAAGAGGTGAAGTCCCTGCCGCGCCCCGGCGCGAATGCGGAACGTATTGGGGCGAGCGTGGATTGGAACAGTTGCAACAAGCCCAGCTATCCCCGTGCGGCCGTCCGGCTGCGGCAGGAAGGCATGGTTCGCATGCTGTTTGATATCGATGCTGACGGTCAGGTTATCGGCGGCAGAGTGGTCGAGAGCAGCGGTTTTGAGCGTCTGGACAGTGCGGCGCTGGAGGCCATCATGAAGTGTCGTTTTGAGCCCGAAACCCTCGGCGGTATCCCGCAGGCGGCGTCGGCGGAAGTTCGCTTTGGCTGGCGTTTGAACGGTTAGCGGATGGCTGCCTGACCCAGGCCCGCTCCGGCGGGCTTTTTTCTGCCTGCGAGCTTTGTCTTCATGGTGTGACGGGCGGTGACGCGGTAGACTTGCTGGCTTCCATTTGCGCGGGCCGACGGGTCCGCGGGGCAACAGGAGCTGGAGAGTTATGCCGCAGAGCTACATCAAGAAAATCCTCGACGCGCGGGTTTACGACGTGGCGATTGAGTCGCCAATTGATGAGGCGCGCCTGCTCTCCAAGCGTTTTGCGAACCAGATTCTGCTCAAGCGGGAAGATCTCCAGCCGGTATTTTCCTTCAAGCTGCGTGGGGCCTACAACAAAATGGCCAGCCTGAGCGAGGCTGAGCGCAAGTTGGGTGTAGTGGCGGCGTCGGCGGGAAATCACGCGCAGGGCCTGGCTCTATCGGCGCTGAAGCTGGGTGTGAAAGCGACTATCGTTATGCCGCGCACCACCCCGCAGATCAAGGTGGATGCGGTCCGCTCGCGCGGCGGCAAAGTGGTGTTGCATGGTGATACCTACGACGAAGCCTCTGCCTATGCGCAGAAGCTGGTTCAGGAAAAGGGCATGGTCTATGTCCACCCCTACGATGATCCCGAGGTGATCGCCGGTCAGGGGACGGTGGGGATGGAGATTCTCCGCCAGGTCACCGGGCCGCTGGATGCGGTGTTCGTGCCGGTGGGGGGCGGCGGTCTTGCCGCCGGTGTCGCAGCCTACATCAAGTATGTTCGCCCCGAGGTCAAAGTGATTGCCGTCGAGCCTGAAGACGCTGCCTGTCTGAAAGCGGCGATGGAAAAGCAGCGGCGGGTGCGCCTGAAAGAGGTCGGTATCTTTGCCGATGGCGTGGCTGTGGCGCAGATCGGCAAGGAAACCTTCCGGGTGTTGCGCAAGACCATCGATGGGGTGATTACTGCCAATACCGATGAAATCTGCGCGGCTATCAAGGATATTTTTGAAGACACCCGCTCGATTGCGGAGCCAGCTGGAGCACTGGCGCTGGCGGGTCTGAAGAAATATATCGAGCAGGAAGGCTGCGAAGGAAAAACCCTGCTGGCTATCGACAGCGGCGCCAATACCAACTTTGACCGTCTGCGCTATATCTCTGAGCGCACCGAAATCGGCGAGCAACGCGAGGCCATCCTCAGTGTGACGATCCCCGAGCAGCCGGGCAGCTTCAAAAAGTTCTGTGCGGCGCTGGGCAAGCGCAATATCACCGAGTTCAACTATCGCTTCGGCGACGATCGCGACGCGCAGATTTTTGTGGGCGTAGCGGTGGCGGCTGGTGGCAGCGGCCGCGAAGAGCTGGTCGAGTCACTGCGCGAGCTGGGCTATCCCGTCGAGGATATGACCGACAACGAAATGGCCAAGTTGCATATTCGCCACATGGTGGGTGGGCATCGTCCGGCGGCAGTGAAGAGCGAGCTATTGTATCGCTTTGAGTTTCCCGAGCGTCCAGGCGCCCTGATGAACTTCCTGACGCGTCTGGGTAATCGCTGGAATATTTCCCTGTTCCATTACCGGAATCACGGCGCGGCCTACGGGCGTGTACTGGTGGGTTTGCAGGCGACCAAGGAAGAGCGGAAGGCGATTGAGGTTTTCCTGGAGAAGCTCGCCTACCCGTATCATGAAGAGAGCGATAATCTTGCCTATCAGCAATTCCTGAGCTGAGGTTTACCTGCGGGGGCGAATCAGCTCCCGCTCGGTCACGATAATATCCAGTGGTACGTCCCAGGGCTCGTGCGGTAACTGCTCGAGTTCCTGGCAGCTGTGTGCCACGCCAACCAGCAGTGGTCGCTTACGCGGCGGTGGACGGCGGGCTATAAAAGCCAGTGCGCGATCGTAAAAGCCGCCACCCATGCCGAGACGCCGTCCTGCCCGATCAAACCCCACCAGAGGCATCAGTACGATATCGAGTTCGCGAGCGGGCATGGCCGGACTGCGCCAGGCATTTGGCTCGGCAATACCAAAACGGTTGCTGCGCAGGCTCTGGCCATGGCGGTGAAGATGAAAGCGCATGGAGAAGTGCCCGGCCTCGGCATGCACAACAGGCAGATAGCAGGCGATGCCCCGTCCCTGACAATCCCGCCGCAGAGGCTGCGTGCCAAGTTCGCCATCATTTTCGAGATAGCAGGCGATATGCCGTGCCTTGCGAAAGCTTGCCAGCTTGTTCAGCTGCTTGATGATACCCCGTGCCGCAATCGATTGTTGCTGTGTGCTCAGTGCTCGACGGCGAGCGCGCAGGGTCTGGCGGAGCTGGGCTTTGCTGGTCATGACGGCATGGCAACAAGACAGGGAAGGATAAGGGCCCCGAGATACCGCCGGCCGCGTGGCCCTTGAACCCAGCGGTTCAAGGTGGAACTCGCCGTGGCACTATAAGGCTTTCCGTCACGCGGACATGCACACAAGTACCGACTGGTTTGTTCCGGGGTAAAAAGCATCGGCTCAGGGGTCTAGACGGCCTAGCCAATATCCCAGGGTGTTGTAAGTATACCGTTTGCTGGCGGGCCTTAACACCCGACCTGCGAAAGGCTTAGCCGATATCCAGTTGTCGGCAACGGTGGAGGGTCTCGTCAATCTTGTCGTGAATGCGCTTGCTGGCGGCGTCTTCCTGGCCACTGCTGACGCCGCTTTTGCTGGCTTCGCGAAGTTCGTAGCTGATGTTCAGGGCGGCCATCACGGCGATCCGCTCGAGGCCAATGATTTTTCCTGAGCTGCGAATCTGCCGCATTTTCTGGTCGAGGTAGCGAGCGGCTTCCAGCAATCCCGTTTGTTCATCGGGGGGGCAGGCGACCTGATATTCCTTGTCGAGGATTTTAACGATGACCGTCTCTTTGCTCACGGCGTGTCTCCATTGGGCGTCAGGCGGCCATCAGCTGTCTTTCTCCAGCGCGCGTAAGCGCTGAATCATGGCATCGACTTTGGCCCGGGCAGTGTCGGTTTTTTCTATCAGCGATTCGCGCTCAATCTTCCAATCTTGAGTGTCGGATTTGAGTGCGCGGTTTTCGCGGTCCAATTGTTCGCACAGTTGGATCAGCTCATCGACTTTTCGTTCCAGCAATTGTAGCTGTCGATCGTCCATCTTATTACATTCCGTCGCCGGGCAAGGTCGCACAATAGTAGATTGCGGCTTGTTGGCGGGTCAACGCTGAGGGGCTTTCCATTATTCGATTTTAGACCCAATCGGCGCTACCATGCGCTTCCTGCCTGAAATGACGCCGGGGAGCGCAATGTCAGACAATCTCGACCACGACGAGTTAGCCAATCTGTTTTTGAGTATGGGTGCGTTGCAGCCGCCTGCTGAACTGCACGGTTACGCTGTGGGTTTTTTGGCGATAGGCGGTCGCGTTGAGCGCGAAGCCTGGTTGAAGCACTGTGGCGAACTGCTGGATGTTGAGACGCCGAACCCCGAGCAGGGCGATGCCTTGTTTGATGTTTATCGCAATGCGCTGGCGGCGCTCAGCTCGGAAAATCTCGACCTGCAATTATTGTTGCCCGGCGACGAACTGGACCTCAGTCAGCGTATTGTCAGCCTCGGCCAATGGGTGCAAGGTTTCCTGACCGGATTTGCGATGGCCGGCAAGCAGCGCAAGGGTCAGGGTGCGAACTTTGACGCCTTGTCAGAAGACAGTCGTGAGGCGCTGAGTGACTTGGCGGCCATTGCCCAGATTTCTGCCGACGAGGCCGAACATGAAGAGGGCGAGCAGGATCTGGTGGAAATCAGCGAATATGTGCGTGTGGTGGCAATGAGCATTTTCCTTGAATGCAATCGCGACGCGCCGGGAAAAGGTTCAGCGGCACGCTTGCACTGAGGCCGCAATCAGAGAGCGCCCGTTCGCCGTAGATAGAGACGGGCATAGCGCACTGGAGAGTGCAGCGAACAGAGAGAAGAGGCGGTATGGGGATCAGCAAACAGGAATTCGCGCGTCGTCGCAAAAATCTGATGGCCTTGCTTGAGCCGGGCAGTATTGCCATTGTGCCGTCGGCCAGCCTGCAAACCCGAAGTCGCGACTCGGAATACCCCTTTCGTCAGGATAGCGACTTTTTTTACCTGAGTGGCTTCGACGAGCCCGAGGCGGTACTGGTGTTGCTGCCGGGTCGAGAGCAGGGCGAATACATCCTGTTTTGCCGCGAGCGCGATCCCGCGATGGAGCTATGGAATGGCTATCGCGCCGGGCCGGAAGGCGCCTGTGAAGAGTTCGGTGCCGATGACGCTTTCCCCATTGGTGATATCGATGACATTCTGCCCGGCCTGATTGAGGGGCGGCAGCGGGTGTATTACGCCATGGGCCGCCACACCGAGTTCGATCAGCAGGTCATGCACTGGGTAAATGTGATTCGCTCCAAGGTGCGCAGCGGCGCGCAGCCGCCGGGAGAGTTTCTCGACCTGGACCACCTGCTGCATGATATGCGTCTGTACAAAAGCGCCGCGGAGCTGCGCATTATGCGCCGGGCCGGAGAAATTTCGGCCGAGGCCCATTGCCGTGCGATGCGCTTCTGTCAGCCCGGTGTCTACGAATATCAGCTCGAGGCAGAGATTCAGCACGAGTTCGCCATGGCGGGCGCACGCTTTCCCGCTTACAGCAGCATTGTCGGTGCCGGTAAAAACGGCTGCATCTTGCACTACGTGGAAAACAGCAGTGCGATTCGCGATGGCGACCTGGTGTTAATTGACGCAGGTTGTGAGTTCGAGGCCTACGCCGCAGATATCACCCGTACCTTCCCGGCCAATGGTCGCTTTTCCCCGGAACAGCGGGCGCTGTATGACATTGTGCTGGCGGCACAGGAAGCTGCCATCGCAGCGACGCGTCCCGGCAATCACTGGAATCAACCCCACGAGGAAACGGTGCGGGTGATCACCGAAGGACTTCTGGAGCTGGGGTTGTTGCAGGGTGAGCGCGATGCGCTGATTCAGGCGGAGGCCTACCGTCCTTTTTATATGCACCGCGCGGGCCATTGGCTGGGGATGGATGTTCACGACGTCGGTGACTACAAGGTGGGCGGTGAGTGGCGAGTGCTGGAAGAGGGCATGGTCATGACGGTGGAACCGGGCATTTATGTTGCACCGGATAATCGTGATGTCGAGGCGCGCTGGCGTGGCATCGGCATTCGCATTGAAGACGATGTGGTGGTGACCCGCGACGGCTGTGAAATTCTGACCGGTGGCGTGCCAAAGGCCGCCGATGACATCGAAGCACTGATGGCGGAGGCGCGTCGGTGAGTGCCGATTACGATGTGTTGATTGCCGGAGGTGGCATGGTGGGGGCCAGTCTGGCCTTGTGCCTGCATCACCACAGTCGTGGCAAGCTGAACGTCGCGGTGGTGGAAAGCTTTCCGCTGCCGCCACTGAATGCCGAGGGGCCGACGTATCGGCCGAGTTTCGATGCCCGTTCAACCGCGCTGTCTTATGGCAGTCGGCGTATCTATGACGAGCTGGGCTTGTGGCCAACGCTGCGCGACCACGTGGCGGATATCGCTCAGATTCAGGTATCGGATCGCGGTCATTTCGGCGGTGCGATGATGCGCTGCGAGGAGCTGCAGTGGCCGGCGCTGGGCTATGTGGTGGAAAATGCCTGGCTGGGCAATGTTCTGCTGAATCACCTGCGTCGTCATACCAACGTGGATTTTATCTCTCCGGCCACGGTTGAGGCCGTTAGCCTGAACGTCGGAGCGGCGTCATTGGATGTACGGCGAGCAGATGCCGTGGAGTCGCTGTCGGCCAAACTATTGGTAGTCGCTGATGGAGCGGCCTCGGGCCTTTGCGATCGTCTGGGTATCCATCGGCAAGTTGATGAGTACGCGCAGACGGCGGTAATCGCTAATATCGCAACAGAGCGTGCCCATGACGGCATGGCTTACGAGCGTTTTACCGCAGAGGGGCCAATGGCGATGTTGCCGCTGCTGTCCGATGACGAGGGCAGATCGCGATCGGCGCTGGTGTGGACCTTTCCGGAAGACGATGCGGACGCAGCGATGAACTGGAGCGACGAGGAGTTTCTGCGTCGCCTGCAAGAGCAGTTCGGCTACCGCCTGGGTCGGTTGTTGAAAGTCGGCCAGCGAGCGCGTTTTCCCCTGCAGCTCAGCGTGGCAGAGGAGCAGGTGCGTCGCCATGTTGTGGTGATGGGCAACGCGGCGCATGCGCTGCACCCGGTGGCCGGTCAAGGCTACAATCTGGCGCTGCGCGATGCCGATGCATTGGCGCGAGAGGTCAGCGCAGCGGCTGAAACCGGCGAGTCGCCGGGAGAGTTGGCCGTTCTGCAGCGCTATCTTCGGGGGCAGTACGGCGATCAGTTGCTGACCACGCTGTTCTCCGATCGCGTCACGCGGCTGTTCAGTAACCGCCAGCCGGTGCTGAGTCTGGCGCGCAACTTGGGGCTGGCTCTGCTGGACAGTCATCCGCCGCTAAAATCCCGTTTCACTGCCCGTGCGGCGGGGGTCATGAATGGGCGTGATGGAGAGCTGCCACGGTGACTGCCTCGGCTGAAAAATACGATTTGATTGTTGTTGGTGCCGGTTTGGCGGGAGGTGCGTTTGCGCTGGCAATGGCCGAGTCACCGCTGAAGATTGCCGTGATCGATGCCCAGCCTGAGCGCCAGGGCTGGCCGCCGCTGGATGAAAGCGTGCTCGACTATGACGCCCGCGTCAGTGCTCTCACCGAGGCGTCGCGGACGTTCCTTGACCGTCTTGGTGTGTGGTCAGCCATCAGCGAACGCCGCGCCTGCGCCTACCGCGATATGCAGGTGTGGGATGCGGAAGGTACCGGTGAAATCCATTTTTCGGCCGACGATGTCGGTCAGTCGGCACTGGGCCATATCGTTGAGAACCGGTTGATCACGGCTGCCCTGATCAACAGGCTGAGGGAGACGTCCGTACGCTTGATGTTCAACGCGCCGGTAGCCGCCTGGCAGGCCGTGGGCGATGGCGGGGAGTTGCAGTTGGAAGATGGTCGGGTGCTGCGTGCGCCGCTGATCGTTGCGGCTGATGGTGCAAATTCGAGGATGCGCCAGTGGGGCGGTTTCCAGACTCGGGAGTGGGATTACCACCATCATGCCATCGTCTGTACGGTGGAAACGGAAAGACCGCATCGGGCCACCGCCTGGCAGCGTTTTCTGCCTCAAGGGCCGCTGGCGTTTTTGCCCTTGCCGGATCGCGATCGCAGCCAGCACTACAGTTCAATTGTGTGGTCGGCGACCCCTGACTTTGCCGAGACATTGATGGCAATGGATGACAGCGAGTTCAACGCGGCACTGGCGCGGCATTTTGAGTACCGCCTGGGGGCGGTGATTGCCACCAGTCGCCGGGTGCGTTTTCCGCTTCGTCAGCGCCATGCCGTGCAGTACTCCCGGCAGGGGATTGTGTTGCTGGGTGATGCCGCGCACACCATTCATCCGCTGGCAGGACAGGGTATCAATCTGGGCTTTGGTGATGCGCAGGTGCTGGCGCAAGAGTGTCAGCGCGCGCTGGCGCGGGGCTTGAGCCTTGCCGACAGTGGCGTGCTGGCTCGCTACCAGCGTCGCCGCAAGGGAGAAAATCTCGCGATGATGGCCGCCATGCAGGGTTTTCAGAATCTGTTTGAGAGTGATGCCGCACCGCTGCGCATGCTGCGGAATGTGGGGATGCGGTGGCTGGATAAGGCTGTGCCATTGAAGCGGCAAGTCATCGCGCGTGCGATGGGATTGGGGCGCTAGCGCAGCAATCTCTGCGAGCAGGCTCTTGAGTCACTTAATGATAATAATTATCATTGTCCGCCTGTTCGCTCTTACAAATTACATATAGGTGTTACCTGATGAAGCTTCGTTTGCTGCTGATTATTACCACCCTGCTGTCTGTGGCTGCATGCAGCCGCACGGAGGAGCCTGCCGGTCCGCAACTGGTGGTTTACAGCTCCCGCATTGAGCAGCTGATCAAGCCGATTTTTGACACCTTTAGTGAGGAAACCGGCGTAGAAATTCGCTACGTCACCGATTCGGCGGGGCCGTTGCTGGCACGCCTGCAGGCCGAGGGCGAAAACTCCCCCGCCGATATCCTGCTGACTGTGGATGTGGGCAATTTGTGGCAGGCGGCGCAGATGGACCTTTTGCAGCCGATTGAATCTGAGGTGCTTAAAGCCAATGTGCCGACCTCGCTGCACGATCCCGAGGAGCGCTGGTTTGGTCTGTCGATCCGGGCTCGCACCATTGTTTATTCCACCGAGCGCGTCGATCCCGCAGAGCTGAGCAGTTACGAGCAGTTGGCCGACCCGGTCTGGTCGGGCCGCTTGTGCCTGCGTACCTCCAAAAAGGTCTATAACCAGTCGCTGGTAGCGACCATGATGGTGGCAAACGGCGAGGAAAAGGCCAGTCAGATTGTGAAGAGCTGGGTCGATAACCTCGCTGTTCCGCCGTTCTCCAGTGATAACAAAGTGATAGAAGCTATTGCAGCCGGGCAGTGTGATGTCGGTCTGGTGAATACTTATTATCTGGCGCGGATGCAGAAAGATAATCCTGAGCTGCCGGTAGAGCTGTTCTGGGCAAACCAAAGTGGAGAGGCGCCATTGAACCGCGGTGTGCATGTGAACATTTCCGGTGCCGGTGTCACCCTTGCCAGCAAACAGCCGGATCTGGCCAAGCAGCTGTTGGAGTGGCTGTCCGGCCCGGAGGCTCAGCAGGCCTTTGCGCAGCTCAACCAGGAGTTTCCGGTAAACCCCGATACGCAGCCCTCAGAGCTGCTGAAACACTGGGGCCCATTCAAAGGTGACGATGTGCCTGTGGTTGAGGCGGGACGTCTTCAGGCTGAGGCGATTCGCCTGATGGATCGCGCCGGATACCGCTAGGGTGAGTGAGGCTGCCGTCGCTCCGACGGCTGGTGTGCGTCTGAGTCGGCGGCCGTCGGCGCTGCTGTTACTCCGTGCGGCGGGTTTGCTGCTGGTGGCCGCTGTGTTGGTGCCGGTACTGGTGCTGCTGAGCAGCTGGGCGAGCCCGGAGGGAGACGTCTGGCAGCATCTGGCTGACACCCAGTTGGCGCAACTGCTGCTGAATACCGTGATACTGATGGTGGGGGTTGGCCTGCTGGTCACGGTGCTGGGGGTCAGTCTGGCCTGGTGTACTGCCATGTGCGACTTTCCCGGGCGTGGCTGGTTTGAGTGGTTACTGATGTTGCCACTGGCTGTGCCCGCCTATGTCATGGCGTTTGTGGTGCTGGGCGTGTTTGACTTCGGCGGGCCCTTGCAAGGCTATCTGCGCGGCGTCCTCGGTCCCCATTGGGGGGTGGATGTGCGCAGCACGGCCAGTGTGATTGTGGTGTTCGGCCTGGTGCTTTATCCCTATGTGTACATGCTGGCGCGGAGTGCTTTTCTGTCGCAGAGCACCGAAACCTTGGAAGTGGCTCGCGTGCTGGGTTGTACCGGTCGGCAGGCCTTTCTGCGAGTGGCGCTGCCTATGGCGCGTCCAGCGATCGCCGCCGGGATCGCCCTGGCGCTGATGGAAACCCTGGCCGATTTCGGTACGGTCGCCGTTTTCAACTTCGATACCTTCACGACGGCGATCTATAAGTCCTGGTTTGGCTTTTTCAATCTGCAGGCAGCGGCGCAACTGGCGTCGCTGTTATTGCTGTTTGTGGCGCTGACGCTGTTTGCCGAGCGGCAGTCGCGTGGGCGCAGCCGGTTTGTGCAGGGCGGTAGATTACAACATCGCCAACGCTATCAGGCATCGCCTCTGCTTGGCGCTTGCCTGTTTACTTACTGTTCGCTGGTGTTGTTGTTGGCGTTTGTGTTGCCGATGGTGCAATTGCTGCTGTGGGCTGTCGGTGAGGGGGCTGAGCAACTCAACGCCCGTTTCTTTGATCTGCTGGGACATTCGCTCTGGTTGGCGGGGATGGCCGCGGGGCTGACCGTCGCGCTGGCGCTGATTCTTGCCTTCTGTCGACGCTTCAGCTCGCCGCGGGGCGGTAATATCTATGCCGCGGCACAACTGGGTTACGCCCTGCCGGGCTCCGTGCTGGCGGTGGGAATCATGATGTCCTTCACCTGGATTGAGCACAATGCCTTGGCGCCTTTGCAGCGGAGTCTGGGTTTTGATCCACAGCCGCTGCTGCTGGGGTCGGTGCTGACTCTGCTTGCCGCGTACTGGATTCGTTTTCTGGCGGTGGCCAGCGGTCCGCTGGAGTCGGCTCTGGAGCGGGTGCGGCCCAGTTTGCCCGAGGCGGCGCGAACTCTCGGCGCGGGAAATTGGCGAGTGTTGCGTGAGGTGTACTTGCCGATGTTGCGGCCGGGTGTGTTTACCGCGCTGGTGCTGGTGTTTGTTGATGTAATGAAAGAGATGCCGGCAACACTGCTATTGCGCCCCTTTGGCTGGGACACGCTGGCCGTACGCATTTTCGAAATGACGGCGGAAGGGCAGTGGGAGATGGCTGCGTTACCGTCATTGGCCTTGGTGCTGGCTGGGCTGGTGCCTGTGATGCTGAGTATTCGCGCCAGTCGTTTGCATTGATCCCCTTTGTATTTGCCGACTACGGCGTTAAAATGCGCGCAAATTCCCCCTTTTTTGGTAGGAGCGCTCCATGAGCAATACCCCCAGCGAATTGAAATATGCCAGCAGCCACGAATGGGCGCGCCTGGAAGAAGATGGCACGGTCACCGTGGGCATTACGGATCATGCTCAGAATTCGCTCGGTGATGTGGTGTTTGTAGAACTGCCGGAAGTGGGTTCCGAGTACGGCGCGGGTGAAGAAGCGGCCGTCGTTGAGTCGGTGAAGGCGGCGTCAGATATCTACGCGCCCATCGCCGGTGAGGTGATTGCCGTGAATGACGCCTTGGAAGAAAGCCCCGAAACCGTTAACGAATATCCCTACAGCGATGGTTGGTTCTTCCGTCTTCAGCCCAGCGATGTCAGCGAGCTGGAGAATCTGCTGAGCGCCGAAGACTACGACGCCCAGTGTGAGTAACCCGTTAGCGCAGGCTGATAATTGGCCAGCCTGCGCGGTTAGCGGCTTCGCGAAGGCGATCATCGGGGTCTACGGCAACCGGGTGATCGACCTGCTCAAGTAGCGGCAAATCATTGTGTGAATCGCTGTAAAAGTAGCTGCCCGCCAATGTCTCGCCATTTTCACGCAGCCAGCGCTGCAAGCGTATGACTTTCCCGCCCTGGAAACAGGGGATATCCTCACTATTACCGGTGTAGCGCCCGTCGACAACTTCGGCCTCGCTGGCCAGCATGATCTGAATGCCCATCGCTCGCGCGATCGGCTCGGTGACGAAGCGATTGGTAGCCGTAATGATCATCAGCGTATCGCCCTGCGCACGGTGATGTTCGATCAGTTGTTCTGCCTTCGGTAATCGCATGGGGGCGATATAATTCGCCATAAAATCGTTGTGCAGGGGCTGCAGTTCTTCGACGCGGTGACCGGCGATGGGACCGAGTGCAAAGCGAAGGTAGGCGTCTATATCCAGGCCGCCCTGCTGGTACTGGCGATAAAATTCATCATTGCGCTGGCGATGCTCCTCGGCATCCACCCATTGGCGATCTACCAGAAATTCCCCCCAGGCGTGATCACTGTCGCCACCGAGCAAGGTATTATCAAGGTCAAATATAGCCAGTGTCATCGCAGTCTCCTGTTGCAGGCTGGCAAGCATAACGGCTGCTATGGGCTTTTGCACCTGCCCTTGTGAGGTGGTGGCGAATTCCCAGTCCCGCCGATTTATGGAACAATAGATCGAACTAGAAAAAAGATACAAACAGGTGAGCATGTGATTGATTCGGATGGCTTTCGTCCCAATGTTGGCATCGTGATTGCCAATGAGCACGGCCAAGTGTTGTGGGCGCGCCGGGTTGGTCAAAGTGCCTGGCAGTTCCCCCAGGGCGGCATCAACGACGGCGAGACGCCGGAGCAGGCGCTGTATCGGGAATTGTATGAAGAGGTCGGCTTGCGCGAAGACGATGTTGAGGTGCTGGCTTGCACGCGTGGCTGGCTGCGCTACCGCCTTCCCAAGCGTCTGGTGCGCCGCGATAATAAGCCGCTGTGTATCGGCCAGAAACAGAAGTGGTTTTTGCTGCGCCTGCACGGCGATGAAGCCAATATTCGCTTTAACTGCGGTCGCAAGCCCGAATTCGATTACTGGCAGTGGGTCAGCTACTGGTACCCGCTCGGCCAGGTTGTTGCTTTCAAGCGAGAGGTGTACCGGCGGGCAATGAAGGAGCTTTCTCCCCGACATGTCAGATTGCTGCGTGATGCGCAGCGTGGTGCTCTGCGATGATGCTGTCGGCGCTGAGGGGCATCGTTCAGTCGGTCAATACCGCTGGCGACCTGCAGACGACGCTGGAGATTATTGTTCAGCGTGTTGCCGAAGTAATGGGCACCGAGGTGTGTACCGTCTACCTGCGTAACCCGGAAACAGGCCGGCTGGTGTTCGCCGCCAACCAGGGTCTGAACCCTGAATTGATCGGTAAGATCAGCCTCAGCCCGGATGAGGGTCTGGTTGGTCAGGTGGCACGTCGCGAAGAGCCGCTGAACCTGGATCACGCGGAAAAGCATCCTAACTTTCTGTTCTTGCCGGGCATCGGCGAGGAACACTACCACTCTTTCCTCGGTGCGCCGATTATTCACCAGCGTGAAGTCTTGGGCGTGTTGGTTGTACAGCAGAAGGACAGTCGCCGTTTTGACGAAGACGAAGAGGCCTTCCTGGTTACGGCGGCGGCGCAATTAGCGGGCGTTATTGCTCATGCGCGAGCCACCGGCTCGATCAGCCAAAAAGCGGATTCTGTTGCTGCGTCGGCTGTTTTCAAGGGGATTGCCGGGGCACCTGGGGTCGCTATCGGGCGGGCGGTGATTGTCGTGCCCAGTGCCGATCTCAATTCCGTACCGCGTCGCCGCACGGACGAGCCCGATGCAGAGATTAAGGCCTTCCAGCAGGCACTGGATGCGGTGCGTGAGGATATTCGCCAACTCGGCGAGAAACTTAAGGGACAGCTCTCATCCGAAGAGCTGGCCTTGTTCGATGTCTATCTGCGCATCCTTGATGATAGCGCCTGGCTGTCGGAGATAGTCGACAAGATCCGCGAAGGCGAGTGGGCGCAGGGCGCGCTGGCTCAAGTCGTCAACGGCCATGCCAATGCCTTCGAAACCATGGAAGATGCCTACTTCCGCGACCGCGCGACCGACATCAAAGATTTGGGGCGCCGTGTGCTGGGCTATTTGCAGGCCAGCAATGAGCGGGATACCGAATATCCGCCCGACACGATTCTGGTCGGCGAAGAGCTGACGGCGTCGATGCTGGGCGAGGTGCCGAGGGAGCATCTGGTGGGCATGGTGTCGGTGCGCGGCTCCAGTAATTCTCACGTGGCGATTCTGGCGCGGGCAATGGGCATTCCCACCGTGATGGGGGCGAGTGATCTTCCCTATACCCAGATTGAGCACGCCAGCCTGATTGTCGATGGTTACAGTGGCTTGGTGCACTACAACCCGACGGCGGAGGTGTATGAGCACTTCAGGGTATTGTCTGACGAGGATATGGCCCTCAATCAGGGGCTGGAGGCGTTGCGTGACCTGCCCAGTGAGACGCTGGACGGCCACCGAATGCCACTGTGGGTGAATACCGGCCTGATGGCTGATGTGGTGCGCTCTCTTGACCGGGGAGCAGAAGGTGTCGGGCTGTACCGGACCGAGATTCCTTTTCTGCTGCGCGAGCGTTTTCCCAGTGAGGAAGAGCAGCGGGTCATATACCGCGAGCAGCTACTTGCTTTTGCGCCTTTGCCGGTGACGATGCGTACCTTGGATGTCGGTGGCGATAAGGCGCTGCCCTATTTCCCAATAGAAGAAGAAAACCCCTTCTTGGGCTGGCGCGGCATTCGCGTCACGCTGGATCATCCGGAGATTTTTCTGGTGCAGGTTCGGGCGATGCTGAAAGCCAGTGAGGGGCTGGATAATCTTCGCATCATGCTGCCGATGATCAGCAATGTTCAGGAGCTGGACGAGGCGCTGGAGTTGATCAGGCGGGCCTACAATGAGCTGCTGGAAGACGGCTGGGATTTGAGTATGCCGCCGATCGGTGTGATGGTTGAAGTGCCTGCGGCGGTCTATCAGGCGCAGCAGCTGGCGCGCCGTGTTGATTTTCTCTCGGTGGGTTCCAATGATCTGACACAGTACTTGCTGGCGGTGGATCGCAACAATACCCGCGTGGCGGACCTCTATCACGCCTACCACCCTGCGGTGATGGAGTGTCTGCTGACGGTTGTGAGGGCTGCGCATGCCGAGGGCAAGCCGGTCGGCATCTGTGGTGAGCTCGCGGGGGACCCCGGCGCGGTGCTGTTGTTGATGGCGATGGGTTATGACATGTTGTCGATGAATGACAGCAGTCTATTGAAAGTCAAAGCGGTGGTTCGCGGGGCCCGGTACAGCGAGCTTGGCGACTTGCTGGAGCGCGTGATGAAGTCTGACACCGCCGATGAAGTTAAGCTGATGGTCAGGGCTGCATTGGTGGATTTCGGCATGGAAAAGCTGGCGCCGCCCAGTCAATAATCAGCGTTTTACCGACCCCTGAAGCTGAAAGTGCTGAAGCGCACTTGCGCGTTGCTTGTCGTCAAAGTTTTGCTCCCAAAAATCCCAGCGATGCTTGTCGTCTAGCATGAGCGCGCTGCTGGAGCGCGTACCGTAAACGTCGCTGCGCACAAAGCGACAGGACAGGGCGCGTTGCAGCGGTTCGGGGCTGCTCTCACTCTCGGTGTCGTCCTGCATTAATGCCAGCAGCGCGGCAGCGCTATCCTTGCCCATTCTGCCTTCGAAGTCGCTCAGGGCTTTGTTGATCTTTGCGTTGTGCTCCCCAAATGGAATATTGCCCACACAGTGCAGGCCGGGGGGCAGCGACTGCCAGCCGCTTTGCAGACTATGGCTGATAGCGAGCTGTTGGCCGTCAAAGGCAATCATGTTGAAGGGGCGGTAAGCTGCCTTGTTCGCTTCTACGCTCTCGAAAAAACAGTCGCAGGATGTCGAACTGCTCAGGAAATCGCGAACCAGCTCGCCACGGCTGCGTTCGCCGCCACTCGCTTCCCGGAGATTGGTGATGGCGGCAAAGCGACCGCTGCGGCTGAGACCGAGCCAGCTGCCACCATACTCGCCGTCGCGACCAGCTAGGACGTCGGGTTGATCCGGCCAGAAGTGGGCCGCCTCGGTTGGGCGTTGAAAAAATTCATCGCGGTTGGCAGCGACCACCAGTGGGCGTTGCGCGGACTCCTGCCAAGATAAAAGAATCAGGCACATGCGGTTACTTTTTGGGCTGGCTTTGAAAATTTCGGCTGCCATAATAGCAGCTTTGTTCTTGGGGGCGCGCGTGACCATTATCCTGATCTATCTCCTGGTAGGCGTGCTGGCGGGTTTTGCCGCAGGCCTGTTTGGTGTGGGTGGGGGACTGGTGATTGTGCCTGCCCTGATTTACTGTTTTGCGCTGCAGGGCGTGTCTTCGCTGGTCGCCGTGCAGTTGGCAGTGGGAACGTCGCTGGCAACCATCGTGTTTACCTCAATCAGTTCGGTGCGTGCGCATCACGCTCATGGAAATGTTGACTGGCCGGTGTGGCGTTTGTTGGCGCCCGGCATCGCCCTGGGGGTTGTAGGTGGGGTGGCACTGGCAGCGGCGCTGCCAGGCGAGCGACTGAAGCTGGTATTTGGCATTTTTGCATTGCTGATTTCTGTACAGATGATGCTGGGCCTGAAACCCTCCCCAGGGCGCAGTCTGCCCTCCCGCCCAGCGGTATTTGTGGCAGGGGGCGGAATCGGCTTTCTGTCGGCCATGTTTGGAATTGGCGGCGGCTCGTTGACCGTGCCGTATCTAAGCTGGTGCCAGGTGCGAATGCAGCGCGCAGTCGCGACAGCGGCGGCTTGCGGTTTGCCCATTGCGATTGTCGGTGCGCTCAGCAATATGGTGGCAGGCTTTGGTCATCCAGATTTGCCTGCCTGGAGCACGGGCTTTGTGTATTGGCCCGCGCTGCTGGCCATTATTCTCTGCAGCACGCCGGTTGCGCGTATCGGCGCTAATCTTGCGCAGCGCTTACCCGCCGATCGACTTAAGCAATGTTTCGCGCTGTTTTTGTTTGCGATCGGCAGTCACTTTATTTACGGAGCCTTATAGGCATGTTGGTTCACCCGAATATCGATCCTGTTGCGGTCCAGCTCGGGCCGCTGGCGATTCACTGGTACGGCCTGATGTATCTGTTTGGCTTTGCCGCCGCTTGGTACTTGGGCAAAAAGCGCTGTGCCCAGCCTTGGAGCCCGATAAAAGAAGAGCAGCTAGAGGACCTGATTTTTTACGGTGCGCTGGGGGTTATTCTTGGTGGCCGCATGGGGTATGTGCTGTTCTACAATTTCGAACAGTTCCTCAGTGACCCCCTGTGGCTGTTGCGGGTATGGGAAGGTGGAATGGCATTTCACGGCGGCCTGCTGGGCGTGGTCGTTGCGATTGCGCTCTATGCCCGACGTATCAACGTATCGGTGTTTGCGCTGTGGGATTTCATTGCGCCGCTGGCCCCCATCGGCCTCGGGCTCGGGCGACTCGGCAACTTTATCGGTCAGGAATTGTGGGGTAGGCAGACGGACAGTATGTTCGGCATGATTTTTCCTAATGACCCCTCTCAGCTGCCGCGTCATCCCTCGCAGCTCTACCAGTTCGCCTTGGAAGGTGTGCTGCTGTTTTTAATTCTCTTCTTTTATACCCGTCGTCAGCGTCCTGCGTTGGCGCCTGGAGCGTTGTTCCTGTTCTGCTATGGCTGCTTCCGCTTTATTGTAGAGTTTGTGCGCGAGCCGGACAGTCACATCGGTTTCGATGCATTGGGCTGGATGACTCGCGGGCAGCTGCTGTCGCTGCCGATGATTCTGCTCGGCGCAGGAATTTTCGTTTATGCCTATCGCCGGGCTGCGGCTCAGGGGAAATAAGATGCAGCAATATCTCGACTTAATGCGCGATGTGCGCGACAACGGTGTCGATAAAGGTGATCGCACAGGCGTGGGCACCCGGTCGGTGTTCGGGCGCCAACTGCGCTTTGATTTGTCAAAGGGGTTTCCTCTGCTGACAACGAAGAAAGTGCACCTGCGCAGCGTGATTTACGAGCTGATCTGGTTCCTCAATGGCAGTTGCGACAACCACTGGCTGCGCGATCGGGGTGTCAGCATCTGGGACGAGTGGGCCTTGCAAAATGGTGATCTCGGGCCGATCTACGGCAAGCAATGGCGGAGCTGGGCCTGTCCGGATGGTTCAACCATTGATCAGATCAGTGAAGTGGTGGACATGATTCGCAATAAGCCCAACTCGCGGCGCTTGCTGGTGAATGCCTGGAACCCTGCTGATCTGCCGGATGAATCGCTGAGTCCTCACGAAAATGTGCGCCGCGGGCGAGCGGCATTGCCGCCGTGTCACACGCTGTTCCAGTTCTACGTCGCCGACGGCAAATTATCGTGTCAGCTCTATCAGCGCAGTGCTGATCTGTTCTTGGGCGTACCCTTCAATATCGCCAGCTATTCCTTGCTGACACATATGATTGCTCAGCAGTGTGATCTGGAGGTAGGCGATTTTGTGCACACCTTTGGCGACTGCCACCTCTATCACAACCATCTGACTGACGAGATTGTCGAGGAGCAGTTGCGGAGAGAGCCGGGAGAGCTGCCCAAGCTGATTATCCATCGCAAGCCCGCGTCGATTTTTGAGTACGAGTTTGATGACTTCGAATTTGAGGGCTATTCCCCTCAGCCGGGAATCAAGGCCCCCATCGCGGTTTAGGAGATTGTTGTGAGTATTGCTGTTGCCCATATCGTTGCGATGGCCGATGACCGTGTTATCGGCGTCGAAAACACCCTGCCGTGGCGTCTGTCGGCCGACTTGAAGCATTTCAAGGCGTTGACCATGGGCAAGCCGATCATCATGGGGCGCAAGACTTGGGAGTCTATCGGTCGTCCGCTGCCGGGGCGCAGCAATATCGTGGTGTCGTCACAGTCTGATTTTTGTGCAGATGGGGCGGAGCTTGTCGCCAGTCTTGAGGCGGCGCTCGACGCCGCCAAATCTATTGCTCGGCGCGATGGTGTTGACGAGGTGTTTGTGATCGGCGGAGAGACGCTTTACCGCCAGAGTATGGCGATGGTGGAGCGGATTTATCTGACAGAGGTGGCCGTTAGGGTCGCTGGTGATGCCTTCTATCCGCCGATTGATGGCGAGTGGGAAGAAGTGTCTCGAGAGTGTTACCCGGAGGAGGCTGATCAGCCGGCCTATGCCTTCGTGCTGTTGTCGAGACGTTGAGTCGCTGAATATTGCTCGATTTGTAACCTGGGGGGCAGAATATACTACGCTCCTTTTGTTACCTAAATATTTCAATTTGTTACCATAAACTACATTGGAGTAACAAATTTTGCCCCCCTGTTTTTCCTAAATTTTATATTACGAAACATTTAGCTTTCTCGTTGATTCTTGAGAATGCCCGTGATTAAAATAAGTCCCGCTGTATGAAAGCACGGTCTTGAGACTGGTCGTACGTACGGCTGACAGATAGATAATAAGCTCTGCTTTCACTAAACGTCCCAAATAGGAAAAGCAATTCCCATGAAAATGCATCGATTGAAATCAATCGCGCTGGCGGTCGCTGCGACAGCCAGTGTGTTAGCGGCGTCGTCTGCGTATTCCGCTGAACAGGACGCTGCTGAGCAGGTTAAGCCTGCCAAGCCGCTTGTTCCCGTCAGTGCAGTCGTCAAGGTTGGCGAGCAGCGCACCAAATCTGCACAGGCGTCACAAGTTCGCATCGACCGCCTGGCTGCGGAAACGGGCGACTTGCTGCAAGACTACAAAACTGTGATGAAGCAGGTTGATGGTCTTCGCGTCTACAACGCTCGCCTTGAGAAGCAGATTGCTGGTCAGCTGCGTCGTATCGCCAGTCTGGAAAAGGCGGTTGATGAAGCTACCGTTATCCAACGCCAAATCACTCCGCTGCTGATCCGCATGATCGATGGCCTGGAGCAGTTTGTTGATCTGGACGTGCCCTTTCACATCGACGAGCGCAAAGAGCGTGTTGAATTCCTGCGCAGCAGCATGGACCGCTCAGATATCAGCATCGCGGAGAAATTCCGCCAAGTGCTGGAAGCCTACAAAATCGAAAATGAATACGGCCGCAAAATCGACAGCTATAAAGGTGTCGCAACGGTTAACGGCGCAGAGCGCGACGTGAACTTCCTGCGCATTGGTCGTATTGGTCTGTTGTACCAAACAACAGATGGTGAGCACTCAGGTGCCTGGGATAAAACTCAGGGTGCATGGGTTGAGCTGGACGCGGGTGATTACCGCGGTGCAATCCAGAAAGGTCTGCGTATTGCCCGTAAGCAAGCGTCTATCGACATCATGAAACTCCCGATTCCGGCTCCGGAGGCTGCTAAATAATGAAACGTAATCTGTTGAAAGCCGCCGTACTGGCAATTGGCGGCACAATTGCTTTTGCCACCAGCCCAGTGATGGCTCAAGAAGCCAAGTCGCTGGACGAACTGCTGCAAATGGTCAAACAGGGCGGTGCGAGCGATGCACGTGAGCAGAAGGCCCGTGAGCAGCGCTTCATCAATGCCCGCTACGAGCAGAAGAAAATGCTCGACGAGGCCAACAAGACGCTGGAATCTGAAGAGAAGCGTTCTTCCAGACTGGAGGACACTTTCGAAGAGAACGAAACTGTTCTGACCGAGAAACAGCGTCAGTTGAAAGAGCGTCTGGGTACCCTGACCGAGCTGTTTGGTCACCTGACCTCAACCGCTGGCGACATGCGCTCTAACTTCCAAACGTCTATCGTTAGTGTTCAGTACCCCAATCGCGAGCAGTTCGTAGACGAGCTGATCGAGAAAATGGCGGGTGCCGAAGATCTGCCGAGCATCGAAGAAATCGAGCGTATCTGGTTCGAACTTCAGCGCGAAATGACTGAATCTGGCCGTGTTGTTAAGTTCAACACCGAAGTGACTACTGCTGGTGGCGAAAAGACCCAGCAAGACGTCGTTCGTGTGGGTACTTTCAACTTGGTTAACAGCGAAGGCGATTACCTGCAGTACATCCCCGAGAATGGTACCGTTGCGGTTCTGTCTCGTCAGCCAAGTGGTGCGTACAACAGCTGGGCAAGCGATCTGGCGTCTGCCAGCTCTGGCGTAACCCCCTTCGGTGTTGACCCCACGGGTCCGACGGGTGGTTCTTACCTGGCTGCACTGATTGACAGCCCGACGCTGACTGAGCGCTGGCACCAAGGTGGTGTTGTTGGCTACGTCATCACGGCCGTCGGTGTTCTGGCATTGCTGATTGCTCTGTGGCGTCTGGTCGTTCTGTCTATCGAAGACATGAAAGTGGGCGCACAGCTGAAGAGCAGCACGGCAAACGACAACAACAGCCTGGGTCGTGTACTGAAAGTGCACGAGCAGAATCCAAATATGGATGCTGAAACCCTCGAGCTGAAATTGTCTGAGGCGATTCTGAAAGAGACTCCTCGCCTTGAGCGCTCGCTGAACCTGCTGAAGATCATTGCTGCGGTTGCACCGCTGCTGGGTCTGCTGGGTACCGTAACCGGTATGATCATTACCTTCCAGGCGATCACCATCTTCGGTGCGGGTGACCCGAAAGCGATGGCGGGTGGTATCTCTGGTGCACTGGTAACTACTGTACTGGGTCTGATTGTCGCTATCCCGACTGTACTGCTGCACACCTTCGTCAGCGGTCGCGCCAAGAAAATTCTGCACGTGCTCGATGAGCAGTCGACCGGCATCATTGCCGAACACACAGAAGGGCGCGCGGGGTAACTAAGCGATGTACCAACTGAATGAATGGATCGAGATCATAAGACGATTCATGGAGTCTGGGGGCGATGTACTTTGGGCCATCGCCGCCCTGACCTTCGTCATGTGGACTCTCGCTATTGAACGGGTTTGGTATTACAAGTTCGGGCTGTCGAAAGACGTCGGCAACGCCATTAACACCTGGGAAGCTCGCTCTGAGCGAAATTCCTGGAATGCCAAGCAGATTCGCGAAAAATTGATCTCGGAAGTTTCCATCAAGATCAACGCGAGCCTGCCAATGATTCAGACCATGGTGGCACTGTGTCCGCTGTTGGGTCTGCTCGGCACGGTTACCGGGATGATTGAAGTGTTCAACATCATGGCGGTAACAGGTGGTGGCGATGCCAAATCGATGGCTGGCGGTGTTTCAAAAGCAACCATCCCGACTATGGCGGGGATGGTTGCGGCGCTCTCCGGTGTTTTCATCAATACCTACATCAAGAGTATTGCTGAGCGCGAGAATGAGCTTTTGGAAGACCATCTGACAACAGATCATTAAGAGAACAGTTATGAGAAAGCATAGCAAAGCAGGTGCAGAGGAGAATTCCTCAGAAATCGACCTGACGCCGATGCTCGACGTGGTCTTCATCATGTTGATCTTCTTCATCGTGACAGCGTCGTTCATTAAAGAAGCGGGTGTCGAGGTAAACCGCCCCGATGCTTCAACGTCGAGCAAGAAAGAGAATGTCAACATTCTGATTGCTGTGACCGGTACCAACGAAATCTGGATTGATAAGCGCCGGGTAGACAAGCGCGCAGTGCGTTCGGTTGTTGAGCGTATGCACGCTGAAAACCCAAAAGGAGCTGTTGTTATTCAGGCGGATAAAGCCTCGAATACTGAGACGGTTACTGCGGTTATCGACGCCAGCCGTGCGGCAGGCGTATACGATGTTTCATTGGCCACTGAAGACAGCTGATCGATTATGAAGAGCATTCGCATTCTGATCGGTGCCGGACTGGCATTTTTGGTGACAGCAGCGCTGTTCATCATCATGCCTTATCTGATCGAGACAGCTGACAAGACGCTGGATGAAAAACCGCGTACTAAGCTGGCCGATATTCAGATGCCGGACACTAAGATCGAAACCAGAAAAGACAGCAAGCCGGACAAGCCGCAGCAGCCTGAAGAGCCGCCGCCGGATATGGAACAGCCGGAGATGGAAGATGTAAACCCGGACATGGAGGTGGTGAACATGGCCCCTCAACAGTCCCTGCAGATGACCAATACTGCAGGCGGTCTGTCAGCGTCCGACGGTGAATATCTGCCAATCGTTAAGGTTGCTCCCATTTATCCGCGTCGTGCACAGAGCCGTGGTGTCGAAGGTTACTGTACGGTTGAGTACACCGTAACCAAAGCCGGTACCACTCGCGATATCGCACCGGTGGATTGTAGCCCCCCAGGTTACTTCGAGCGTGCCTCCATCAAAGCAGCCGAGAAGTTTAAGTACAAACCTCGTGTTGTGGATGGTGAGCCCATTGAAGTACCGGGGATTCAGAACCGCTTCACCTATGAGTTGGAGAAATGATGACTGATTCTCACGTGAGCACGAAGTCCGTGCGCCCGGTGCTGGTCAATCTGGCATGCTCCTTCAGTCTGGGTGTTGCCGCAATGCTGGCGGCGCCGGTCGCCAGTAATCTGCTGGCGCCAGCTCTGCAGATGGACGGCATCAGTGCCGCCCACGCGCAGGAAGACAAACCCAAGCGCAGCACGCGTCGCACGCCGGCGATTCGAGCCAAGATCTTCGAAAAGCTGAACGAAGCTCAAGTTGCTGCAGACGAGAAGCGCTACAGCGAAGCTATTCGCCTGCTGAACGACCTGCGCGACAAAGAAGGTCGTGGTTCGCTCAACAGCTATGAGTTGGCCAACCTGTACAACATGTATGCCTTCATCTACTTCACGCAAGAGAAGTACGATCAGGCACTGGACGCTTACCGCAACGTGGTTAAGCAGCCGGACATTCCTGAAGCAATGGAACTGAATACCAAGTACACCATTGCACAGCTTTACTTCGTTAAAGAAGACTACAAAAACGGCGTTAAAGTGCTGTTGGAGTGGTTTAAAGCGAAGGATGCGCTGCAGGAGGAGCCGGGTGCTGGCGCCTATGCACTGTTGGCACAGGGCTATTACCAGCTTAAGGATCTTGATCGTGCGCTGAAGTATATCGAAGTTGCTATCGATGATTACCAATCGCGTGGCAAAGTCCCCAAAGAGCAATGGTGGGGGCTGCAGCGTTACCTGTACTACGAGAAAAACAACATCAACAAGGTGGTGGATATTCTCGAAGAGACGCTGAAGCACTACCAGAAGAAGGCTTATTGGTTACAGCTGTCTGCTATGTACAACGAGCAGAAACGTGAACTCGCAGCCACTGCCACAATGGAAGCCGCCTACGAGCAAGGCATGCTTGAGAAGGACAAAGAGCTGATCAATATGGCTTATCTGTTCCTGTCTCAGGAAGTGCCTTACAAGGCAGCCAAAGTTCTGGATAAAGGTATTAAAGCTGGCGCGATTCCGTCGACGTCCAAAAACCTGGAGCTGCTGGGTAACGCATGGCGCCAGGCTCAGGAAGTCAAACGTGCGATTCCTGAAATGGAAAAAGCCGCAGCCAAGTCTGATAAGGGCGAGCTCTGGGCACGTTTGGGCAGCATCTACCTGGACAACGATGAGTTTGAGAAGTCTGCACAGGCTATCGAAAACGCATTCAAGAAAGGGGATCTGAAGCGTCCTGATACGGCCTATCTGGTACTGGGCATGGCCCGTTTCAACCTCCAGAACTACGATGGAGCGAGAAAGGCCTTCAAGGCTGCGATGAAGGATGAAAAGTCCAAGGACTACGCCGCACAGTGGATACAGTTCATGGACCGTGAGCTGGCTCGTCAGGAAGCGTTGAAAGACGGTTGATCAGACGAGTTGAATCGCCAAGGCACCCAATATAGGGTGCCTTTTTTTTGCCCGCTCTCTGGCGAATACGCGCTGAGCCTATATAGTTTCCTGTAAAGACCTCCTAAAGGGGACAGGCTTATATTTCGTTGCCGAATATCCATTACTGTTGTTGCGTTACTGTCGGCCATCAGTCCCGTTGTGTTGGCGGAAGACGCGATCGCGGATGATTCGCAGGATGGGTTTTTGTCCCGCTCCGTGAGTACGGCTGAGGAGGCCCGCGATATTTGGTCTGCCCGTTGGGTCAGCTTTGCTGAAACCATGGATCGCTATTTCAGCAGTCAGGCGCCTCCAAACGATTATGTGAACGAAAGCTATATCCGGATCCAGTTGCGGGAGACCGTGGAGGAGCAGGGTGAATTGGGTACGGATGCCCGAATAAAAGCCAAGTTTGATCTGCCAAACACCGAAAAAAAGGCAAAACTGTTTTTTAACAGTGACGCCGATAATGATTCCAATCTTGAAGGCCGTACGCGTAGCAATTCAACAGATGAACGGATTCGCCGGGAGGAATCGGTTGCCGGTCTCGAATTTACGCCCGATTCCGAATGGCACAAATGGAAGCGAAGTAACCGAATCGGGATACGCGTACGCGCGCCGTTAGTGCCTTTTGCCAGGACGCGGTTGCGGCGCCCATTTAACGATTGGGGCTTATGGCGACGAGAGTTTCAGCAGGAGTTCTGGTGGTATCGCGATCGCGGTTGGGGGGCGACTTCGGAGTACGATATGCGCCGACCGCTGTGGAGCGCGAGTCAGCTCAGGTATTTCACCGTTCTGGAGTTTGAAGACAATAAAGACTACTGGGACCATTTGCAGATGCTCGCACTCAGTACGGATTTAACCGACCGCACATCGATCGAATACCGCGGCGGTGTGCTATTCAACACAGAGAACGACGCGCGCCTCACCGCTTATTTTGTCGGCATTAACTACCGAAAGCGAATACACGAAGACTGGGTATTTCTGACGGTCAGTCCGGAAAGCTATTTTGCGCGGGAGGATGGCTGGGACGCAGAAGCAAGTCTGACATTTCGTCTCGACGTCTACTTTTCCGAGTGAACTCGCCGCGCTTGTCGGCAGCGCTGTGAGCAGTAACGGATTTCATCCCATTGGTGCTTCCATTTCCGCCGCCAGTTAAAGGGGCGCTGGCAGGCCGGACAGATTTTGCTGGGGAGCTGCGTCTTGTGGTGAACCATCATTAACCGCCATAATCTCGCCTGCTGAACTCTGCGGTATACGCCTCACAGCGGTGTTCAGAGCTACCGGATATAACAATAAAAAGGGGACATTATGTCTGTGAAACAGGAATCGACAGCACAACAGCAGGCGCTGGTTTGCCACGGCCTGATCATTCTTTTTCTCGGTTTGCTATCGGGGATCGGCTTTTCCGTCGCCGCCGCGACAGGACCAAACGACACGCCGCTCTATGCAAGCTGGCGGTTTGCGCATATGGAAGGTTTGTTGAACGGTATTGCCGTGATCGCCATCGCCGCCGCATGGCCAGCTATCTATCGCGTGGGAAAGATGGTCAGCGTCGGCCGCTGGGCGCTGATCCTGGGTTGCTACGCCAATATCATCGGCCCCATCATCAACGCCTTGTTTGTGCAAAAGCGCCTGATTGTGCCTGAAACGGGTTTGGAAGCCTTTATCGTTTACGGTTTCTATATTCCCGGGTGTCTACCGATGTTTGCTGTGCCGTTGTTCATCGTCGCTGCTTTGGCGAACCGCCGGGAATCATAGGCTGAAGCGAGTGCAATGAATGCCTTGGGGGCTTTCTATTGTCCCCACACATTCATTGCAGTGAAGGCAGCGACTGCGGTAGCCGATGTCGGCGGCGCTGCGGTTGGGGAGATCCGGGTCGCTCAACAGGCTGCGGCCGATCTGCACAAAGTCAAAGCCGGCCTGCATAAGCTCCGCGAAATTATCGTTGCCGTTGGCGCCCCCGATATAGATCGTCTGACATTGCACCGCCTCGCGGATACGCTTGGCTTGATCGAGAAAATACAGGTCTTCATAAGGGTAGTCGCGGAACAGGCTTTTTCCTGCGAGGCGAAGGATCGACCTCATGATCAAGCTCTTTTCGTTGTCCAGCATCGGCTGGAGCATATTGTCGCCGCGGAACATAATCATCGGGTTCATGGTGCTGGTGCCGCCGCTGCACACGATGGCGTCTATCCCGCCCTTATCAAGCAGCTTGCTGATCTCGACAGAATCGTCGTAGCTGATACCCCCGCGAACGCCTTCGGTCATACTGATCTTCCCGGTAATAGGGTAGTCATCACCCACTGCCTCCCGTACGGCGGCCAGCACACGTAGCGGCAAGCGCATGCGATTTTCCAGACTGCCGCCGTACTCATCTTTGCGCTTATTGGTTTTGGGGCTGATAAACTGGCAGAGTCCATAACCGTGTCCGAAGTGGATTTCCAGTGAATCGAAGCCCACGGATTTCATAAAGCCGGCGGCGTCTCGATACTGGGCGACCATTTCATCAATATCGGCATGTGTCATGCCATCGGCAAAGAACATTCCACAACCGACACCCAGGCCATTGACCGCGAAGTTGGGGCCAAGCGGTCGTTTACGTTTGAGTTCGCGGTTTTTCGAGAAGCCGCCGCAGTGCCCCATTTGGCCGGATACCTTGCAGTCTCGTGCGTGAAGCTTGTCGATCAGTGAGCTGAGTTCGCCGCGTATGCCCTCGTGCATGTACATCATATTTTCATTGAGCCGGCCGTCGCCGGTTACCGCGCAATAGCCAATATTGGTCATCGCGACACCGCCGTCTGCCAGTCGACAATGAAAATCTTCCAGGCGCTGAGACGGCCGACCTCCAGGGGTCATGTTCTCGAAGGTGCCCGCTTTAATCAGACGATTTTTCAGTGTGATTCCGTTGAGCGTGGCGGGACTGAAGCAATGCTGTAAAGCGGCTTCGCGATCCATTGGGGTGGCGTTTGCGGGATGGGGCATGAGGCGATCTCAAATTGGCTTTTAATTATATGTAATAACGCTACATATCATTGTTGCAAAAAGCAAGCTACACTGTCGCCCCCGACAGGCGGAGATGCATTTTTGGCACATACCCAACGACGCACCCAGGCGCAACGGCGTGAAGAAACCCAAGGCAAGGTTTTGGCCTGTGCCCGCCAGCTCTTTGGTGAAAAAGGCTATCAAGGCACGGCGCTTGAAGATATTGCCAGTGAGGCCGGGACTACCATCAGGCCGATTTACCACTACTTTGGCAACAAAGAAGCGCTGTTTGAGGCAGTGACCGACAGTTATGAGCAGGAGTTGCTTGCGCGTCTGCAACAACCTGGCGCCAATGGCGAGCCTGCAGGTTTAGCTGAGTCCTGGCGCCGTTTTATGGCGATGTGTGATGTTCCGGGCTTCGTGCAGGTTGTGCTGTTCGACGCTCCCCATGTGCTGGGGCGTGAGCGGCTGCGTGGCAGCGGTGTTGTTCAGCAAGCCCAGATGCGCCTCGATGCCATGTGGCCAGATCGCCAGTTGAGTGAGCGCGACCGCGAACTCTACGCCCGTATGCTGCTTGCGGCGCTGACTGAAGCCGGCTTGATGCGCGGCGAATATCCCGACTATGACAGCAGTGCCGCCATGATGCCGTTTCTTGAAGCGCTGGATCAATTTGCCTGACGTCGCCGGTGGCCGGTTTATCGGCCATCTGGTAATTTGCGCATTTCGCAATAGTGGCCGTTCGCAAGATGGTCGCCTTGGATGTTGTTTATGAAACTACCCTTGCCAGTCCTCCGATATCTTCAGCAGCGCGCGGATCAAGTCATGCAGCGTCCACCTGCCAAAACCATTGGTGAGCGCTACCTGACTCGCTGGCATGTGATTCCCAAAAACCGCTTGTTTAACCTCTATCTGCACCACGTTCAGGCCGATGATCCCGATACGCATCTGCACGATCATCCGTGGCTGTTCAATCTGTCGGTGGTATTGCGCGGAAAGATCGATGAGACCATGCCAGAGGGACATCGCCTGTTGCGGGAGGGCAGTGTCACCGCGCGTATGTCGCGGGCTCCTCACCGCTTGGCCCTGCAATCGCCAGACAGCTTAACGCTGTTTGTTACGGGGCCTAAGATTCGGCACTGGGGCTTCTATACGGAGAGCGGTTGGGTGGATAGTCGAGAGTATCTGGCGGCCGACGGGAACGGCCGCAGTGTCAGCCAGTCATATTCCGCCGATCGCTGACGCACCTCGCCAGGCGTGAATTCGCAGGTTTCTCGGGCTTAGCTGGGGCGAGCAGAAGCGATCAAGCGCAACCGCATAGCCGTGTTCCTCAAGATAGACCACGCTGTCGAGCACACAGCGCAACTCTAGCAGACGCCGAAACATCATGGCCGCCAGTTCGCGCCGCTCCTGATCACACAGCAGCCTCTCTGCGTCGTCCAATAGTTCTTTTCGCTCTCCGTCACTGACCAGCTTGTTGGGCAGCCGATTGGCGTCGAGCTGTTGCGCCAGAAAATAGTCGAAGCCGCGTTTTGCCGCGCTGTGGGGCAGGCTGCGATAGCTCGACATCGACACTCCCCGGCGCGCCGCGAATTGCTTTGTGGCGAGGTGCCAGAGCTGCAGTTGCCGCCTTGCCTCCCGCTCGCCCTGTCGAGCTGTTGCCGTCTGTCTAACGGCCAGGCGAAGGTCGTTTGTCGATGGCGCGAGTGGAGAGGCTTTCAGTTGCGCTGAAAGCGGTACGTAGCGATCAACAAAACGGTGATAGCAGCAGGGCGACAGCAGGATTTGGGCGACACCCTGCTCGCAGCCCCGTTCCAGTAAATGTTGGTGCAGACCGCCGCAAGCGTGCAACGCAAACACCGTGTGGGCTGGACTGAGCCACTGCTCGCTGGCTCGACTGAAAATGTCGCATTGATGGAGGCGGCGCGGCTGCTGATATTTCTGCGCGCGCTGATTGCCTGCTGAGACCAGATGCTCATCTATATCCAGCCCTTCTATCGACAGTTCTGGCGACAAAAAGGGCGGCAGGCACAGTGCCTCACCGATCAGTCCTTTACCGCTGCACCATTCAACAACGCGCTGTTGCCGAGGACGCAGGCCGTTGAGAAATGCCTGGACTTGTTGCCACTTTTTGCCCGGCAGGCCGGGCGGGGGCTCGACGGCGCTCAATGCCTCTGCGCCGGGAACGTGAATCAGCCGCGCGATATCGCGGGCGGAGGAAAAGTGTAGCTGGAGCGTATTCAGCAGGGCAAGATCATCGCCCTGCAATTGCCAAACGTCGTCGTCACTCAGTCGCCGGAGCGCCTCAAACAGGGAGGCATAACGGGACTGTCTCTGAGCCGCACGGTGGTCGCGAGCATGCTCCGCCTGCCAAAGCAGCACGTGCTCCTGCAGCATCGTATCGATCTGCTGCAGGGTCTTTTGCCAATGAGTGGGAGTGGTATGCGACATGTCGGCGAGTATACCTCGCCTGCGTCGCCGGAGAGGGCTCAGCTGTTCATTTGCTGGCGAATAGGACTGGCGTGGCGGCTCAAGTGCCGTTCAAAGCAGTCGCACAGCAATTGCCACTGCTGCTGCAACTGCGGGTAGAGGAAGTGAATTTTTTCCCAGTTGTTTTCGCTGGCTGCGAGTTCCAGTGCCGCTGCGGCATCCCGCAAGGCTGTTCCCTGCAACTGGCCGCTGCTGCCTTTGAGCGCATGGGTAATACGAACGATGTCCTCAATGTTGGCCTGGGTGACGGCAGCCCGCAGCGCGCTTTGCTGCTCCCGGCTGTAGTCATTGAACATCAGCAGCAGTTTATTCAGGGTTTTCTCTTGCCCCATTACTGATTCCAGTGCCTTCGCGCCATTCCACCGTTGCTCGGGGCAGGTGCCGTCCTCCAGTGCTGGGCAGCGTTCTTGGGCTGTCGGCGCAATCCAATTAATCAGCTTGCTTTGCAGCCGCTCCGGCTCAATGGGTTTGCTGAGATAATCATCCATACCCGCTGCGCTGCATTTTTCCCGGTCGCCAGACAAGGCATTGGCCGTCAGCGCAATGATCGGGAGCTGGCGGGCGGCCTCTCCTGCCAAGCCGGCACGAATATGGCGGGTGCAATCATAGCCGTCCATGTGAGGCATCTGGCAGTCCATCAGGATCGCTGAAAAGGGTGGAGAGTCGTCATTCTGCTGTTGCTTTAGCAGTCGCAGGGCGATCTCCCCGTCTCCGGCGACCGTGACTTGAAGCCCCAGCTCGTCGAGCAGGCAGCGGACCACTTCCTGATTGACGGCGTTGTCTTCAACCAGCAGCACACGACGACCGCTCAGTTGCTCGCTGTCATACGTCGTATCGCGTTGAAGTGGGCGGGCATTCATGGGTGACGCGGTCATCGGGTCCAGCGCCAGCATCTCGCGCAGATTGGCGGTAGTAATGGGCTTGGGGTACCAGGCGTCAAAGCCCAGTGAGCGGAAATGCGTTTCAGTGCCCTCGCTGGCGATATTGCACAGCAATACGATGGGCAGTTGCGAGAGCAGCGGTTCCTGACGCAGAAACTGAACCAGTTCGGTTCCGTCCAGTCCTTCCATATAACGGTCGATAATCACCAGATCGATGTTGGCGATTTGATTGCTGCCACTTTCCGCCTGGCTCAAGGCCTGCTCACTGCTTGTGGAGCACATCACCTCGGCGCCCCAGCGTTGAAGTTGACGCGTCAGGCTCTCACGGGTGCTCTGATTATCTTCCACCAGCCAGATACGTTTGCCGGCAGCGGGTTGGCCGTCAGTTTCTGCATCGGGGCTTTTCTCCAGCGGCAGCGTCACGCAGAAGTCGCTGCCCTCGCCCGGCAGACTGGTCACGGTAATCTTCCCGCCCATGGCTTCGCAGATTTTCTGGCTGATACTCAGTCCCAGCCCCGAGCCGCCATAGCGACGAGTCGTACTCGCATCGGCCTGCGTAAATGCCGTGAACAACTGGTCCTGTTTCTCTGCAGAAATGCCGATGCCGGTATCCCGTACATGGCAGTTCAGCTGCCAATTCCGACCGTTGTTGTGCAGGCTGGCGGCGACGATAACCTCACCTTTTTCAGTGAACTTCAGCGCGTTGCCCAGCAGATTAGTCAGTACCTGGCGCAGTCTGGCAGAGTCGCCTACCACCGTATCAACCTCGATGTGGCTGACGTCGATAATCAGTTCCAGGCCTTTTTCCTGGCTGCGCAGTGACATGCTTTCGCAGACTTCTTCAATCAGCTCTCGCAGTTTGAAGGGCTGACTTTCGAGCGTCATCTTACCGGCATCGATCCGCGAGAAATCGAGAACATCATCAATGAGCGATAGCAGCGATCTGGCGCTGCTGCGGGCGATGCTGACCCGCCGTTCCTGCTCGAAGTCGAGTCGTGAATTATCCAGCAGATTCAGCATGCCAAGCACGCCATTCATCGGGGTGCGAATTTCGTGGCTCATGGTGGCAAGGAATTCGCTCTTGATCCGCGCGGCCTGCTCGGCGTCGTCACGGGCCTTGATCAAGGCCTCCGCCGCTCGCTTCTGCTCGTCAATATCCTGGAAGGAACCGTGAATGCGCAGGCAGCGGCCCTCTTCCATATCCGGATTGCCGATCACGCGTACCCACAGCGAGCGACCATCCTGGGTATGAATTTTCAGCTCTTTACTGAATGCCTCGCCGTACTTGATCGCGCGGCGAATGCCACGGCGGAAGTCGTCGCGCATGGCGTCATTGGTATAGAAGTCCTGCGTGGATACCAGGTCCGGCTCAAACTCGTCACTGACACCGCAGATTTCCTTGATCATTTCCGACCAGCGCCACTCGCCAGAGGCGACGTCGTACTCCCAGGCCCCAATGCGGGCCTGTACGCTCATGGACTCCAGCATCTCCTGCTGCCGGGCCATGGCCTGCTCGGCGCGCTGGCTGTCGGAGATATCTTCAATCATCGACCAGATCAGCTGCCGCCCACGACTGTCGTTGAACAGAATACTGTTGATGACAACGGGCATCAGACTGCCGTCCCGGCGGATCAGTGATTTGCGATAGGGGCCCATCCGACCGTCCCGGTGCAGCGTGGCAATAAAGCGCTTGTCACTTTCATCGAAATCCGGGGGCGTGATTTGCTGATAGCTGAGGTGGGCAAACTCGGCGGAACTGTAGCCCAGCCGTTCCCGCATAGCGGAGTTGGCGGAAATAAATTGTCCGGAGGAAAACTCATTGAGAACGATGCCGATCGGCGACAGTTCAAACAGACGCTCCAGAAGCTGGTTGCTTTCCTGACGTCGCTGAATCAGCCAGGAGATCGCAAAAATACCGCCAAAAATGAACAGCGATGCGGCTAGTAGCCCGAGCCGGAAAGGCGTGAAAAGCGCTTCTGCGGGCCAGCCGCCAGCAGGTGTTGCGGCCAGCTGCCAAGGCTGGCTGTAAGGCAGGCTGACCTGACTGAACACCGGGTTTGACGCGGGATCGAACAGAGACATCTTGCCCGCGATGGAGGCGCTGGTGCCTTCGCTGCTGTTAAAGGTGCGGATGGCAACGTCGAGCCTGACGCCGTGGCTGTCGCCCAGGGTGTCGCGAATCAATGAGTCGATATCAATAACGGCCGATACGGCATAGTTGGCGCCGCCTGCGGTGGGGCGACTGGCAACCGGCAGTCGAATGATAATCGCCTGACCGCCTTGTACGAGATTGATCGGACCGACGAGCTGAGGTTGGCCGCTTTGAAGGGCGCGTTGCAGGCCGGCCAGTTGTTTCGGGTGATCGCGAAAGTCCAGGCCCAGTGCGGCCTCATTGCCTTTGAGCGGGTAGACGTAGTCGAGTCGATAGTCACGGCTGACCGCCAGACTCCGCAGATTGTTCTCGCCCTCCAGCAGGGGGGCGGCATATTGATCCATCTGCGTCTTTTCAAGTTCGGGGTTCAAGCGAACGGCCGCGATCAGTGCCCTTGCCGCCTGAATATCGCCCATAATACTGCTTTCAAGGCGGGCGACGACCACACTGAGGTCTCTGCGAACGGCGTCGCGCTGGTTAAGCTGCTCGTAGCGGCTGTTGAGCATGTCGACAAAAATGGCAACGCCAACGATCAGCACCAGACAGGCGATCAGCGCGGCTTTGTACAACCATACAGGCCCGCCGGGCGTGTCGATTCCGACGCCCGTCAGCTCGCGCTGCCCCGGTTTGTATTTGCCTAAGCCCATGCTCTCTCCGCTCTGAGTGCCCGCCCCAGTCTTCCCGGCCGGGGGATTGGCAGACATTCATGGTAGGTGTGACTCGCTGAGTGGCAAATGCGTATTTTCCACTCGCGGGGCTACCAGGCGATGGGTTTTCCCGCCCAGTCTAGATAGCTTAGCTGCCCGTCGGGGGAATGCGCATCGCAGAGCGACAACAGGCGCTCTGCCACAAACTCGGGGGTGAACAGGGCGTCGTCGGCGACGGAATGTTGAAACGGTGCTGACAGTGGGCTGTCAGTGGTGCCGGGGTGGAAGGCGATAAGTTTGATATTCTTGGCGCGCCGGCTGAATTCAATGGCCGCCGTTTTCAGCAGCATATTCAATGCCGCCTTGGACGCGCGGTAGCTGTACCAGCCGCCGAGCTGATTATCCGCAATGCTGCCGATACGGGCGCTGAGGACCGCAACGGTGCAGGGCGTCTTTCCGCGCAGCAGTGGCAGCAGTGGCAGCAGGGCCTGCAGCCACATCGCGGGAAGGATGCTGTTGCTGAGAAAACGCGCCTGCAATGTGGTCGATGACAGATCCTCTAGGCGCTTTTCGGGCATGGCCTGCTCGTCATGAAGGACACCATTGCAGATAAAAACCCGGCGCCAGTGACAATTCAGTTCACGCAGCGCGTGGATGGTATCGGCAATCTGGGCATCACTGTAGTCGCATTGCAGCCAGTCGGTTTGGCCGCTTGCAGGGCGGCGGCTGATGGCAATAACGCGGTGTCCACGTTGATGCTGGGCGCGGATGAGGGCCTGGGCGATGGCACTGCTGGCGCCGACAACGAGTGTTGCCTCATTTGCCATGGCGGGGGAGGTTTTCGCAATGGCTGGTGCAGCGCGGCTGCCCGGTGAGGTAGCGCGAGAGGGTATAGCGATGGCGGGCAAACCAGCGATAGCCGATATCGGCAAACCAGCGGATTACCGGCCAGCGCAGCGCGGCCATCCACCGGTGTTTGCCCACGACTTTCCACGCCAGACAGCTGACATCCAAGCCGTAGAGCATTTCCCCGGTATTCGTCTGGCCGTGCAGAATGCGATTCGCGGCAATCGGATCGATATGAGGGTAGCGGTCGCTGAAGTCAGCGTGATTGATATCTTCAAAGATCAGCCGGGCGCCGCTATCCAGCTCGGCAAGGCGCCGCATTTCTGCAACGCAGAGTGGACAGCGACCGTCGTAAAACAGGGTAAGACTCGTCATAATCCCTCCAGCGTCAGCAATAGTGTCTGTACGCATCATCTTTGCATAGCGATGAGTTCGGCGCAGCCATTGTCCAATCGCTGCCGGGTGAATGAAGGAGAGAGCATTTGAAAATCTGGGTGGATGCCGATGCCTGTCCGGTGGTGGTGAGGCAGATGTTGTTTCGGGCCGCTGAACGAACCGGTGTGACCGTGACGCTGGTGGCAAACCAGTCGCTGCCCGTGCCGCCGCTGCCACAGGTGAGTTGTTTGCAGGTCAGCAGTGGCTTTGATGTTGCCGACAATGAGATTGTAAAACGTTGCGAGCCCGACGATCTGGTGATCACCAGCGATATTCCTCTCGCGGCGGAGGTCATTGCCAAGGGCGGTATGGCGCTGAATCCGAGGGGCGAGCGCTACACCGAAGACACGATCCGCAGCCGTTTGAATATGCGTGATTTTATGGAAACCCTGCGCGCATCGGGAATTCAGAGCGGCGGTCAGAATGCCTACGGCCAGCGTGAAAAACAGGCGTTTGCCAACGAGCTGGACCGCCTGCTGGCGCGTTACCACCGTACAGGGTAGGCATATCTACGGGACGTTTCCGGGGCAGAAACGCCGCACAATATCCTGCCGTCACCCTGCAAATGTCGGGGTGTAGCGCAGAAGTCGTGCCGACGAAGGAGGACAGGCAATCTTGAATCAGTGGATGGAGCTGGCCGGAGGGCTGGGGCTGTTTCTGGTCGGCGTCATATTGATGACCGATGGTTTGCGGGCCGTGGCCGGAGAGCTCATGCGACGGGCCCTGACACGCTTTACTCACAGCCCGGCGTCGGGGGCTCTCAGCGGTGCGGTAAGCACGGCAATTCTTCAGTCGTCCAGCGCCACAACCGTGGCCGCAGTCGGTTTTGTCGGCGCGGGGCTGCTCAGCTATCCCCAGGCCCTGGGGGTCATTTTCGGCGCCAACCTCGGCACCACCATTACTGGCTGGATGGTTGCCCTGCTGGGCTTCAAGCTCGATTTGGCAACACTGCTGCTGCCGGTTGTTCTGTTGGGGGCGCTGCTGCATCTGTTCGGGCGAGGACGAACGCGCGCGGCCGGCCTGGCGGTGGCCGGTTTTGGGTTGATCTTTGTCGGCATCGATGTGATGCAAAGCGGTATGGCGGGCCTTGAGGGCAAGCTCACGCCGACCGTCTTTCCTGACAACACCTGGCTTGGGCGTCTCCAGCTATTGGGTCTGGGCGTGCTGATTACCCTGATTACCCAGTCTTCGAGCGCCGGGGTCGCCACCGCCATCACCGCGGTACACGGTGGGGCGCTGGAGTTTGAGCAGGCGGCCGCGCTGGTGATTGGTATGGATGTGGGAACAACTGCAACTGCCTTGTTTGCTACGCTGGGCGGCTCGGCTGACACTCGCCGCACCGGCTATTCCCACGTCGTTTACAATTTGTTTACCGGGCTGATGGCGTTCGTTTTGTTGCTGCCTTACGTTGCCCTGTGGCAGTGGCTTTCGCCCGACGCGATCTATCAGCAGGCCGAGTTGGCACTGGTTGGCTTTCACAGCCTGTTTAATCTTCTGGGTGTGCTGCTGGTACTGCCGCTGGCGTCTCAGTTTGCGCGGCTGATGCTGTGGCTGGTGCCGCCGCCAGAGGACGCATTCACCGAGAATCTGGATCGCCAACTGCTGCGCGACCCCACGGTTGCATTGGAGGCCGTGCGCCACAGCCTCGGTCGGATGTTCACGGCGCTGCTGCAGTACACGGTTGCGCTATCGCGTAATCAGCCGTCTGCGCAGCCAGAGCGGCACCGGGAATTGGGGGATGCGATTGAACGCTGCCAGCGCTTTGTCGATGACATCCACCTGCACCCTACCGACCAGCAGGAGTGGCAATCGCTGCTGGCCTGTATGCACATGATCGATCATATGCAGCGTCTGCATCATCGCTTGGCCGATCGGGAAACGGCGCAGCGCTGGCAGGACAAAGGGCCGCCGTTACATTCGGGCGTTGTTTTTGACGATGGTTGTCGGCAGCTGTTGAAAACGGTGACGAGTGAGGACTGGGCGGCGGCTGCAGAACAGGCTGTGGCTTTCGCCGCGCGCTGTGAGCAGGATACCGAGCAGGCGCGCGAAGCCCTGATGGTCGATATTGCCGAAGGGCGCGAGAATACCGTAAACGGTGATCGGTATCTGGATGCCCTGCGGTGGCAGCGACGCTCGGCGCGACACATGGCCCGCAGCCTGTCTTACTACCAGCGCCTGTCAGGGCTTTCTCCCTACCTGCCGGCCAGCGGCGAACGCCAAGAGTCGCTGTAGCTGCTGGTATCCGTCCGAGCCCAGTCGTTGTTCCAGTTGCGCGCTGTGGCGCGTCTGGCGATGCTCCAGGCAGTCGGCGCAGGCCTGCAACAAAGTCTCTGTCGACAGGGCTGAAGAGGTCTGCGTTGCAGGCGGGGCCGCGGTTTCAAAGAGTGCGCTGTGCAGCTGGTTTACCGCATTTGTGAAGCGTTGATACGCGGCTTCACCGAGTCCCATCTGCAGGACGGATTCGAAGTTATCCATCACGGCGACCGCATCGGTCACCAGCGCTTTACCGCTCTCGCTTAAAACCAGCCGTTGGCTTCGCCCGTCATTGGGGTCGCTGCGGCGTTCGATATATCCCAGTTCACTCAACTGCCGCGCCACGCGGGAAATTGCCTGACTTGAGACCGCATTCAGGGCGGCGATATCGCCGACGCTGCTGCCCTCGGGATCTATACAGGCCAGTACCTGACCGTGGGACATCTGCAATCGGTCGTAGCCCCGTGCCATCGTCCCCTGCATCAGGCTGCGGTGAATGCTGCGGTTCAGCAGGCCGATCAGCAGCGGAAAGTTCAAGCCACCCGCCAAGCCTGCCGGTCGTTGCTGGGCGAAGCCGGGCAGCCCAAGCTGCTCACACAGCTCAAGCGAAAACTGGCCGAGATACTCTACCGCTTCGTCGCCGATCAGCGCTTTGAATTCCTCGTTAATACCGCGCATCGCTTCGTCGGCAACGGCAATCAATGCTTCGCCGCGCTTGCTCAGAGCGATCTGCTTGGCGCGCCGGTCATCGCTGTCGCTTCGGCGCTCGATATACCCCGCCTGTTCTATCGGCCGCAGGCTTTGCAGGCAGAGTTGTTTACTCATTGCCAGTCGCTCCGCCAGTTCGGTCAGGCGGTGCGGGCGCTGGGCCAGCAGGCTCATCGGCGCGGCAAAGTGCATGGCCAGGCGATCAAATCCCCGGTCTTCCAGCGCCTGCATACTACGCTGCTCGCAGTAGTTGCTGAGGTGGTTCAGGCGGCGCAGGGGATTATCGCGAAAGCGCTGCAGTGCAGAGTGTTTATCGGGCATGGCCAATTCGGTCTGGGTTGATGTGGGTGTGCGCGGCGTATTGTAGCCGGGCTGTTCGATAAATTAATGTAACATATATTTATTAAATTGCATTAAGTGTATTTACCTTTCGGGAGGGGCTGTGCTAGCGTTGATAAAAAATAAGCAATAACAGGAGCGCAGCATGACCGCGGTGGAGTTCAATCCCTATTCCCACGCTGTTCACGAGGACCCCTATCCCTACTACAAACGCCTGAGGGAGGAAGCGCCGGTGTATTACAACGCCGAGCACGGCTTCTGGCTGCTGTCGAAGTGGGAAGACTGCTTCAAGGCGTTTCGCGATTTCAAAACCTTCAGCAGCATCAACGGCCCCGCGCTGGAGTCTGATCAGAGTGCCTCGGCGGGCTACCCGATGTTTATCAACATGGATCCGCCGGATCACACCCGCATTCGCAAGCTGCTGTCGGGCCTGATGGTGCCGCAGCGCATTGCCCGACTCGAGGACTACACCCGTCAGAAGGCGCGTTCGCTGCTGGAACCGTTTCTTGTGAAAGGCGAGATGGACCTGATCAAGGATTTCAGTGCCATCCTGCCGATGGATGTGATCTCCACCATGATCCACGTGCCCGAGTCAGAGCAGGCCATGGTGCGCGGTTGGGCCGACGATCTGATCTTCCGCGAGGACGGCCAGTTCGGCCTGAGTGAGGCCAACATCAATGCCTACTTTAATCTGGCGAAGTATTTCGATGAGCTGGCCAAGTCGCTGGCCGACAAGCCCTACGATCCCGAGGACATGTTCAGCTGCGTTCTGCAGGCGGAGAAAGACGGCAAGATGACCCACGATGACATCATCGGCTTCGGTATCTTGCTGGCGGTGGCGGGCAATGAAACGACCACCAAGCTGATCGGCAATATGGGCTTTCGTCTGTGGCAATTCCCCGAGCAGCGCCAAATCCTGCTGGACGATCCGGCGCGGATCGGCGACGCGGTGGAGGAAACCCTGCGCTTTGACGGCTCCACGCAAATGATCGGCCGCACCGTAATGCAGGATGTGGAAATTCGCGGCCAGCAAATCAAGAAAGGTGAGCGCATCGGTATGTGCATCATCTCGGCGAGTCGCGACGAAGAGCGCTATGAAAATGCCGATATCTACGACGTGACGCGGGGCGCCCGCGATCACATGGCTTTTGGCGCGGGCATTCATTCCTGTCTGGGTGCGGCTCTGGCGCGCCTGGAGGTGCGGGTGTGCTTCGAAGAGCTGCTTAAGGTCATGCCCGACTACGAGCTGGATATGTCGCGCAGCGACCGCACCCACAACCCCAATGTGCGCGGCTTTACCACGCTGCCCATGCGTTTCACACCCAGTCGATAAGCGAGGTGTTGCGATGATTCAGTGTGGATATATCGGGCTTGGCAATATCGGTAAACCCATGTGCGCCAACCTCGCCAAGAAGGCGCAGCAGCACGGGCTGGCGATGCATGTTTTCGATATCGCGCCCGAGCCGGTGGCGGAGATGGTGGCGCTGGGCGCCACGTCGGCCGATAGCCCGGAGGCGATTGCCAGGCAATGCTCGCTGATTGGCATTTGCGTGCGCCACGACGGCGATGTGGAGAATCTGCTTTACGGCGATGGCGAGCGCCCCGGCATGTTGGCCGTGGCCGCGAAGGGCACGGTGATGGCGATTCACAGCACCGTCACCCGCGACGGCATTCTGCGTTGGGCGAAGGATGCCGCTGAAAAAGGACTGCATATCGTCGATGCGCCCATTACCGGCGGGGCAGGCGGCGCGGCGGATGGCAGCCTGTGCATTATGGCAGGGGGCGAGGAAGAGGCCGTTGCACGCTGTCAGCCAATGTTTGCCTGCACCAGCAAAGCGGTGGTCTATACCGGCGAAGTGGGTAATGCCACGGTCGTCAAGCTGGCCAATAACCTGATGAATTATGCGGCGTTCTCGGCCATTTCCGAGGGCACGGCACTGCTGCGCGCCGCGGGCGTGGAGGTGCAGGCGCTCTTTGATGTGGGCGCCGCCAATGGTGTCGTCACGCCGATGATGAAGCAGTTTATCGACGGCCGCGACGGCATGCGGGCGGCTTGCAGTGATGAAGACATGCGCGCCATTTTCGGGCCGTTTGCCAGCCTGGCGGAAAAGGACCTGGACCATGCCTTGGCGCTGGCCGGTCAGCTCGGCATCGCGCTGCCGCAGACCACCACCGTGCGTCGCCATATCGATGCGGTGTTTATGGCGACGCCCGCCGACGTCGAGCCCTAAGCCGAATACGAGCGAATGACGCCGAATACAGCCATAACAATAATAAGTGGAGGGAATTATGAGTGAGTTGTCTCTGAGTCCGCAGCCCGATCACGGCGAGGCGCGACTCTATATCAATGGGGAGTTGCGCGATGCCGAGGGTGGTCGCCAGTACCCGAATATCAGTCCTCTGAGCGAGGAGGTGGTCGGTGTGGCGGCGGACGCCAGCCTGAAGGATGCCGAGGCCGCGCTGGCGGCGGCGCGTCGTGCCTTTGACGACAGCGACTGGTCGACAGATCACGCCAAGCGCCTGAGCTGTTTGCGCCGTTTTGTGGATGGCCTGAATCGCCATATCGATGAACTGCGCGCGGCCGTGGCCGATGAAACCGGCGCCACGCAATTCTTTGTCAACGGGCCGCAGTGCGACGGCCCGGTCAGTATGGCTAACTGGCCGCTGGATTATCTCGAGCGTTTCGAGTGGCAGCGCGAACTCGGCGACTACGAGGTGATGGGGGTGAAAAGTCGCCGCGTGGTGTTCAAGGAGGCAGCGGGTGTGGTCGCGGCGATCTCGCCGTGGAATTTCCCCATTCAAATCAATCTCGCCAAGTGCCTGCCCGCACTGGCGGCGGGTTGCACAGTGGTGCTCAAGTCTGCGCCGGAAACCCCTTGGACGGCGTCACTGCTGGGGCGTATTGCCGCCGAAGCGGACATGCCACCGGGGGTGTTCAATGTGCTGACCGCCAGCGATCCTGCCGAAATCGGCAATTTTCTCAGTACCGACCCGCGGGTGGATGTGGTGTCGTTCACCGGTTCCACTGCCGTCGGCAAAATCGTAATGGCCAACGCGGCGCAAACCGTGAAGCGGGTCTTCCTTGAACTGGGTGGCAAGTCGGCGATGGTCGTACTGGACGATGCCGATCTCGGTACGGCGCTGTTTGGCTCGCTGGCCATCTGCGCGCACAGCGGTCAGGGCTGTGCCATTACCACCCGACTGTTGGTGCCGAAAGACAAACTGGCGGAAACCGAAGAATTGCTGCGCGCTTATGTGGGCGGTATGCCCTACGGCAGCGCCGATACCAGTGGCGAAATGCAGGGCCCGTTGATCAGCGCCCGCCAGCGCCAGCGCGTGCTGGATTATATCGAGCTGGGTAAGCGTGAGGGCGCGCGGCTGGTTCTTGGCGGTGGTGTGCCGGCGCACCTCGACAAGGGCTTCTTTGTCGAGCCGACCATCTTCAGTGATGTTCGCAACGATATGCGCATCGCCCGGGAAGAGATTTTTGGCCCGGTGCTGGTGGTGATTCCCTACGAGGACGAAGCCGATGCACTGCGCATTGCCAATGACTCGGTGTACGGCTTGTCGGGGGCAGTGTACTCCGCCAGCGAAGCGCGCGCGCTGGCGTTCGCCCGCCAGGTGCGCAGCGGCACGATGAACGTCAACGGCGGCAACTTCCTCGGTCCCGACGCGCCCTTTGGTGGCTACAAGCAAAGTGGTGTGGGGCGCGAAATGGGCCCAGAGGGTTTTGAGGAATACCTCGAAACCAAAACCGTCGCGATTGCCGTGTAGGAGCCCCCGATGATGAGCACAGTAAACGGTCGCATCATTGCGGTAACGGGAGCCTCCGGGGGCTTTGGTCTGGCGATGGCCAAGACACTGCTGGATGCCGGAGCCAAGGTTGGCCTGATCGCCCGCAGCGCCGACAAGCTGGAGAGTCTCTGCGCCGAGTTGGGGCCCAACGCCTTTGCCGCGCCTGCAGATGTCGGCCACAGCGAGGCCGCCGCAAAGGCAATCCAGTCAGTGGCGGCGCATTTTGGCGGCCTGGACGGGTTGGTGAACAACGCCGGTATGGCGCGCCCCGGTTTTGCCGACGATTGGCGCGATGAGGATATCAACGCCCAGTTGCAACTGAATATTGCCGGACTGATGTATTGCTGCCGGGCCGCCTTGCCCCTGCTGAAAGCCTCCACCAATCCCCGCATCGTCAATGTCAGCAGTGCCAGCGCCGAGCATCACGATGAAATGGCGGGGCTGTCGCTGTACGCCGCCAGCAAGGCGGCGGTGGAGCGGCTGAGTCGGGACCTGCGCCGGGAACTGGCGCACAGCGGCGTCGGCGTGACCATTTTGCGGCCCGGTGCGGCGATGACCGACTTTGCTGCCGGTTGGGAGTTTGAGCGGCTGAAAGCGGCGGTGACTGCCTGGCAGCGTCAGGGACCGTGGATGGACAGCGGCATGCAGCCCGAGCATGTGGCTCAGTCACTGCTGTTCTGTTTGCAGATGCCCGCGGGGGTCTCTGTCGATCTGCTGGAAGTGCGGCCCTGCACGCCCGTCGAAAAATTCAAATTTTGAGGAGAGATCAACATGGTGGGAATTGTCTATGTCGAACATGACGGCACCGAGCATCCGGTCGATGTCGATGAACAAATGAGCCTGATGGAAGGGGCGACGCTGAATATGGTGCCCGGAGTAGAGGGCATGTGCGGTGGCATCTGTTCCTGCGCCACTTGCCACTGCTACATCCCCGAAGAGTGGCAGGAAAAAATGCCTGCGGTGAGTGACGGTGAGGACAGCATGCTCGACAGCGCGGTCGATCGCCGTGACAACAGCCGACTGGGCTGCCAGATCAGCGTTGGCCCGGAGATGGAAGGGCTGCGCGTTTACTTACCGGAAACCCAGGGCTAGGCAAAGAGCTACGCTGCACACAGGAGAAAAATAATGGGCTTCACGAATAAAGTTGTGGTGATTACCGGTGCCGGTCAGGGCATTGGCGAGGGCTACGCCAAGCGCTGCGCCACCGAGGGTATGAAAGTGGTGGTGGCCGAGCTGAACAGCGAGCAGGGCGAGCGCGTGGTAGCGGAGATTCGCGAACAGGGTGGCGACGCGCTGTTTGTGCGTACCGATGTGGGCGACGAACAATCCTGTATTGCTTGCGCCAACGCGGCCAAGGAGGCCTTCGGTCAGATCGACTACCTGATTAACAATGCCGCGATCTTCGGCAATATGAAGATTGAAGGCTATATGAATGTGGACATGGATTATCTCGAAACCTTTATGCGGGTGAATGTTCACGGCAGCTTGCTGATGGCCCGCGCCTGTGTCCCTCATATGCCAAAAGGCAGTGCGATTGTGAACCAGTCATCCACGGCGGCGTGGATGAATATGGGCTTTTATGGTGTAGCCAAGCTGGCACTCAACGGCTTGACCTGTTCACTGGCGCGGGAACTGGGCTGGCGCAAGATCCGCATCAACGCCATTGCACCCGGTCCTACCGAAACCCAGGCATTGCGTAATACCGCCGGTGACTACGCCGACGAGCTGGTCAAGCAAATGCCGCTCAGCCGTCTGGGCACGCCGGACGATATGGCCGATGCCGCACTGTTTTTATTGTCGGAGCAGGCGTCCTGGATTACCGGTCACATTCTGAATGTGGACGGCGGTCAGTTCATGCGGGTGTGAGGAGGAATGATGAGTGACAGCAAACGCGAGCGGGGCATTGCCCGCTTTAACGAGGTGTATTGCAACGATTTGCCACAGCCACCCGCCGAGGGCGAGGACCGCTTTTTCGACTTTATGCTGGGCTCGCTGTTTGGCGACCTCTGGGACAACAGCACCTTGAGTATTCGCGAGCGACGCTTGCTGTTGCTCGGTGCCATCGCCGCCCAGGGAGAGGATATGACCTTTACCATTCAGGCGCAGTCGGCCTATAAGCGTGGCGAGTTGAGTGAAGCGCAGTTGGAAGAAGCCGTGCTGTTCTTAACCCAGTACATCGGCTATCCCCGTGCCTCGAAGATGCGTATGGCGCTGATGGGGCTGATGCCGAAATTAAAGAAAGCCGAAGCGGAGGCAAAAGCCAATGGCGGATGAGCAGGGAGAACACAGCCGGGCTCTGGCGCTGGAATTTATCCGTCGCCTGTCGGAGGGCGACACAGCGGGCTTTTTAAGCCTGTACCACCCCGAGGCGCAGTTGTGGACCTCGGGCAACACGCTGATCTCCGGGTATTACAGCCGGGAAGAAATTGAAAACTCGGCGGCACTGGTGCTGGATGCCTTTCCCGAGGGCCTGCGGTTTACCGTGCAGGCCACCACCGCCGAAGGCGAGCGGGTCGCGGTCGAAGCGCAGAGCGAAGGTATGCACAGCTCGGGACAGCTCTACCGCAATCGCTACCACTTTCTGTTTCGGTTCAAAGACGGCCTGATCGTGGAGCTGAAGGAGTACATGGATACCGAGCGCGTTACGGACATCCTTTGCGGCGGGCAGCGGCCCCCTGCCTGACCTTACAGTCCGGCAGCCGGCACCAGTCTGCGACGCAAAAAGCCGCGCAGGTTGTCGCCCTCATGGGTGGCCGGGCCGCTCAGCATCAGCAGTGACAGTGCCAGGCGCACGCTCAGCTCCATCACCTCTATGCGGTCTTGCTCGCTGAGAGTGGTGCCGTCGAAGACGGTGTTGAAAATCGCCAGGCACATTTCGACGCCCTCGCTGTCGCTCAAGGCATCCTCGTAGATGTAGCTCGACAGATCGGCGCGGGTAATGACGGCCAAATACGGCTCTTTGGGCAGCTCTTCGAGCGCAAAGACCACTGCCTCGACCAATCGGTCAGCGGGGGTGGGCCAGGCCTGAATATGCGCAATGACGCGCTCGGCAAAATGGTGGCCCGAGCTGAGTAAGGCGGCGCGAATCACGGCTGTGCGGTTGCCGTAATAGTTGTACACCGTCGGCCGTGTGACCCCGGCGCGTTTTGCGATGTCATTCAGACTGGTTTTTTCCACGCCCCAGGTTTTAACGCAGTCAATGGTGGCATCCAGAATGCGCTGCTGTGTGTCGTTTATGGGCTCCAAAATCGGGGCTTCCTCGTCCAAATGGGTGATGCTTGTATTTTACACTTTTCCATAGAGTGTAAATTCGTAAAGACGCTTTGTCATCTCCGCCTGACTGCGGGGGAGGTGATCCAGTACCGACAGCCTTAGGAGAATAATTATGACAGCCAAGGCCAACTCAGAACATCTCGGCAGTGTGGAACCTCCGCGCGCTGGCGGCGGTTTGCCCCTGCTCGGTCACATGATCGACTTTGTCCGTAACCCCTTTAACTTTGCCCGCAAGATTGCTGGCAACTATGGCGAAATTGTCAGCTTTCGACTACTGGGGCAGCGCATCGTCATGCTCACCGGCGAAGAAGCCAGTGCCCTGTTTTACCGCTCGTCCGACGAGGAACTGGACCAGTCGGCGGCCTACAAGTTGATGACGCCTATCTTCGGTGAGGGGCTGATTTTCGATGCGCCCATTGAGCGCAAGAATGAGCAGCTGAAAATGCTGATGCCGTCGCTGCGCATGGATGCCATGCGCAACCACTCGGGAAAAATTGTTCAGGAAGTGGAAGACGCCATTGCCGGCTGGAACGAGTCCGGGGAGATCGAGCTGGTTGAGTTCATGAAACAGCTAACCATCAATACCGCCAGCCACTGTCTGCTGGGTCGGGAGTTTCGCTATGAACTCAGTGAGGAATTTGCCGAGATCTATCACGATCTGGAACAGGGTGTTCACCCGCTGGCTTATCACTTCCCGAACTTGCCGTTGCCTCGTTTCCGTCGCCGCGACCGCGCGCGTGAACGCCTGCAGAAACTGGTCGGCGAGATCGTCGACAAGCGCAGTCAGCAGACCGAGAAACCCTCGGATATGTTTCAAGCACTTATCGATATGCGCTATGAAGACGGCACTGAGCTCAGCCACAACGAAATTACCGGCATGCTGGTGGGCGCCATTTTTGCCGGTCACCACACCAGCTCGGGCACGGCAGCCTGGGTTCTGCTAGAGCTGCTGAAGCATCCGGCCATACTGCGCGATGTGGTTGCAGAACTGGATGCGCTGCTGGGCGCTGACGGCGAGGTAAGCTTTCAGAGCCTGCGGGAAATGCCCAAGCTAGAAAACGTGCTCAAGGAAGTACTGCGCTTGCATCCGCCGCTGATTATTCTGATGCGTCAGGTCAGTCGCGAGCTGCATTTCAAAGAGTACAAAATTGCCGAGGGCGATATGGTCTGGGCAGTGCCGCCGGTCACCCATCGCATGGCCTCGCTGTTTGAAAATCCCGACGCCTTTGACCCCGACCGCTACAGCAAAGAGCGCGCGGAGGATCGTCGCCTGATGGCTTACCAGCCTTTCGGTGGTGGCAAGCATAAGTGCTCCGGCAACGCCTTTGCGATGTTTCAGATCAAGGCGATTTTTGCGATTTTGCTGCGTCGTTACGAGTTTGAGTTGGTCGATGACGCCGCCAGCTATCGTGACAACTACAAAGATATGATCGTGCAGCCCGTCTCTCCCTGTCGTGTCCGTTATCGTCGCCGAAAAGTGGCGGCACCGGCCGGCACCGGGTCGGCGGGTGGCAAGCAGGCCGACAGCTCCGGCTGTCCATTCCACAGCGAGAATGCCGATGCCGTGTCCCCGGCGGCCAAGGCGCTGTGCGTCGAGGTCGATACCGTGCTGTGTCAGGGCCACGCCATGTGCATGGGCGAAGCGCCCGAAGTGTTCAAGCTGGATGAGGACGGCATACTGCAAATCCTCAAGCCCCAGTTCGATGCCGGGCAGCGCGAAGCGGTGGAGCGGGCGGTGAAATACTGTCCCAATCAGGCTCTGCGGATTGTCGAGCGCTAGGCGATGGACGTGCTGGTAAGCGGAGCGACGGGACTGGTCGGGGCGCATACCGCTGCGGCGCTGTACCGCGCCGGGCATCGTCTGCGGCTGTTGGTTCGAGACCGGCAGCGTGCCGAGCGCTGGTGTGCGTCGCAGGACATTGCAGTGAGCGAGTGGTTTGAAGGCGATATGAGCGACCGCGCATTGGCCCGCCGTGCACTGCAGGGCTGTGATGCCGTTGTCCACGCGGCGGCAGCCGTTAACCTCAAGCGGGCGGAGGCGGAGCAAACCTTGCGAAGCAATCTCGCGGGGGTGGAAAACATTGTCGGTGAAGCCTGGAAGATGGGCATTCCGCGCATCCTCTATGTCTCCAGCGCCGCGGTACTGATGCACCCCAAGGCCCAGTATCTGCGTGAAGATGGGGAGCTGAACCCCGGTGGGGAGCCCTATAGCGTGGCCAAGCGCGCCTGCGAGGAGCGCGTCAGAGATTGGCAGTGTCAGGGAGCGCCCATCATTATCAGCTACCCGTCGGCGGTATTTGGCCCTCACGACCCGAAGTTGTCCGAGAGCAATGCGGCGCTGTGTACGTTCTGTAACAGCTTTGTCCCGCAAACCCGCTCGGGGATGCAGTTTGTCGATGCCCGCGATCTTGCCGATGTGCACCGCCTGTTGCTGGAAAAACCGATGAATGGCAATCCCTGCAACGAGCGCTATCTGGTGGCGGGACATTTTCTGCCGTGGCGGGCATTCGCCGACTTGCTGGCAAGCCAGCGGCCGGTACGCCGCCTGCCACTGCCGGCCTGGTTGCTGATGAGCGCGGGTCGCTTTCTCGACGCCTGCCGTCATGTCATCACGGTGGACTTTCCACTCTCCCGCGAGGCGGCGCGAATCGTCTGCCATTTCCCGCCGTCGCGCAGCCAGCGTCTGCGTGATGCGCTGGCGTTTGAATACCGTCCGGCTGCCGACACCGTGCACGACACTCTGTGTTGGCTAGAGCAGTGCGGGCACCTTACCCCTGTGAACAATAATCACAATAAGAGGACTCACCATGTCTGATAAACGCGTTGCATCGATTACGCCCCCCAACAAAGCCTACCCGCGTGAAGAGCTGGAAGAAATGATGGAGCGCTGGCTGAAGGCGAATATTGACGCCGAAAAGGCCGGTGACTGGACCACCCATCTCGGTCCGATGTACACCGAGGATGCGGTATACGGCTGGAATATCGGTCCCAATGAGCAGTTTGTCGCCAATGGTCGCAAGGAAATTTGCGATGTGGCATTGGGCTATCAGATGAAAGGCTTTGAAGATTGGGAGTACCCCTATCACGACATCATCATCGACGAAAAACGCGGCACAGTAATCGGCTTCTGGAAACAGCTTGCGCCGGTCACCGCCACGCGCGCGGATGGCAGCCGTATGGAAATTGCCGGTATTGGCGGCTCCTGGTTTGAGTATGCGGGCAATTTTCAGTGGTCCTGGCAGCGGGACTTCTTCGATCTGGGCAATGCCAAGGCGCTGTTCTTTGAGTTGGCAGGTGCCGGAGTACTGGAGCCTGTTGTAAAGGAAAAGATCCACAAACAAGCCAAGGGTGTGCTGCTGCCGGGTCATTACAAACTGCACGAGGAACCCGGTCGACTGCAGAAAATCCGCAATACGGCGGCGCTGGTAAAGATTGCGTTGACGGGTCGCTAAAGCGGCCCCATCCAACGACCCAAAACACATAACAATAAAACACAGTAAGGGGAACGCTATGTCGCGTTGGTTTTCGCCTAACCCGGATAAAGCCTGGGTAGAAAAATGGTTTCTGATTTACTCGCCGTTGTGGATGGCCTCCATGGCGATGATGATGTTCACCGGCTGGGACAAGAGTTTCGGTGACGCTGCATTACTGTGGCACGGCATACTCACGGCGCTGCCCGCGATTCTGGTGCCGATGCTGGTGGCGCGTCGTTACGAGCAGTGCGACTGGCGCGACAGCTACTGGCTCAAAGCCAATCTGTACATGGTGGTGTTTGGTTTCTTCGGGAATTATTTCGGCTCCGAATACTTTTTTGACGTGCTGGGCATGGTCTACAACTATCCCAACGCCACCACCAATCTGGACTCCGCCATGGTGGGCAGCGGCGAACAGCCTGTGCCGCTGATTATGTACTTCTATACCCACGCCTATTTCATCACCTATCACGCGACCGCCAACATTGTGCTGCGCCGCATTCGTACCAGCGGTGTGCCGGGCATGGCTCTGCTGTTCCCGGTGGTGATTTTCGCGGTCGGTTACTTCTGGGCCTGGATGGAAACCAAGGCGATGGCGAACCCGATGATGGCGAGCAGTTTTTACTACAAAGATATTCCCCGCATGTTGGCGTATGGCTCGGTCATTTACGCGACCTATTTCATCGCCAGCTTCCCGATTTACTACTTTATTGACGAACAGCGCGAACGACGCTGGACCTTGCTTCAAGTGGTGGCAGGTGGCCTCAGTGCCAGCATGCTGACTTTCTACTTGCTCGATATTGCCGCGCATTGGGTGGGCCAGTTGTAAGCGGCAGTACGGCCATTCGTGGGCCGGATTTTAATAATAAAAGACAGGGAGAGAAGACCGTGAAGAAGATAGCCTTCCCGCTAGTGATGGCTGCCGCGAGTGCGGCGGTCGGGGTTCACGCGCAGCCGGGCGCCGATGCAGCGGCTCAGTCCGGCCGAGGTCAGTCACTGCAAATTGTCGAAGAGGTTTATGTAACGGCCCGGCGTCGCGAAGAAAAGCTGCAGGAGACGCCGGTCGCGGTGACAGCGATGAGCGCCGACAGTCTGGCAGAGGCGGGGATCGCCGCGATCACTGATCTTCAGGGTGCCGTTCCCAGCCTGCAGTTTGGCGAGAGTGGCTCGAAAACGCCGGCGATCTTCATTCGCGGGATCGGTCAGCGCGAGGCCACGTCGGTGCTCGATCCTGGCGTTGGGGTATATCTCAACGGCATTTTTATTGCCCGTCAGGACACCCAGTTGCTCGATACCGTCGACACCCAGAGCATTCAAGTACTGCGAGGGCCGCAGGGAACCCTGTTCGGGAAAAACAACACCGGCGGGGCAATTCTGGTCAATACGAAAAATGCGGATTTCTCCGAGGTGAGTGGCAGCCTGGATGTGCGCGTGGGCCAATATGGGCGGCGGGATGCCAAGCTGGCAGGGAATATTCCGCTGGTGGAAGGGCGCTCCGGCGTGCGTGTTGCCATCAACAGTACCCGCCTCGACGGCTACTTTGAAAATTCGGATGGCGCCATGTTCGGCGACGAAGACCGTCTGGCGTTTTCTGCGCGCTGGCAGACTCAGCTGACGGATACGGTGAGCAGCGATGTGTTTCTGTATTGGAGTCGGCAGCAGGAACTGAGCTCGGGGATGTCCTGCCTGTTCCAGAACCCCGAGGCGAATATTGCAACGCTGCGGTATCCCGGTCAGCCGGAGTTTCGTGACGCCTGTGAAAAAAGTGAGCGGCTGGCGAAAGACCGCAAGCTGGATGTGACCACTGCGCATTCTGAAATCACCATGGAAAGCCGCATGGCGGCGCTGACGCTGGACTGGGAACTGAACGAGCAGCTGGCGCTGAAGAGTATTTCCGCCGCCAGCTGGCAGGACGGCATTGCCCGTAACGACGATCAGGACGGCACCTCGATTCCCATATTAGACAGCGGTACCGAGGCCCTTAACCGCACGCTTGCCGCCGATGGAAAATCGGCGCCCGACGAGAAACGCTGGCAGTTCAGCCAGGAGCTGCAGCTCAGTGGTCAGGCCTTCGACAGTCGCCTGCAATACACCTTTGGCCTGTTTGCCTCGATAGAGGAAATCGACAACAACAACTTTTCCCAGTTGGTTGGCAAAAAGGGGCTGGCGGGTATTCGTCCCTCCACGGCCTGTGATGCTGTCGGGCTAGCCGTGGTGTGTGGCCTGCTGGATGACGTTGCTGTGATTCCTCTGGCCACCTTTCTGGCCACGCGCAGCGATCTCGAGAACAGCAGTTGGGCGGCCTTCGCTCAGGCGACCTACGATATTACCGAGTACCTGCAGTTTACTCTGGGCGGTCGCTATACGGTTGAAGAACGACGTCGTGACCTGACCGTCTTCGATGTCGACTTTCAGGAATACGGCAGCCGCATTGGCGCTCTGTATATCGACGCGGCGGGCATTTATTCTCCTATCACTCTGGCGCAGTTCAATGCGCTGGGCGAAAACACGCCGGATTTACCGCTGATCATGCGTGACAACGCCGACAGTGCTGAAGAGCAATGGAATAACTTTACGCCGTCGGCAACCCTGTCGTTTATTGCGCCCGAGCGTTGGCACAGCGATCTGGGCGTGGACAGTTTTATGGCCTACTTTACTTACAGCCAGGGCTTCAAAGCGGGTGGGTTTGAGCCGAAGGGGGATGAGCTGGTGCCCTTCGATCCCGAAGAAGTGACCAACTTTGAAGTGGGGGTGAAGCTCGATGCGCTCGACTCCCAGCTCCGTTTCAATGCGGCGCTGTATTACATGGATTACGAGAACATACAGGTTCGTGTCGCCGAACAGGGCGATGCCATCAGCGACCTGTTCCTGTACCTCTCTAACGCCGGTCAGGCCACGGTCCAGGGCGCGGAGTTCGAGACCACGCTGGTGATGGATAACTGGTTTGTGCAGGCCAATTATTCCTATACCGATGCGGGCTATGATGAATTCCTCACTCCGATAGTGATTCCCCTGCAAGGCGAGCAGGTGGTGGACCGCAGCGCGGAAGATTTTGCCCTGGTGCCAGAGCATAGTGGCGGCATTTCCGTGAGCTACCACTGGCTGACGGATCTGGGGATTTTTGTGCCACGCCTGTCGGCGCGTTATCGCAGTGAGTTATTCACCGGTATTGATTACAAGGCGGTGGAATACAGCAACGCCTATATCGACGAACTGTGGTTGTGGGATTTTCGCTTGAACTGGACGCCTGCTGAAAATCTGAGCGTGACGGCGTACGTAGAAAACCTGACCGATGAAGTGTATTACCGCAGTGGGTTTGCGGTGTCGGCACTGCTCGGCGCAGGGACCTATGTTCAGGGCGACCCGCGGAATGCGGGGCTGGAAGTCGCTTGGCGGTTCTAATCGTTAGCGACGCTTTAAGCGAGTGCCGCCCTGTGCCAAAGTGATGCCTGTTTCGGGTACTGGATACGTTCACTATGGCACTGTTGCTGTTGTACATCTCCGTCGCGCTTGGCGCATCGTTTCTCTGCTCTTTGCTGGAGGCGGTGCTGCTGAGTGTCAACGCTTCCTACATCGCCAGCGAAATCGCGGCCGGGCGTCGCAATGGCCAGTGGTGGAAACAGTGCAAGGAAGATATTGATAAACCGCTGGCATCCATTCTCAGCCTGAACACCATTGCTCATACCGTCGGCGCTGCCGGTGCCGGGGCTCAGGCGACCAAGCTGTTTGGCGAACTCTACTTCGGTATTATCTCGGCGGTGCTGACCCTGCTGATTCTGGTTATCTCCGAAATCATCCCCAAAACCTTGGGAGCGCTTCACTGGCGTCGTCTGGCCGCACCGTGTGCGGCGATTCTATCGGTGGTGCAGCGTTTAATGGCGCCACTGGTGTGGCTGAGTCAGTGGATCACAAAACTGTTCAGTCGGCGCGCGGACGAGGGCTCAGTCAGTCGCGAGGAATTTGCCGCACTGGCAGAGCTGGGCGCTGCCGAGGGTGTGTTCTCTATGCGCGAAGCACAGGTGGTGCGCAGCTTGTTGCACTTTGGCGATATGAAGGTGCGCGACATTATGAGTCCGCGCACGGTGATATTCTGCCTGAATGGCGAGCTGACGGTGGAAGAGGTTTTGGCACAGCACCAGCAGTTGCCCTATTCGCGAATCCCCATCTACCGGGATCAGCCCGATAATATCTATGCCTTTGTGCGCAAAGACGAGTTGCTGAGGGCCGCCATCGACCAGCCGGGCACCAAGGTCGACGCCTTGCAGCGGCCGCTGCTGGCCGTGCCGGAAATACTGCCGCTGCGTGGCCTGATCAAAAAGGTATTGGTGCCCGGCGGGCAGATTGCGATTGCTGTCGGTGAATACGGCGAAGTCCACGGTGTGGTGACTACCGAGGACGTGCTGGAAACCCTGTTGGGTATGGAAATTACCGACGAAACGGATGAAGTCGAGGATCTTCAGTTGTTTGCCCGCCAGCGCTGGGAGCAGCGTGCGCGGCAGATGGGTATGCTGCCCGACGGCGCGGCGCGCGACGATATGTCGCAGTGAGCACCGGCGATTGCTGAACTACAATGAGACTCAATCGCAACAAGGGTACTAAGTATGAAACGTCGCGCAATAGGTCTGGTTGTCGGTCTTTGGCTGGCTGGCGCTGCACTGGCCGAGACGGATGAGTCGCCCCATCTGGTGGGCTTGATGGGCGATATGCAGCGTTTTGCTCACAAGCTGCAGCTATCGCTGGACGCTGAAAACGCGCTGCTTGCCGATTTCTATGCCCATGAACTGGGCGGGGCGATTGCTGCAGTGGGACAGATCGACAGCTACAGCGACTACCCCGTCGGCAGGCTGACCACCAGCACCTTGTCTCCGCTGCTTAAAAAACTGATCGCGGGACTGGATGCCGGTGACCTGCCGCGTGCGGATAAGGCTTTCGATGCTCTTCTGGAAGGCTGCAACCGTTGCCATGCAATGACGGAGCACGACTATATTCGTGTGCAGCGCAATCCGGCAAACCCTTACCTGCAGAATTTCTCAGCGGCGCCCTGAGGGCGCCGCGCTCAGCGATCGGGCAGGGTGATGTTCAGTTCCAGTACGGAGCAGTTGCCGTTGTTGTCCAACGCCACTTCCACCTGATCCTGATTCACCTCCACGTATTTGCGAATCACCTCCAGCAATTCCTGCTGCAGTTTGGGCAGGTAATCGGGCTGGTTTCGCTGATTGCGCTCGTGGGCAACGATAATTTGCAGACGCTCTTTGGCGACCGCCGCGCTTTCTTTTTTACTGCTGCGAAAGAAGTCCAGGATGCTCATGCGGTCCTCCCGAACAAGCGCTTGAACAGGCCTTTCTGTTCGGCGTGAATAAAGCGCTGTTCCACTTCTTCACCGAGCAGGCGAGCCACCGCGTCGCTGTAAGCTTGCCCAGCAGGGCTTTGGGCGTCGTGAATTACCGGCACCCCCTGGTTGGACGCTTTCAGGACAGTTTCCGATTCGGGGATGACGCCCAGCAGTTTGGTGGCGAGAATCTCCTCCACATCACTCACTGCCAGCATTTCACCCTTGGCGACGCGGTCGGGGTTGTAGCGGGTCAACAACAGGCATTCTTCCACGCGCTCGCCGTTTTCGGCGCGACGCGACTTGCTTTGCAGAATGCCCAGAATGCGGTCCGAGTCGCGCACCGAGCTGACTTCGGGGTTGGCGACGACAATGGCTGTATCGGCGAAATACAGTGCCATAAATGCGCCGTGCTCAATCCCGGCGGGAGAGTCGCAGATGATAAATTCAAAGCCGTCGGCGTCCAGGTCTTTCAGGACTTTCTCCACACCTTCCACGGTCAGCGCATCTTTGTCGCGGGTCTGCGAGGCGGGGAGAATGTAGAGGTTCTCAACGCGCTTGTCTTTGATCAGTGCCTGACGAAGCGTGGCGTCGCCATTGATGACGTTCACGAAGTCGTAGACCACACGACGTTCGCAGTTCATCACAATATCGAGGTTGCGCAGGCCAATGTCGAAGTCGATGACAGCGGTTTTGTGGCCGCGCAATGCCAGCCCACTGCTGATCGCAGCGCTGGTAGTGGTCTTGCCCACACCGCCCTTGCCGGAGGTCACAACAATGATTTTGGCCAAAACAGTTCCCCTTTCGTTTATTTCCGGGCTTGTGTTCCCGGTGCTTGTTGTCGATGAAATTAGTTCAGTGGCTGAATATCGAGCGTCTGGTCGTTCAGGCGAATACGCCGGGCGCTTTTCCAATGTGCCTCGCGCAAGTCTTCGTCCAGCATGAAGGTGCCTGCTACCGACACCAGCTCAGCTTCCAGGCTCTGACAAAAAATCTGTGCAGAAGTGTCGCCTTTTACACCCGCGAGTGCCCGGCCGCGCAAAGCGCCATAAATATGGATATTGCCGTCAGCCAGTACTTCCGCACCGGCCGACACCGCTGACAACACAATCAGATCCCCACCGGCTGCGTAGACCTGTTGGCCGGAGCGGATGGGCGTGTCGATGACCCGGGTGGGCTTGGTTGCCGCAAGCTCGGGTGCCGGAGCCGAGGGGGCCTCGGCTTTGGGCGCGGGATCTGTGGCGGGTTCGCGGGCAGCGCGGCCCACCGACAGAATGGCCAGTCCGGCTTCCCTGGCGGCTGCGTGAAGCGCCTCGTCGCGACTCGATATCGCGACCGGAATCAATCCGTGTTCCTGACAAAGGGCTGCCAGTTCCCGCAGTGGCGGCGCTAGCTGGTCGCCATAAGGCTCAAAATTCAGTACCACCGGGGTGTGCTGGAAAAACGCGGGGGCTTCGGCGGCCTTGGCGCGTAGCTGCTCGTCAAAGCGGCTGTACTCATAATGGCTGATATCGAGCTGGGTAAGCGGATACAGCCCGGCTTTCAGTCGAAACTGAGGGCTGTTGTCGAAGGGCAATTCTGCGTTCTGAGGTTGAGAGTCCATGCGGGAGAGTGTACCGGATATTGCGCTGGAAAAGGCGGCAAATTACCGCTTTCTGGGGGCTGCCGCAAATCCGCTGCCGATAAAAAGTGGCATCGATTCTGCATTACGTCTCACGAGTGCGTATTTGTGACGTTTTCCTGTGCAGGGAGAGCTGGAACGCCGCCAATGCCGATTATCCACTGATGTATGTGAGTAGTGTGAATGATGGCTTCTATTGAACTTTTACGATTTTCCCGGCAGCTCTGTGCCAGTGTTTTCCTGATTAGCGGCTTGGTGGCCTGCGGGGGTTCCAGCAGCGGCTCGTCGCCCGGTGGCGGTGATGTGGTGGCTCCTCCGGCACCGGAGCCAGAACCGCCCAGTTTCTCCGAAACCCGTTTTGATACCGTGGCCCCGGATGCAGATACCACGGGGAGTTATGCCGTCGTCGGTCCTTTGGATTACCGTTATGCGCCGGTCATGGCGACCCGCAATATTGATGACAGCAACGGGAGCACCGTCGATCAGTTTACTGATCCGGTCGATATCCTCGGGGTGATCCACTATCCGCAGATCGACGCCGATACCGAGCTGCCGGAGGCGGGCTTCCCGCTGATCCTGTTTCAGCACGGCCGGCATTCCACCTGCTCTACCACGGGTGACGCTGAGGGCAGCGAATCGTCGGGCACTGACTGCGAGTCAGAGGGCTTGCTGCCGATTCGCTCAGACAAGGGTTATGACTACATCGCGGATACCCTGGCTTCCCACGGCTATGTGGTGATCTCTATCGACGTGAACGATATCAATGCGCAGGATTCCGCGTCCAATGATCAGGGCATCACCGCTCGCGCCGAAGTGATTCTCCATCACCTGGATATTTTCCGGGACATTGCCCAGCAGCCTGACTCGGTGTATCACCTTGACGAAAACGGCAATGACTTCAGCGAGTTGCTCGATGTCGTCGACCTGTCGAACATTGGTTTAATGGGCCATTCTCGCGGTGGCAATGGCGTGGCAAAAACCATTACCTATAACCAGGATCCGCAGTTTCGGCGCAGCGGCGATTTTGACCAGCCTCACAGTATCAAGGCGGTGTTTTCGCTGGCCCCGACCGATTTCGACTCCGAGCTGCCGCTCAATACCGCCTGGGCCACCCTGTCGCCGTATTGTGATGGCGATGTCTCCACCCTCCACGGCGTGTATATGTACGATAACGTCCGTTATAACGAGAATGATGTGGCGCAGCCCCAGTTCATGCTCACGGTGATGGGAGCGAACCACAACTACTACAACGACTTCTGGTTTAACGACGACGCCCAGCTCAATGTGTTCGACCCCTACTGTACAGAGGGGGTGCCCAGCAGTGGTCGTCTGAGCCGGGCAGACCAGCGCCGGGGCGGTGAATTTCTGATCAGCAGTTTCCTGCGCCTTTTTGCCGGCGGTGAAACCCAGTTCGCCGGTTACTGGAGCGCGCTGGAGCAGTTGCCGGAGAGCGCCTGCCCCGAAGGTGTGCAGAGCTGCGACGAGCAAGTGCATCTGTCCTTTCATCAATCGCGCGAAAACCTGATAGTGGTCGACGACACACTCAGCGATGCCTCACTCACCATGAATGCCTTCGGCAGTAATACCTTTGATGGCTTCCTGTTTACGGGCTGGTGTGAACCCAATGGCGGTAGCCTCGAAGATCTGACCGGCATGAATACCGATCGCTGTCCGGCCCCGGCCACCATCTCGAAGGCACCGCAGGTCTTTTTCAACTACCTTGGCAACGCCGCATCTATTGAGTACTCGCTGCCGGCCGAGGGCCTGGATGTTAGCGATATGGACTTCCTGACGCTGCGCATGGGGGTGAGTGCCACGCCGGAAAACCTGCTGGGGCAAGACCTGACACTCAGTCTCACCGATACCGATGGCGATTCGGTCACACTGCTGGCCAGCGACTACAGTGATGCGCTGTATTTTCCGCCCGGTTTGACCATTTCGGCGCGAGATACCGGCGCCAAGACCATTATCAATATGCTGCCGTTCCGGCTTGATGCCAAAGTGATCCACGATGCCGAGGTCAATCTTGATGCGCTGAGTTCGCTGCGCCTGAACTTTGACCAGCGTCCGCTGGGCACCCTGCAATTGACTGATGTGCTGTTCCAGAAAGTGCCGTATCGCTAGCGGTCATCCCTGCGGCTAATCGGCTAGTGGGGCATTGTTCGTAAACCGGAAAACCCTTCTGGAGACGAGCAATGCGCAAGGCGGAATCATCACTGGCCTATATTGTTGCAGGGGCACTGGGGGCCTTACCGTTCCTGGCGGCCGCCTGGCTGACACTGCTTGGCGGAAGCTGGATGGGGCTGAGTGGGCAGGCCTTGCTGCACAGCTACGGTATCGCCATCACCGGCTTCATGGCGGGAACACTGTGGGGAGGCACCTTCTCCCCGCCGCGTTTTCAGGACGCGCTATTGGGAATGTTGGCGGCGCTGGCCTTGACCCTGGTAGTGTGGATGCCGATGCCCCAGGCCTACCTGACGCTGGTCGTGCTGTTGGCAACCTTATGGGCCTATGATTTGCTGCGTTTTTATCGCTACGGTTTGCCGCGTTGGTATACCGGCCTGCGCTGTAGTTTGAGCACGGTTGCCATCGCCGCGCTGCTTGCTGGTTTCTTTTGGGCTTAGCTATTTAGCTGCTTTCTAACGGTAAAAAAACGTCGCGCACCCCATATCCCGATAAGGGCACCACTGCCGATCAGCGCGGCGGCGCCAGTCACCAGCAGCGGACGGTCGGGGTAGAAATGGAGAATGGCGGCACCCGCGGCGACAAAGGCCAGGGCGGTACGCAAATAGGCCAGTACGGTGCGTTCGTTTGCCAGATGAGTGCGCTCCAGCGCAAGCTGGTCGCGAATTTGAGTGTCTTCCATTGCGGCGTTCCGGGTTCAGAGCTGCCGGTGTTTACAGCTCGTTGAGGTGGCCTTTGTTCCAGTGCGCCTGATCGAGAATGGCGCGCTGGCGTCCAGTCTCCATCTTATCCCAATTTTTATAGACCATGCCGATGCGCGGGTTGCGGCTGAATTTTTCCCGGTGTCGCAGCATGAAGTCCCAGTACAGGCTGTTGAAGGGACAGGCACGCTCGCCGATTTTTTCCTTGGGGTGGTAGTGACAGTCACCGCAGTAGTCACTCATCTTCTGCAGGTAGTTGGCGCTGGCGGCGTAGGCCTTACTGCCCAGCAGACCGCCGTCAGCGTATTGGCTCATGCCGCGGGTGTTGGGCAACTCGACCCATTCAATGGCATCGACATAAATGCCCAGATACCAGGCGTCGACCTCGTCGGGGTTGACCCCGGCCATCAGCGCGAAATTGCCGGTAACCATCAGGCGTTGAATATGGTGGGCATAGGCATGCTCCAGTGATTGTGTGATGGACTGCTGCAGACATCGCATTCGCGTGTTGCCGTCCCAATACCAGCTCGGCAGTGACGCGTGCGCGCCGAGGGCATTTTTCTCGGCATAGTCGGGCATATTGGCCCAGTAAATCCCGCGAACAAACTCCCGCCAGCCGAGTATCTGTCGAATAAAACCTTCGACTTGCGCGAGGTTAATGGCCTCAGGCCGTGCCTCGTGGGCGCGCAGGGCGGCGTTAATCACCGTGGCGGGTGACAGTAGCTTGGCGTTCATCGCAAACGACAGCCGCGAGTGATAGAGGCTCCAGCGATGAGGACTGTGGCCCGTCATCGCATCCTGATAACGGCCGAAGTTGGGGAGCAAGGCATCGCAAAAGTAGCGCAGCAGCGCCAGTGATTGCTGGCGACTAATAGGCCAGGGCAGTGGATCGGCAGCGCTGCCAATACTCTGCACGTCGTGCCGCTGCAATCGGTTCAGTACCGCCTTCACAGGGTTGTTGAAACACAGTGGCTCGGGTATCTCGGCCAGATCGCTGCCGCGCAGGGATTGCCGGTTCTCGCTGTCGAAGTTCCAGCGGCCACCGCGGGGTTCGTCGCCGTTGGGACCGTCCATCAGAATGCCGAAGCGTCGCCGCAGTTTGCGGTAAAAGAACTCCATTTTCTGCGCCTTACCCGGACGGAAGTAGTCCGGGATTTCCTCGAATGGCAGCAGGAAATGTTCGCTATCGACCACGCGCCGTTCTACGCCGTCGGGCAGGTGGCCTTCGGCGAGCTGCTGGGCCAGGCGGTATTCGTCCGGCTGCTGGTATTCCAGTTCACGAATATCGTAGTCGCGGCAGAGTCTCGAGAGCAGTGCGGGGAAGTCCGGGTCGTCGACGGTATCATCCAGTGTGAGGTGCAGCACCTCGTGACCCGCTTGTTGAAGTGCGCGGGCGAAGGCATCCATCGCCGCAAAGAAGGCGCAAAGCTTCTGTATATGGTGTCGACAGTAGCGGGTTTCCTGATGCATCTCGGCAATCACATACAGGGTCTGGGGGTTGTTCTCCCGAAACCAACTGTGACTGGCATTGAGCTGGTCGCCAAGGATCAATCTCAGGCGTTGATAGCCACTCATGCGCGATGTCTCCCTGTGTTTGCACTGCGACGGTTATCACGACGACGGCTATCGCCACGGCCGTTATCGGGCCGCACATGACGGTGAAGAATGCGCTGGGCTTCGCGCTTAACCTCGGCGCGTCCGCGCCACTGCCAGAGCCGTTCACGCGCGGCAGCTGCACTTTCTGACAGGTCAAAAATTGGCAGGGGGTAGTCTTCGCCCGGCCGAAAGCCGAGCATCTGTGCCTCGAGGGGCGGGATAAGCCAGGGTTGATGGATAGCCTCGGTGGGCAGCGAAGACAGTTCGGGTAACCAGCGCCGAATAAAGTGGCCGTCGGGGTCCTGCTCCCGGGATTGTTTCACCGGATTGTAGATGCGCAGGGTATTAATGCCGGTCACGCCAGCCTGCATTTGCATTTGGGGGTAGTGAATGCCCGGCTCGAAATCGAGAAACAAACGGGCGAGGTGAGCGGCGCCGTGGCGCCAGTCGATATTGAGATGATGGCACAACACGCTCACCAGCATGGCACGCATGCGGAAGTTGATATAGCCCGTCGCATGCAGACAGCGCATGCAGGCATCGACCAGCGGGTACCCGGTGCGGCCCTGCGCCCAGGCGGTGACATCTGCTTCGACGCGCGTGTCATGTCGCCATGGGTAACCCTGGTAAGCGCGGTTAATGGGGCGCTTTTCCATCTCACATTCACTTTCAAATTTCTGGATGAAGTGGCAGTGCCAGTGCAGTCGCGACGACAGGGCGCTGAGGCTGCGCCGCCAGCCGGGACGCTGCCAGTGCTGAAGCAGAAACTGGTAGCTCTCCCGCAGGCTGATGTTGCCCCAGGCCAGATAGGGTGACAGGCGCGAACACGCTTCCCGACTCAACGAGGGGTTCGATAAAGAGCGGTAGTAGTCCTGTCCGCGCCCGTCATAAAAACTGTGCAGTGTCTGTTGTGCGGCGAACGGCCCACCGTGTTGAAAGGTGTCCAGTGGACGCCTCGTAGGGTCGCTCGGCTGCCATTGCTGCGAGAGCAATGCTGGCGGAAGGGCGCTGAAGCGGGCCCTCTCCAGATCGGGGGTGGCCAGTGCTTGACGCATCACCTGTTGCCAGTGCCGGTCCCATTGCCGCCGGTCGCGGGCACCGCGAATGACTGCCGCATAGGGGCTTTCCTGCCAGTTGATGCCGAGCTCGCGACAGCGGGCGGCCACACGTAGATCGCGATCAAAGGTGTTGGCCAGGCCAATTTCCTGATGGCTGTAGAGCGTATGAATGCCCAGCTGCTGATGCAGCGTTTGCAGCACCGAGAGCGCGTTGCCCTGCACGGTATAGAGCTGGGTATTTAGCGGGCGCAGCTGTGCATTGATCTGCTCCAGTGATTGCCAGATAAATCGCCAATGCCGCTCGCTGTAATGCGGGTCGTTCAGCAGCATGGGTTCGACGATATACAGCAGTATGACGGGTCGCCCTGATGCGCAGGCCGCCTGCAGCGGTGCGTGATCGCTGAGACGCAGGTCGCGCTTGAACCACACCACGCTGATCCCCTCAGTCATGACCGGACTCCAGCGGCCAGTCCACCATATCAACATGGTCCAGAGGCAAGCTGTTGTCGGCGTCGTCTCCCAACCAGTGGCGGCGGTAGCTGCCATCCGGGTCGTACTGACGGGCCTGTTTATCCAGATCGAAGCGGCGGTGACCGCGCGGATCGGCGCCCACACCCGCCAGGTACTGCCAGTTGCCCCAGTTGCTGGCAACATCGTAGTCGATGAGTTGGTGTTGGAAGTAGGCGGCGCCAAATCGCCAATCCAGCCCCAGTTCGTGAACGAAGCAGCTGGCAACCAGTTGCCGACCGCGATTGCTCATATATCCGGTGGCATTCAATTCGCGCATACAGGCATTGACGATGGGATACGGTGTGGCGCCCTCGCACCACTGTCGGAATCGACCGGGATAAAAGCTGGTCAGTGGCGCCTGCGAGCGAATGCCTTTGCTGTTGAACAGGCGCACACCGTAGCGGCGGGCATAGCAGTGAAAAAATTCCCGCCACAACAGCTCGAAGCCTATCCAGTAGGTGGACTCATTGGCGCCGAATTCCGCTTCGTGTTGCTTTAATTGTGCCCACAGCCGTCGGGGCGACAGGCAGCCATTTGCCAGCCAGGCCGAGAATTTGGTGGAATTCTCCCACCCCCAGAGGGCGTTGCGAGTGGCTTTGTAGGACTGTGGCCGCTCGCTGTGGAAATAGACATCGAGCTGCGCCAGAGCAGCCGTCTCGCCGCCGATGAAACGCTGGGCGATGGCGGCGCTGTGACCGGCATGACTCTCCGTACGCCACCCCGCAGGCGGTGGCGGCAGCGAGGTGATACTGGTCTGAGGCTGCGATGGCTCAGATTGCGCTTCCACCTGACGCCGGAATTTTGAAAAGCTGTCGGGCAGCTCCGCTGGCGAAAACGGCAGGGCTTCGGCGTCGAACAGGCTGTGGCTATTGCCTTGGATAAAGCGGCAGTCCGGACAATGCTGTTGTAGGGCCTGCCACTGTCGTTGTTCATCGATACCGCTGTGCAGGCTGCTGCCAGCGATATCAATGCGATACTCGGCAATCAGTGGTGGCAGCGCCTCGTCAAGGCGACCTTCCAGAATGGTCAGTCGCTGTCCCTGTGTGGCCAGCCGGTGCTGCAGGTCACGCAGACTTTCACGAAGAAAGCGCAGGCGGTGTGGGCCCAGCGAGGCGAGCTGATAGCGGCCGGGTCGTCGCTCGTCAGGGTCCAGACAATAGACGAGCAGCAGTTCATCAACCTGCCGAGCAAGCTGTTGAAGCGGTGGATGATCATGCAGTCGCAGATCATGGGTGAAAACAAAAAGGCCCCGGCGCATGGTGGTCCGTCATTGGCGAATGTCTTCGTTATATGACGGGGCCGGGGAAATGGATTTGCAGGCGTGTTGCTCAGAGCGTAAAGCGACGCCCCGCACCGAAGCCGCCATCGACCGGCAGCACGTGGCCGTTTACAAAGCTGGCGTCGTCGGAGCAGAGAAACGCGATGGCGCCGGCGACTTCCTCGGGGCGACCGGCGCGGGCCTGCAGATGCCAGTTCACAAACTGCTGATGCCCCTCCGGGTTCTCCTTCATCATGGCTGTCATGGGCGTTTCTATCAGGCCGGGGGCGACGGCATTCACGCGAATGCCCCGATGGGCATAATCGGCGGCAAGACTCCGGGTCAATTGCACTACGCCGCCTTTGGAGACGTTGTAGCTGATATTGTTGTCGCAGCCTTCCAGGCCGAAGATGCTGGCGACGTGCACGATGCAGCCCCGTCCGCGTTCCAGCATGCCCGGCAGTACCGCCTGACTCAGCCATAGGCTGCCGTTGAGGTTGATGGTCAATACGCGCTGCCATTCCGCGTCATCCAAGCCGAGAGCCGGGCCGTAGCTCGCCACCCCGGCGCAATTCACCAGCACATCAATATCGCCATGCTGGGTGGCCAGTTCCGGCAATTGCTGTTTGATGGCGTCGTGATTGCTGACGTCCATCGCGGTGTAGTGGACATCGCCTTCCCAGGGGGGCTTGGGAGCTTGAACATCGGCGGCAATCACCCGGTAGCCGTCTGCGGCCAGTCGCTTGGCGGTGGCCTGTCCAATGCCCGAGCTGGCACCGGTGACAAGTGCAGTAGTCATGGTCGGAATCCCTTAATGTTGTTCGTAGGCGGAAAAGTCGGGGCGCTGCATACAGGCTTTAAAGTGACTGCGGCTCCACGGCCAGGTGGCGGGCACACCCTGCGCATCCAGATACCAGCTTTGGCAGCCGGAGCCGAAAATCGAGCGCTTGGCCGCCGCGATGCGGGCCTCGTCAAACTGCGCCAGCGCTGTTTCGCTGGCGCAGATTTCCCGGCATTCGCCCTGCTCGACCTTGTCCATCAACTGCTGGATGTAGTGCCACTGCTGCTCGGCGATCTCGATTAATGAGAAGTTACCTACCGGGCCATTGGGGCCGTTCAGCATAAACAGATTGGGAAAGTCGGGAATCGACACGGCCATATAGGCGGTTGGGCGCTGTGCCCAGGCGTTTTCCAGTGTGTTGCCGTTGCGGCCGGTAATGGTCATCGGGCGCATGAAGCGATCAGCCTGGAAGCCGGTAGCCAGCACGATAATGTCGAATTCGCGAAGCTCGCCATTGGGGCTGCGAATACCGGTTTCCTCTATCTGCGTTACATCCTCAATGACCACTTCCACGTTGTCGCGCTGTACGGCCTCATAGAACGTATCGGCGTAAATCAATCGCTTACAGGCGGCGCGATAGTTAGGGCGCAGCTTCTCGCGCAGCGCCGGGTCGCGAACCGACTGCTCCAGGTTTTGCTGCACGATCATTTCGATCTGCTGCATGGCTTCGGAGTCTGGCTCGGTAATGGCTACCGAGAATCGCTCGATATTGGCTTCCAGCTCCGGGTCGTGTTGCAGGCGTTTCAGCAGCGCCGGGTCGCGTCGCCAGGCGGCGCGTTCTTCTTCGCTGAAAGGGGTGTTGATCACCGGCATGATCCACTGTGGACTGCGCTGATAGTGGCAGAGATGGCTGGCGCGACCTGCCAGCGCCGAGACAATTTGCACGCCAGTGGAGCCGGTGCCGACCACGGCAATGCGTTTGCCGTCGAGTGGCACGCTGTGGTCCCAGCGCGCGCTGTGGAACAGCTCGCCCTTGAAGCGCTCCATGCCGTTGATGTTCGGCAAGCGAGGGTGGTGGAGCACGCCGGTGGCGGCGACGACAAAGTCCGCCTCGTCGCGGCGCCCGCTGATGGTCTGCAACTGCCAGCGACCGTCAATGAAGTCCAGGCGGGTCACTTCTTCGCCAAAGCGCAGATAGGGCGCCAGGCCGTATTTCTCGACCACGTTTTCAAAGTAGGCCTGAATCTCTGCGCCCGGCGGCATGGTCCGGGTCCAGTTCGGGTTCGGCTCAAAGGAGTAGGTGTAGGAGTGCGAGGGGACATCGCAGGTCAGACCGGGGTAGGTATTGTCCCGCCAGGTACCGCCAATACGATCGGCCTTCTCGTAAACACAAAAGTTGGTTTTGCCCTGCTCCAGCAATTTTATGGCCGCGAGGATGCCTGCCATGCCGGCGCCGATGATGATAGTGCGTGTATCTTGTTGTTGTGTCATGCCTTCACCTTGGATGAGCGCTGTGTTGATGAGCCCATGCTAGGAGGGCGGGGGCAAGCCGAAATCGTCCAGATCAACTATTTTGCGTGACCGTCGATCAGGGAAGTTTGGCGGTGGCGGCCGCGACGCTCTTCAGCAGAAGGCTGACCAGCATGGTCTGCTGGGTGACGCCGGTCTTGGCGAAAATAGCTCGCAGGTGAGCGCGGGCGGTATTGCGGCTGATGTGCAGCATCTCACTGGCGGCGTCCAGACTCAGGCCGTCGGCCAATGCCGTCGCCAGCCGGGATTCGGCGGGGGTAAGGCCATAAAGCTGCTGGAGAACATCTACCGGAGCCGGGGATTTGTATTCCGGGTCACTGATAAATACCGCGACGGCAGGCAGTGCCTGGCCGTCGATAGAGCTGCCGGGCGGCAGTGGGCGAAGCACCAGATTCAGTGGTAACTGTTGCTCGCTGCGGCCCAGCGACAAGGCTTGTACCACATCGGTTTCAGCACTGTGATGGGCGGCGATAGCGCGCTCCAGTAACTGCCGGAAGCGCGCGGCAAGATGGTCGACCTTGATCGACAGTTGCTCACCGAGGTGGAGAATGTCCGGATTCTCCAGCGCGATATTTTGCGCGGCGCGGTTGCTGTGCAGCACATTGCGCTGCTCGTCCAGCAGCACGCTGCCCAGCGACAACTGGGAGACGGTCTGCTCCATCAGTGAGCGCTCGCTCTCAATGCGCTGCAGGCGTGCAAAGAGGCCGATGGCGCGTCGCAGGTGCGGCAACAGCCGTTGCAGCAGCGCACGCTGTGCCGGTTCAAAGCTGCCTTGCTCGTCACTGCGGGTCAGGCGAAGGCTGGCGTTCAGGCCCTCTGGCAGGCGCAGGTCGGCGCCGAGAATATGCTCTATACCGTAAGGTTTCATACAGCTCTGGTAAAACTCGCTGCGTTGCAGGCTGTCGCCGGCGATCAGCTCGTCCAGCGACATCACTTGCCCTTCTGGCAGGTTGACGAAGGGGTCGAGGGCATACAGCCCTTCGCTGTAGATATTGGCGGGTGACTGGGAAATATGCGGCGGCAGCCCGTGGCTCAGCAACAGGCCGGTGTCGCCGGGCACCGGCTTGCGCAGAATGAGAAAACTGATATCCGCTGTCAGCGTCTGGCAGAGCTGGTCCAGCAGGGTTTGCCACAGCGGTTGCTCGTCGATACCCGCGTAAATGCTGTCGACCATCGCGTCGAGAATATCGCTGTCTGACTGGTGAGGACCGGGCGTCATAGTAAGCTCAAACTGGCGGTTAGTGTTGTTATGGCAGCCTGTCGGGACAAGTATTCCATCCGAGCTCCCGGCAGTATACCCCGAGGAAAAAACCGTTGATTAGTCCATATCAACGATGTCCCGTGAGCGGTCTGGCGCACATTCTTGTCATCACATAACAGCAAAGCAACGAGGACAGTCATGGAACTAGCAGCAGGCCAAACGGCGGTGATTACCGGCGCGGGCAGCGGTATCGGGCGGGCACTGGCGATGGCCTGTGCGCAGCGCGGTCTGAATGTAGTGGCGGCCGATCTGGATGCCGGGCGTCTGGAATCGCTGGCAAGTGAATTAAACGGTATTGGCGGCGAACTGCTGTGTCAGTCAGTGGATGTGGCCAGCCGTGAGTCTATTGCGGCGCTGGCAGAGCTGGCGTACCAGCGTTTCGGGCAGGTCGAACTGCTGTTTAACAATGCCGGTATGCTGCGCAGCGGTCGGTGCTGGGAAACGTCATATGAAGAATGGCAGCGGGTAATGGATGTGAACGTGATGTCGGTGCTGCACGGCATTCAAGTGTTTGTCCCGCGAATGCTCGCCCAAGGTGGCCCCGCTCACATCGTTAACACGGCCTCGATGGCCGGCTTGCTGGCGTCGCCGCGCATGGGGGCCTACTCGGTGAGCAAGCATGCGGTGGTGGCATTGAGCCAGACGCTGCACTATGAATTGCAGGAGCAGGGCGCCGAGATAGGCGTATCCGTCGCCTGCCCGGCGCAGGTGCAGAGCAATATCATGCAGGGTGTATCCGATCCTGACGCGGCCACCGGGCAGCTGAATGATTTTCTGCGCAGCGGTGTCGCGGCGGGGATGCCCGCTGATCAGCTTGCCGCGCTGATGTTGGCTGCCGTTGAGCAGCAGCGCTTTTGGATCTTCAGTCACGATGACTTCAAAGGGGAATATCGACGCCGTGCCGAGGAGTTGCTAAACGACCAGAATCCACAATTCCAAATGGCGATTTGCGAGTAAAACGAGGGCGCATGAACACGACGATGGATACGGAAACGCGGCGCCTGCTCGAGGCCATGAATCGTCAGCCGGCGGTCGATTTCAGCCAGCTTCCGATTGAGGCCCTTCGCCAGGCGATGACAATGCCGCAGGGCAAAGTCGAAGCGGTGGGGCGTGTCTGGGAGGAAACAATAGCCGGTGGCGATGGCCAGCCCTTGCGCCTTCGCCTGTATGCACCGGAAGCGGCCGCCGCGGCGCGTCCGGCGATGTTGTTTCTTCATGGCGGTGGCTTTGTCCTCTGCGATCTCGACTCCCACGACAATATTTGCCGCGCGCTGTGCAACGCCGCTGGTGCCCTGGTGGTGTCGGTGGCGTATCGCTTGGCACCGGAACATCCCTTTCCGGCGGCCCCTGAAGATGCCTACAGCGCTTTTCAGTGGCTGGCCTCACAGGCGGTGGAGCTGGACGTCGACACCAACAATATTGCGGTGGCCGGTGACAGTGCCGGGGGAAATCTGGCGGTGGCGACCAGTCTGCTGTGCCGGGATCGCGGTGGCCCGCAACCCGCGCGGCAGTGTTTGCTCTACCCGGCAATCGATGCGGCCTGCGACAGTGATTCCATGCATGAATTTGCCGAGGGATATCTGCTGAGCCGGGAGCAGATGCGCTGGTTTTGGGCGCAATACTTGCCCGCGTCGCAGCGCCAGTCGCCCTATGCACAGCCGCTGCGGGCTGAATTGGCAGGCTTGCCGCCAACCACGCTGATCACGGCGGGCTGCGACCCTCTGCGCGACGAGGGTCAGGCCTTTGCCGAGGCCTTGGCGCGGGCGGGAAATACGGTGGCTTATCACTGCGAGGCGGGGCAGATCCACGGATTTTGCAGCTACCTGCAAGGCTTACCCGCCGCGCGTCGGGTCGTGGAGCAAGTGGCCGCGTCGCTGGACAAGGCCTAAGCACTCAGCGCAGACCGCCCAGGCACAGGTACTTGATTTCGATGTAGTCATCGATGCCGTATTTGGAGCCTTCGCGGCCATTGCCGGATTCCTTGATACCGCCGAAGGGGGCCATTTCATTGGAGATCAGGCCTTCATTGATGCCGACGATGCCGTATTCCAGTGCTTCGCCCACCCGCCAGATGCGACCCAGGTTCTGGCTGTAGAAATAAGCGGCCAGACCGAATTCGGTATCGTTAGCCATCGCCACGGCCTCGTCTTCTGTGGAGAAGCGCAGCAGCGGCGCTACCGGGCCGAAAATTTCCTCCCGGAACACCCGCATCTCGGTGGTGACGTCGCGCAGTACCGTCGGTTCGTAATAGTGCTCGCCCAGAGCAGAAGGCTGACCGCCGGTGGTCGCGGAGGCGCCTTTTTCCAAGGCATCTTCTACCAGTGTGCGGACCTTGTCGCAGGCGACGGGGGTGATCAGTGGCCCCATGGTGGTCGCCGATTCGGCGCCATTGCCGAGCGTGAACGCGCGGACTTTTTCGGTCAGTTTCTCGGCGAAGGCCTCGTAAATGCCGTCCTGCACCAGAATGCGATTGCTGCACACGCAGGTCTGCCCGGCATTGCGGTATTTGGAGGCCATCGCGCCGTCGACAGCGGCGTCGAGGTCGGCGTCGTCAAAGACAATAAAGGGCGCATTGCCGCCAAGCTCCATAGAGGTCTTTTTGACCGTATCGGCGCACTGGGCCATCAGCAGTTTGCCGACGGCGGTTGAGCCGGTAAAACTGAGTTTGCGCACGGTGGGGTTGGCGGTCATCTCACCGCCAATGGCGCTGGCGTCCTGGCCGCAGACCACGTTGAATACGCCTGCGGGGATGCCGGCTTCCTCTGCCAGCACCGCCAGAGCCAGCGCACTGAGCGGGGTTTCTGCCGCGGGCTTGCTGACGACACAGCAGCCGGCAGCCAGCGCCGGGGCGACCTTGCGGGCGATCATCGCGTTGGGGAAGTTCCAGGGCGTAATGGTCGCGACGACGCCGACCGGCTGCTTTATCACCAGCAGCCTTTTGTCGCCGCTGGGCGGCGCAATAATATCGCCATCGATGCGCTTGGCTTCTTCGGCGAACCACTCCACGTAGTTCGCACCGTAGGCGATTTCCCCTTCGGCTTCGGCGAGGACTTTACCCTGTTCGGCAGTGAGTATCTGCGCCAGGTCGCGCTGGTTGGCCATGATCAGTTCAAACCAGCGGCGCAGTAGATTGGCGCGTTCTTTGGCGGTTTTACTGCGCCAGGCGGGCAGTGCGCGATCGGCGGCAGCAATGGCCAGACGGGTGTCTTCCGCCCCGGCATCTGCCACGTCGCAGAGGGTATCGCCGGTGGCGGGGTTCAGTACACTGAAGCGCTGATCGCTGGCGGCGCTGCGCCATTGACCGTCGATGTAATTGTCGCGACGCAAAAGATTTTGACGTTGCAGTTGCATGATCTGTCCTCCTACCGGGTATTGCTCAGGTCCAGCTCCATATAGCGTTGGCCGGGCACGTGACCGAAATCGCTGCGCAACGCGCTGCTGTACTCTCTGATGACGGTAAACCCCAGTTGTTCATACAGCGTCTGGGCGCGGGGGTTTTCGATCGATACGCTCAGCCCAATCCGCAGGTAGCCCAAGTCCTCGGCGCGTTGAATCAGGTGGGCAATCAGTGCCCTGCCGAGTCCGCGTCCGCGTTGCTCGGGACGTACGCCCAATTGATAAAGATAGGCGACGTTCTTTGGTGGTGGTTTGATGATGGCTTCAGTGCGCAGTCCGCGGATGGCTGTGCGCAGTCCCGCGATCAGTCCGTAGTGGCGAAGCATCAGGCTCAGTGCGCGAAGTGAAAAGCCCGCTGTCTGGTGGGAAAAACGCAGGGCGCCAACGCCCATGACCTCACCGCCTACGTCGATGGCGACATGCTGCTGAAAGCTGAATTCACTGCCTTTTTCCTGAAAAGCCCGGCGCAGAAAGGCGGCGAGTTGATCCTCGCGCTGGTCATTAAAAACATAGCCAAAGGCTTCGGGGCCGGAACTGATAATCATTGGCAGGGCGGCGTCGATATCACCGGGACGACAGGGGCGAAAGTGGGGGTCAGCCATGGCTGTCAGCATCCAGTAATTGCTCAAGGCCCCGGCGAAGCTCACCCTCAATTGCCTGCGGGCGCTCGCTGTCGCGGTCGACAAAAACGTGGGTAAAACGGCCGTGGGCAGCCGCCGCCTCCTCGCCCTGCCGGAAGATGGCCAGACCGTATTCCACCGAGCTGTTGCCCAGCCGGTTGACCCGCAACGCACCCTCTAACTGGTCGGGAAAGGCGACCGCTTTTTTGTAGAAACACTCGCTGTGCACGATGTAGCCGATCTGCTGGCCGCGGTGGATATCCAGCCCGCAATGTTCAATAAGGTAGCGGTTGGCGGTGGTATCAAACCAGGCGTAGTAATTGACGTTGTTGGCGTGACCGTAGACATCGTTGTCCAGCCAGCGGGTGGTGATGGGGGTGAACCAGCGATAGTGCGACCGCTGGCGGGCGGCATCTTCAGACATGATTATTCCTTGTGATGACGAGGCGACAGCGGCGATGCGGCCTTTGCCGTCAAGCGTAAGCGGCCCGGTAAAGGGCCAGCGCGTCGGCCTCGCTGACCGGACGCGGATTGTTGACCAGCAGGCGCTGTTGCAGCATTGCATCGCTGGCAAGCATCGGCAAGTCCGCCTCGGGGACATCCAGTTTCGCCAGCTTTGTGGGTAGCTGAAGGCGTGCGATTAACTGCTCGATGTCACTGATAAACTGCGCACAGCGGCTTTCGCTGTCGCCGCTCAGGCGCTGTGGATCGACCAGCAATTCGGCCAACTCCGCATACAGCGGTGCGGCTTCGGCGGCGTTGAAGCGAAGCACATGGGGCAGCATCAGTGAATTGCTTAGTCCGTGAGGCAAGTGGTAGTGGCCGCCCAGCGGATAGGCCAGCGCGTGAACGGCGGCGACCGGGGCGTTGGCAAAGGCCTGCCCGGCCAGACAGGCACCAAGCAGCATGGCCTGACGGGCATCGCGGTCATCGCCACGGTGGGTGGCGGTTTCAATATTGCTTGCCAGCAGCCTGAGTGCTTCCCGTGCCAGCATGTCGGAGTAGGGGTTCTTTTTGATCGCGCTGGTGTAAGCCTCAATCGCATGAACCATCGCGTCGATACCGGTCATGGCAGTAATCGCAGGGGGCAGGCCCAGGGTCAGTTCGGCATCCAGCAGGGCCAGATCGCCAAACAGTTGCGGGGTGACGACGCCCATCTTGGTGGTGGCGCCAGTGGTGACAATCGCTACGGCGGTGACCTCCGAGCCGGTGCCCGCGGTGGTGGGGATCAGAACCAGTGGCAGGCGCTGTCCCTTGGCCTGGTCCACGCCGTAGAGCGCGCTGAGAGGCTCGCCGCCGCCCGCCATCAGTGCAACCAGTTTGGCGGTATCCATGGAGCTGCCGCCGCCGAAGCCAATAATGCCATCGGCTCCCCAGGCTTTGGCAGCGGCCAGTGCGGCCTCGACAATGTGTTCGGCGGGGTCTGCTTCCACCTCGCTGTAACTGGCGTGGGGCAGGCCGCCATCGTTCAGCGCCTGATGCACATTCTGCAGCAGGCCGAGTTGGGCGAGCCCGGGGTCGGTCACGATAAAGGGACGTTTCATGCCCAGTTGGCGGCAAAAGTCGGCGAGGCGTTGCAGGCCGCCGGCTTCGCTGACGATGCGGGGACAACTCTGGAAGAGGAAGTTCTGCATGGTCTGGGCTCCTTTATTCTCGACGATGTCAGAAATGCTCGGCCAAGCGCGGTGTTGGCTCAACTGCCGGTTTTCAGCAGCAAGGTGGTACGCAACCGTTCGGGCTGGCAGTGGTAACTGAGGCTGACTTCGGCCGGGCAGCCGGGCAATTCCGTCAATTCGGCGTCGAGCCGGAAACGCAGCGACTGCTGCGCCTCATCAATGGCGATCAGCTCGGCGCTGCGGTAGCCAAAATAGCGCCGCACAATCGGGTAGATGGCCTTGTAAATGCTCTCCTTGGCAGAAAAGCTCATGGCCACGGCGGTGTTCAGTGGCAGCTCACTCTGCGCCAGCAGATCGCGCTCTGCGCTGGAGAGAATGCGCATTTGCAGTTTTCGGGCGGCGTCTTCTGTAATCGGTGCCTGAACGTCGATGCCGATGGCGCGAAAGTGTTTGCGCTCGCCGACGCAGCACTGCACATGGTCGTCGCCATGGCTGAGACTGCCCAGCAAGCCCTCGGGCCATTGCGGACAGCCTCGGGTATCGGCGCTGAGCTTGAAGTTGCGAATGCCAAAGTTTTCCATCACTTTGGCCGCGAGCCAGCGTCCGGCAAAATACTCCGCCTGCCGTTTATTGGCGGCACGGGCAATATTGTCGGGGCAGTGAATATCGTAGGCGTCAAAAAAGGCGGGGTTGAAATAGGCGGCGTCGAAGTCTGCGGCCAGGCAGCACGGAGTCTCCCCCAGCGGCGGCTGGGGTGTTTGCAGTCGAATAAATTGTTCAATGCCAAGCATGAATGAACCCTGTCGACTCATCGTTTCAAAGCGGTCGTCGGTGACGTCTTCCTTGATCCCGCACCGGGTAAAAACAGCCATTGTAGGGCTTGATGCGTCGAATGTCGCGATTTTGAGAGTGAATGCTTGCTAACGGCTGGCTAAAGTGGTTGCCGCTGTCATTTAATGTCGGCGGAAATAGGTTTGCTTTGCCGGTGCTTGTCGTCAGTGTTGGCACTGAGCCGTTCGGAAGGAAAATATCGATATGGAAAAGCTGATTGGCGACAACGGCCAGCCGCATTTTGGTCAATTTGATCCGGCGCCTGCTGACATCAATTATCGCGACTGCGACCTGCGCAGCCCCATGGACAGGCGCCGGGGACGGCTTGCCCGACACTTTGCATTTAATCAGTTTCAGTTTGTGGCACTGAGCAGCCCCGAGTTAATTGTGGGGCTGGCCATTGTAGATTTGAAGTGGTTGAGCAACGCCTTTGTCTACGCGTACTCGCCGCTGAGCGGCGCATTTGAGGAATTCAGTTTTCTCCAGCCACTGGCGCGCAGGACAGGCATCGAGACGCGTCCTAATGATGGCGAAGCCGTGTTCCACAAAGGCTCTAACCGCCTGCATATCTCTGCAGAGCGGGGGTTGCGTCGCGTGTCGGTGAGCCTCGCCTCGGGGCTGCGCATTGAGGCAGATATTGATGAGGGCGATGCTTACGCTCCGATGGCGTTGTGCACCCGTGCGGGCTATCAGGGCTGGGTGTATACGCAGAAGATCACCGCGAGGCCGGTGAAAGGGACGGTACACTGGCAGGGGACTGATCACGATCTGGCGGCGCAGCGCAGTCTCGGCTCGGTAGATTGGACGGCGGGCTATATGCGCCGTGAGACCTTTTGGAACTGGGGCAGTCTGTCGGCATACCTGCCCGATGGTCGACGGCTAGGATTCAATCTGGTTGCCGGTGTTAATGACACCGGTTACACCGAAAATGCGCTTTGGCTGGACGACCAGCTTATCAAGCTCAGTACGGTGGTGTTCGAGTTCGACCGCGACCATCGTGAGTCGCGCTGGCGAATGCGCTCCCAGGACGGCGTATTGGACCTGTCTTTCGAACCCGCTGGACGTCGCAGCGAGCGACGTGATGCGGGTTTTATTGCCTCCAACTTCAGTCAGTTTTTTGGCCGCTATATCGGCACGGTTAGGCTGCCGGGAGAAACCCTGCATGTGGACGGACTTTGGGGGCTGGCGGAGGATCACTACGCGCGGTGGTGAGCGCTGCCGAGCGTCGCTGTGGTGAACGATGTCACGAAACGGAAGATTTATGACATTTCGCCTATGCGGCTCCTTAGGAATACGTATTGGTTAACGGTCGTTTACCCAATAGCTTGTCTACAGTTCTGCGCTGGGCTCTGCCGGGCTCCTGTTGTCGATAAGACTTCACGCTATTGGTTTAAGGACGTTAATAATATGAATAAAAACAAGGTAATGCTGAGTACTCTGCTGGCGCTGACGATAAGTGCTTGTGGGGGTGGTGGAAGTGGCGGCGAGAGTAGCGGTGCCGCGGCACAAAGCCTCAGTCAGCCCGCGGCCGGGGAGCAGCAGGGTGGCGACGTCAGTGTGTCGGTGTCTGATGGCATTGCTGCGGGTGAACCGATCGACGGCCAGTACATTGTCCTCCTGCAGAAGGCCGAAGACAGTTTGCTCTCCGGTCTGCCAATACCGGAACTGGTGGAGCAACTGCTGGGCACGGTTGGCGGTGAATTGCTGGGTATCTATCAGTCTGCCGTCAGCGGCTTTGTTGCCAAGTTAAGCCCGGAGGCCGCCGCACTGCTGGCGAACAACCCTCTGGTCAAACTGGTTGAGCAGGACCAGACCGTCGCGATCGCTCAGGTGCAGAGCAATGCCACCTGGGGGCTGGATCGCATCGATCAGCCGTCGTTGCCGCTGGACAATCAGTACGCCTATTCCGTTGATGGGCAGGGTGTGCATGTCTATGTTGTCGACACCGGTATCCGCAGCAGCCACGACGAGTTCGGCGGGCGTGTCGGTGCCGGGCGTAACTTTGTGTCCTCCGGTTTTCTGTTCGGCAGCACAGACCCCGACGATACCGATGACTGTAACGGACACGGTACCCATGTGGCGGGCACCGTCGCGGGCAGTCGTTACGGCGTGGCCAAAGCGGCGACAGTGCATCCCGTCCGTGTTCTGGGCTGTAATGGCTCGGGCAGTAACTCCGGGGTGATTGCCGGGGTGGATTGGCTGGCGGCCAATCACCAGGCCCCCGCCGTGGCGAATATGAGTCTGGGTGGCGGGAACAGTGACGCGCTCGATGCGGCGGTGCGCGGTGCAATCAGCGCGGGTGTGACCTTTGTGGTGGCCGCGGGCAACGACAATGTAGATGCTTGCAATGGTTCGCCTAATCGCGTCGCCGAGGCGGTGACGGTGGGCTCGACGACCGCATCGGATGCACGCTCTTCCTTTTCCAACAAAGGCAGCTGCGTGGATATCTTTGCGCCGGGCTCGTCCATCACTTCTGCCTGGTATCAAAGTGACAGTGACACCAATACCATCAGCGGTACCTCCATGGCCTCGCCCCATGTTGCCGGGGCGGCGGCATTGATTCTGGCGCAGACCCCGACGGCCAGTCCGGCCAGTGTCTTTGCCAGCCTGCTGCAAGGTGGTGTTGCGAACAAACTGAGCAGCATCGGTAGCGGTTCACCGAATCTGCTGTTGCAGATCGCACAGGGCGAAGGCGCTGATTTCCCACCAAGCGCGTCGTTCACCTACAATTGTAATGCGCTGACGTGCAGCTTCGATGCGTCTGCATCGACGGACGATCAGGGTATTACCCAGCACAGCTGGTCTTTTGGTGATGGCGCGACGGCGAGCGGACAAGCCCCTAGTCATAGCTATGCCGCATACGGCGACTACACGGTGAGCCTGCAGGTTAACGACGCCGAAGGGCAATCCGATACGGCCAGTGAGCTGATCAGTCTGCTCGAGCCGGGTGCCAGCCCCTGTCCGGAGTGCGAGCAAAGCAGTGGCAATCTCAGTGGCAGCAACGATACTGACTATAGCCCGAGCAGTAGCGGCTTTAACAGCAATGGCGGTGAGTTTTACGCGGTGCTGGAAGGACCGGCGAATGCAGACTTTGATCTGGTACTGGAGAAGCTGGGTGGTTTCCTGATCTTCAGTAGTTGGTCGGCCGTTGCCAGCAGTGAAACCAATGGCTCGGATGAAACCATTACCTACAACGGGAGCAGCGGCACCTACCGCTGGCGGATAAAGTCTTACAGTGGCAGCGGTGACTACACGCTGTATACCGATAACCCCTGAGAATATTGAATCTCAGCTCTTTGGAAACAGGCGCCTTCGGGCGCCTGTTTTGGTTTAGGGGCGTTTATTCCCCGGCTCTGGTCAACTGTTGTCGATAGTGGCTGGGGCTGCTGCCGGTCCAACTTTTGAAGGCTTTGGCAAAATTGCTGGCGTCGCTGTAGCCAAGCTGATCGGCGATTTGCTCGATGCTCATCGCGCTGGCGAGCAGGGTTCTGGCCTGATCCTCCCGGAAGCGGTCCTTCAACTGCTGGAAGCTTGCGCCCTCAGATTTCAGGCGCCGCTGCAGCGTTGCGGTGGACATATTCAGCCGCGCGGCGATGTCGTCCAGTGAGGGAAGCTCGCCCGTGTTGCGGTGAAGCAGGGCCAGTACCCGAGAGGTCAATGTCTGACTGTCCAGCGATCGCCGCAGGGCAGTTTCACAGCGCGCATCGGCCAGCTTGGCCAGCTCGGCGTCGCGACTGCCGAGGGGAAAGTCGACCACTTCCAGCGGCCAGGAGACGCTGTATCGATCCGCGTCGAAGACAATACGTGAATTGCCGGGCAGCGGCGGCGCGGGAGTCGATGGGGCGGGGCCTTTCATGGTAATACAACTGGCGAGCTGCTCTGCCCGGCTGCCCATCATTTGGCGACCCAGTGTCTCCAGGCAGACCATGATGCAGAGGCAGATATAGCGCAGAGCGGGGCTTTCCTCAATGCGCGGCAGGATCAGCACTTCTGCCCGGTCCTCGCGTCCGCCGCGCTGCAGGCTGATGAAATCAACCCGCGTGGAAACATAGCGATAGAGCTTGTCGGCGGCCTCCAGCAAGTTGCGACTGTGTTGCGCGGCGTAGCCGAGATAACCGTGTTTGGAAAGTGTCATGCGGCGCCCGCCCTCCAAGGCAGACCAGAGGTTTCCGTCCATATTGTGGAAGTTGGCAATCGCCGTGAGAAACGACTCGTGGCCAATACTGACGTCCTGCCGCAGCAGCACACTGGTCTCCAGTCCGCTGTTGTGCAGAAGACTAGTGACGTTCATGCCGCGTTCAAAGGCCTGTTCGCTCAACGACACGAGATAGTCGCTGGAAATTGCGTACCGGCCGTGCCCATGCTTTTCGATATCCATTTTTATTGCTGCATTCTAAGCACCGATGAGTGACACAATTTAACCTGCCGCTGATTAATGTGCCATGCCATAGTGTAATCATCCAAGGGGCAGTGTGCGCCCCGCTATAACACTAAGAGGGAAAGATCATGAGCGAAGCGGCATCGATTACCGTTCGGCGAATGAATTTTGAGATTCGCCCCGATATGGAAAAATACTGGTTTGGAGGGAATCCCCTCATCTCCGCGTTTTTCTTTGCGATGTCGGCGACCTTTCCCGACGGCGAACGTTTCTTCATCGATACGGTTCGCCACTACCAGCCTGGCATTGACGACCCGGAATTGAAGCAGCGTATTCGCGGGTTTATCGGCCAGGAAGCGCATCACGGCAAGGCGCACGAGGATTTTAATCAAGCCCTTGAGGATCTTGGGTTTCCCATGGGGGAAGTGACAGAGCGTTCCAAGTGGTTGCTGAACAATGCTCGCCAGCGGCTCAGTCCCAAGCGGCAGTTGGCGATTACCGTTGCTCTTGAGCACGTCACCGCAACGCTGGCAGAGCACGCCCTGCGTCACCCCGAGATCATGGCGCAGATGGACCCGACGTTCCGGGACATGTTGATCTGGCATGCTGTTGAAGAGATCGAGCACAAGTCTGTGGCATTTGATGTTTTTCGTCAGCAGGTTGGCAGTGAATGGCTGCGTCGCCGTGTGTTGCTGCTGTCACTGATCCTGTTCTTCGTCCGAATGATGGGATTCCAGCGCTTCCTGATGCGCGCCGACAAGCGTCGCGCCAGCCTGCGCGAATGGTGGCAGGCGATGCGCTTCTTCTGGGGGAAGGGCGGTTTGATGCGCGAATCGCTGCCCCATTTTCTAAAGGCCTTCCGTCGGGGATTTCATCCTGATGATATCGATCAGCGCCCGCTGATTGCCGACTGGCAGCAGCGCTACCCCGAGGTTGCTGCCCTGCAGCGCTGAGTTTTCCACGGGGCCCTGTGCCCCTGCATGTTTCGATGCCCTTTGCCCCGCTGGAGTGCGAAATTCCGGTCGGGGCATTTTTTTGGGGCATTTTGCGCGACGTAGTTACATGTTATAAAGGCGATGAGTCGTAATGCTACGGTCACATTCCCCCTTGCCGAAGATGTAATAGGTGCTAACTTCTTATGTGTTAGCTGCTAACTTTGCGCTCTAACGGGGCAATGTAAACGTTTTTGGCATAGACCCTGCTAGCAAGGCTGCGCAAAGCGACGATAAGAAAAATATCCGCAATTGATATGACGGATAACGCCTGAGTGTAGGAGAGCGCAATGGAAGTTTTTGTTGGTCGTTTTGGCTTGCCGGTATTCCGTGCCGGTCCAATTATCACGGCCCTTTTGGCAATCGTATTAAGCGCCTGTAGTGGCGATCCCGGCCCATCGGCCGACAGTGAGCAAGCGGCGGCGGAAGCCAAGCAGATGCTGGCATCTGGCGGCAGCGCCGATGGTAAAGCGCTGTATGCGGCCTGTGTTGCCTGTCACGGTGACAAAGCCGAGGGCAATCGCGCATTGGGTGCACCGTCGCTTCGCAACCAGCAGGACTGGTATCTGAAGCGTCAACTGCAGCAATACCGCGCGGGCCTGCGCGGCAGTCACCCTGAAGACAGCTATGGCATGCAGATGCAGGCTATCGCCAAAACCCTGCCCGATGAGGCTGCCGTCGATGCGGTAGTGGCATACATCGCCGGTCTGGGTGGCAAAGCGGCGGAAGCGACGCTGGAAGGTAATATCAAACGCGGTGCTGACTACTACAGCAACCTCTGCGGCGCCTGTCATGGCCCGGCTGCGGAAGGGCTGGACGTGCTGCAGGCGCCCGCTTTGGCCGGTGTGGATGACTGGTACCTGATGCGTCAGTACCAGCATTTCCGCGATGGTCTGCGCGGTGCTGACGAGGCAGATAAGTACGGATATCAAATGGCGATCATGGCCCGGCACCTGTCTGATGAGGCGGTGTTGACGGACGTGCTGAGCTATATCCAAAGCCTGGCAGACTGATGTTGGCGCTGACAGGGCGCGGCGTTGTGGCGCCGCTGCTGCTATTGCTGTTGCTGACGAATAGCGCGCTGTTGCGTGCAGACTGGCAGCTTAACGACTACTGTCCCGCCGGCTTTGCCCTGCGTGATGGCGGTTGTTATCTCAGCAGCCTGTACAACGACTATGCGTCGCTGCAAGACAGCGGTGTTGGTGGTTTGCAGACCGGTTTGCCAGCGCTGCGCCAGGGCTTTTCTCCTGAGCAGATTGATCTGGGGCGCCTGCTGTTCTTCGATCCCCTGCTGTCTGGCAGTCGCCAAATGAGCTGTGCCTCCTGTCACGACCCTGAAAAAGGCTTTGCCGATGGCGTGGGTCGCAGCATGGGGGCCGACGGCAAGCCGCTGCCTCGCTCTGCACCCACCCTCTGGAATGTCGGCTTTCTGCGTCGTCTGTTTTGGGACGGTCGCGCGGCCTCGCTGGAGGCGCAGATGCTCGAGCCCCTGTTTGCAGCCAATGAAATGGCAAATACGCCGGATCAGTTGCTGAGCGATCTGCGCGGCAACGCGGCGTACCGCAAGCTGTTTGCTCAGGCCTACGGCGGAGATGGCGATATTCAACTGGCGCAGGTCTACGAGGCCATCGCAGCATTTCAGGCTTCGCTGATCTCGTTGAACAGCCGCTACGACATTTACGCCCTGGGTTACCACGAGGCGCTGAATCAGCGTGAAATTCAGGGGATGAACGTGTTTCGTTCCTTTGTTGCCCGCTGTGCGGAATGCCACACCCCGCCCGCGTTTACCAATCAGCAAATCGCCGTACTTGGGACCCCGGAGCCGGAAGGCTTGCCACTGGACCCCGGAGCTCAAACGGTGACTGGCGACCCGTCACTGCGCGGCGGGTTCAAGGTGCCGACGCTGAGAAATATCGCCAAAACAGCGCCGTATATGCATTCCGGTCGCTTTGCCACGCTGCGCGAGGCGGTGGCGTTTTATACCGGCGGTCGCGGCCACGCGGTGCCCGAAGGGGAACAACTGAGTTTGCACTGGCATATCTGGGAACCGAATCTGACCGATGAGGAACTGGATCTGCTGGTGGAGTTTTTACACACACTGACTGATGAAAGCTTTATGCCGGCTTTGCCTGATGCGGTTCCTTCAGGGCTGCCGCCGGTATTGGGCGTCAAGCTGCCGTCGACCTGAGTCGGCGCATGTATCGAGGAGATCAACCATGAGTACCTCTGTTCGCAAACTGCTGTTATGGCTCAGCCTGATTTGTTTGGCACCGGGGCTGCTGGCGGCGGAAATTAATGTCAAAGATGGCGAGTCGATTCAGGACGCCGTCAATAAGGCCGAACCCGGTGACGTTATTCTGATTCATCCTGGCACCTATAAAGAAAGTGTCTATATCGACAAAGACGATATTACGCTGCGCGGTGTGGTGGTCGATGGTGAGTGGCCGGTCATGGAAGGCGAGGGCAAGCTCAATGATGCCGTCCTGTATTCCGGTAATGGCGTTACGGTCGAGTGGCTGACCATTCAGCATTACAAAGGTAATGCAATTATGGGGCAGGCGGGCAATAACTATGTGATCCGTTATAACCGCGTTATTGATACCGGCGTTTACGGTATTTTCCCGCAGCTCGGTAAAAATGGTCTGGTCGAGTACAACACCCTCAGTGGTATTGAGGACGCCGCGATTTATGTTGGCATGTGTGACAACGTGGTCGTGCGTAACAATGAAGTATTCGAAAACGTCGCGGGTATCGAAATCGAAAACACGCGCCATGCCATTGTTGAAAACAACTACGCGCATAACAACACTGCGGGCCTGTTGGTCTTTATTACTCCCGGTCTGCCGATTAAAACCGCCTACGACATTATTCTCCGCAATAACTTTGTGGTGAATAACAATACCGAAAACTTTGGCGAGCCAGGCTCCCTGGTTGGCAAGGTGCCCAAGGGTATCGGTGTGGTAATTATGGCTGCCGATGACGTGATTGTAGAAGGCAATCAAATCTCCGGTAACCAGACCGCCGGTATTGTCGTGACAGATTTGTCGTTCGTGACCGATATTGCTTCCGACCCCGAATCAGAGCCCAACCCGGATCGCATCGCCGTACTTGATAACCTGATGTTTGATAACGGTGCGGATCCGGTAGCGGAAATTAAAGCGGCTATGCTCACGAAATTTAAACGCCGTGGTCCCGATGTTCTGGCTAATTTGGGTTCAGCACAAGAGCCCGACAACTGCATTCGAAACAAAGAAATGTACGTCACCTTCGGGTTGGATAAGTGGAGCAAATGCGAGCGTGAAAATACGCACGATATTGATACCTACCTGCTCGCTGATGGCGCGCCTGATCGCGAAATTGAAAATGACGAAGAACGTATTAAACGTCTTTACTACGGAATTTGTGCGGGTTGCCACGCCTATAACGTGCGGATGATTGGTCCGCCAACTCTGGCTGTGCAGGCGATTTATCACAATAACGCTGAAGGTATTGCTGAATATATTGCCAATCCGCATAAAGTGCGTCCGGATTATCCGGCGATGCCGACGCAATCTCACCTGTCACCTGAATTAAGGCGCAAAGTGGCAGAGTTTATGCTACAGGTTAAGAAGTAAGTATTCGCTAATTATAAAAGAGTTAAGAAGTTCCTTCCGATCCATTGTTTGTGGTTGGAAGGTTTAACTCCCGACTAGGGATGGGTCCTAAATCTTTGGAAGTGGCTCAAGCTGCTCCACAGAAGCGAAGAGGCGAAACCATGTACAAGAACCGTCGACGTTCAATGTTTCTCGGGGCGGGCCTGCTTGCCGTTGCTCCCATGAGTGAGGCTGCCAACAATCTGGCTCTCGAAGAAGTCGTTGTTACCGCGCAGAAGCGTGAGCAGAGTGCGATGACCGTGCCGGTCACAATCGATACGTTTACCACGCAGGATGTGGAAAATACCGGTGCATTAACCATGGCTGATATTCAGGCCTATATTCCCGGTCTGAAAGTGGGCACCAATGTGCAGGATGCCGGCGGCGTCACACAGTCTTCTTTTGTGATCCGTGGCATTGAGAGTTCGAACATCAGTACCGGCGGAGATCCATCCGTCGCCACATTTTTTGATGGCGTATATCTGCCGCGTGCGGCGATTACCGTGCCGTTTTCCGATATGGAGCGCATCGAGGTATTGAAAGGGCCACAGGGAACACTGTTTGGTCGCAACGCCGCGGCCGGGGTGGTTAACTTCGTGCCCAACGCACCGAGCCTAGATGAAGCGGAAGGTTTTGTCTCGGCAAAAGTGGGTGATTACAGTCTGCTGCGCGTAGAGGGTATGGGCAATATACCGCTGAGCGATTCCTTGGCACTGCGGTTGAATGTATTACACAACGAGCGTGACGCCGTTATCGAGAACAAGGGGCCAGCCAAGCCTGACCCTCGCCAGCAGGATAATCAGTTCGCTCGTGCGGCTCTGCTGTGGGAAGCAAGCGACCGGCTTCGCCTGCAATTGGCAGCGGATTACGACAAGGTGGATAACGGTCCTCAGGCGATGATGGGGATTAGCGAGGAGTACTCCAATTTTCCTGACCCACAAGATCGGAAATTGAATACCGACGTGATGGAAGGCGGTGAAAGTCGTGACATGTACGGCGTGACCGGAAAGCTCTGGTACGACATTGGTGACAGCAGCAGTGTGAGCTTGATCGCCAGCTACCGCGCGTTCGAAACCTACAACCGCCAGGACGAGGACGGCACAGGCGTCGAGAAAGTTTACGTTGATACCAACAACGAAGAAGACTCTGATATCGCCTATTTTGAGGCCCAGTACAACCTGGCACTGGAGTCGGTGGATATTGTTACCGGCTTCAACTACAGCGAAGAAGAGACCTATCAGCGCACCTCGCTCACCTTCAGCTATCAGGCGGTAGTTGAGCTGGCAGGTTCGATGCTGGGTGGGCTGCCCACGGGATGGATCAATGATCTGTTCGGCGGGTTGCTGGAGGGACAGTTCGTCACAGAAACCATGACCAACAACGGTAAGTTCAAAAACTACGGTGTTTATGCTGACGCCGACTTCACCGTTACTGACCGCTTGAATATTCTTGCAGGTGTTCGCTACAGCAAGGATGAGAAGGAATTTGACTGGGATGCGCCGCTGACGGATTTTGCCCTGTCGCAACTGCTTGGCGAAAACTTCTTTTTCAACAGCGATGGCCTGGAAGAAGGCGAAGATAGCTGGGAGAAAGTCACGGGTCGACTGGTGGCCAATTATGCGCTCGGTGAAACGGCGATGGCTTACGCCAGCTTTTCTACCGGCTACAAGGCTGGTGGCTTTGATTCGCTGAATACCGGTACGCGCACCGCGCCGCTTTCGCCTGAAGTCGTAGAAAACTACGAGCTGGGTGTGAAGGGCGATTTCCTTGCAACGACGGTTCGTGCGCAGTTGGCCTTGTTCAGTATGACTATCGATGATCGCCAGGAGGCGATTGAGTCGAGAGGGCCAGATGATAACGCGGCGGTACCGACAGTGATTAATACCGATGAAGAAATTCAAGGTGTTGAGCTGACGGCAAACTGGCTGCCGATTGAATCTCTTCGCTTTGGTGTGATCTATACCTACCGCGAGCAGGAGTCGAGTCGTGAAGCGCATTACAATGCGCAGGGCGAATTCGTTACTGCCGATAATGTCTCGGCAACCTCACCGCAGGAATACACGCTGACTCTCGATTGGTCGCCTGAAGTGTCATTCGGTACGGTGTTGCTCCACGTCGATTACATCTACGAAGAAAACACCGACCCGGAGAACGAGGATCACCTCGATGAGTTCTTCAATGTTCCGGGTTACGGCGAAGACAGCAAACTCCTGAATGCACGCTTCAGCTATATCACCCTGGGTGGCGGCTATGAGTTTGCGGTATGGGGCAAAAACCTGCTTGATGATGACCGGGTGTCACAGCCGGGTGGTCTGACCGGCGATGTGCTCGGCACCTACCATGTGGGTGTGGTTGACCCGAGAACTTATGGTGTCGATTTTAAAGCGTTTTTCTAGGTTCTAACGGGGCATTTATGCCCCTTTGTCACGCAGTCTTCATATTGTCTCTTTACACTCTACGGGGTTGAATATTCCCCGTGGAGTTTTTTTATGTCTGGCCCCTCAAATCCCTGGACGCGTCGCCGTTTTGTTGCCGCCGGTATGGCGGGTTTGGTGCTGTCTGCCTGTAACGGGGGCTCTGGCTCTTCGGGTGGCGGTACGAATACACCGATTCCCGATACTGAAGAACCCGGCCCTTATCAGCCGCGAGGGATTCACGCCAGCTTCACCGAAGACAGTCACAGCTCACGCTCGATCACCTGGTTTACCGATGGGCTGGATGCCCCCTACTCGCGCATGGAGTACGGCAGTGTCGACGAGACAATGAGCGATGCCGATATTGCAGACCGGGTGTTTGAGTTCAGTGTCGATGCCAGCGCTGCTGAGACAACTGGTGTAGACGCACTCACGCATCGCGCGACGGCGACCGGGATCGATCCGGAAAAGCCGATGCGCTACCGGGTAGGGTCCGATGACGGGGGCTGGTCTCCGGTGTATGTGATTCCGCCGTCGCCCAGTGGCGAATGGAGTTTCATCCATTTTGGCGATCATGGCATTGGGGAAATGCCGCAAATGCTGACCGCCGAAGTGATGAAGAACCCTTCTGACTTGCTGCTGTTAGCGGGTGATTTAAGTTATGCCAATGGCGAGCAAGCGATTTGGGATACCTGGTTTGATCAGATGCAGCCGCTGATGTCGCAGCGCATTACCATGGCCGCGCCGGGTAACCACGAGCAGAAAGACTTCGATGGCGACACCTTCAAAAACCGCTTCACCCATCCGCCGAAGCCGCTGACATCCGGTATCAATCCCGATGGTCCCGGTACAACGTTCTATTCCTTTGACTACAACCGCGTGCATTTCCTGGTCACGACGGCAGGCGCGCTCATTAATGACGGCACGCTCCCGGAAGAGCTGTTGAATATCGAGGTCGATCTGGCTCAAGCGGCCCTGCGTCGCGCACGGGGCGAAATCGACTTTATTGTGGTGATGCAGCACTACACGATCTGGACCGATCAGGATGGCCGCAGCCCGATGAATCCCGCGCTGGTGCTGCTCGAGGAAAATATTCTGCTGCGCTACGGCGTCGACCTGCTGGCGGTGGGACACGACCATGTGTATCAGCGCTCGGAAAAAATGGGCTTCGGGCTCCCCAACCCGCTGGGTTATGTTCAAGTCTTGGTGGGGACGGGTGGTCAGTCTATTCGCATCTTCGATGACAACGGGCCGCAAATCTGGTCGGCGAGCGAGTTTGTGGGCGTCGGCTACTGCAAGTATTTTGTCTCTCCAGGAAAAATTCGCGGTGAGTACTATGGTGCGCCTCCGCTCGATATGAGCGATGAGGGGCGGCAATACACCACCGGCGAATTCGCCCTGCGTGACAGTTTCGAGATCGATGCGCGCAGCCAACTGGCCTGCGAAATGTGCGTGCTGCCTGCGCGTGGTCCCGAGATCCTGCTGGCGGATTTTGAAGCCATCTCCCAGCATACCCGTGAGCGGAATCACCGCATTCTGTCCCATCACTGCTGAGTGCAATGCGCCGGCGCTTTTGCCGATCCCGGCCGCCACCGTGGCCGGGATCGTTTCCTGATGAAATGTGCCTGATCGTCTGTCAGGGCGCCCCCGTTTATAACGATTTGCTATAGCACACATCTCGCATGTGTGTTACATAGTTCGCTGGTTAAATAAAAATAGGCAGGGACTCGCCGCTTCGGCTGCTCATCTGTCATTCATCAAATCGTTCAAATAATAAACATCTGGGTTTATCTGCGAACACCAGTTGGGGGCAATATGTCTTTATCCTCGAAACTCGCCGTTGCTGCGCTGGCGGTCAGCCTGGCCGCTTGTGGCGGTTCATCTTCCTCCAGTCGTTCCTCCGGTTCTGGAGGTGACGGGTCCACTACCGATCCCCTTGCCGGGCGTATTATCGACAGCCCTGTACAGGGCTTGCGCTACGTGACGAGTCCCGGCTCGAGAGCCGGTATCACCAACGTGAACGGGGTGTTTGATTATCTGCCCAGTGATGCGGTGAGCTTCTCTATCGGTTCTCTGATGTTGGGGAATGTGCCTGGCGCACCGCTGGTGACATTGCTTGATCTGGTGGATGGCGCCCGGGCCGCGGCCGACAGTGGCGCGACCCTCGATGAGGTGTTTGGCAGCTATCCGCAGGTGTTGAATATTGCCCGCCTGTTGCAATCACTGGACGTGGATGGCGATAGCAGTAACGGGATTCAAGTGCCCTTCGAGGCCAATGCCATCGCGGCGAATTATGCCAGCCAGCTCGACTTTTCCGACCCGCAAATGTTCGCGTCGGATGACAAGCCCGCAGTGCAGTTTGTGTGCGACGTGAAGCAGAGCCGTGGGGCCAATATTTGCAGTGCCGACGATATTCAAACCGCAGCGGCCGCCGAGGCGGAAGTACGCGACACTGAAGCCCAACGCAACAGCGGTACACCGATTAACTTGCTGCCCACGGTTCAGGTGGGGGCCGATATCTCCGCTCAAGAAGGTGCGACGGTCACCCTTGCCGGGATTGCCAGCGACGAAGATGGCAGCGTGGTGAGCCTGCTTTGGCAACAGAGCAATCGCAACGGTGTGCCGGTCGACAGCGGTATTGAACTGACCGGCGCTGATGGCAATCAGGCCAGTTTTGTTGCGCCAGAGGTCGATGAAGACCGGATTTTCTATTTTACCCTGACGGCTACCGACAATAGTGATGAGTCGGCCTACGACATTATTGCCGTCTCTGTGAGCGACAGTAGCGGCGGCAGCAATATTCCGCCGACTGCCGATGCCGGTGAGGATCAAACGGTGACCTCGGGTGACGATGTCGCCCTGGATGGCTCCGCTAGCGCCGACAGTGATGGCGCGATTGCATCGTATCTCTGGGAGCAGTCCATCAGCGGTGACGAGCCCAGCGTTACGCTGACAAACGCCGACATCGCGCAGGCGAGTTTCACGGCGCCGACGGTTGAAGTGGCTACCCAGCTGACCTTCCGGCTGACGGTCACCGATGCTCAGGGCGCCAGCAGCAGCGACGAGCAAATTGTCACGGTGCAGCCCGGTGATACCCCCGCCAATCAGGCGCCGACTGCCGATGCGGGTGACGCGCAAAATGTCTCTAGCGGTGATCAGGTGGCACTGCTCGGCAGCGGGAGCGATCCCGATGAGGATGTTGTCACCTTCGCCTGGGAGCAGCTGGAGGGCAGTGCTGTCACCCTGGAGAATGCCGATCAGGCCGAAGCCAGCTTTGTGGCGCCGGATGTCAGTGAGCAAGAGGTGCTGACGTTCAAGCTGACAGTCTCTGACGGCGAGCTGAACGCCTCGGCGCAGGTAGCCATTACGGTAACGCCGTTGCCTACCTGTGATGCCACTGATCCGACGACCTACGGCCAGTGCTTTATCGCCTGTACCGATGGCGACGTGGCAACGGCCTGTCCGCTGCCCTACGAGGAGTTTATTCCCGATGACTTCTCCGGCTTCGAGCAGATTGCCGAGGAGTTCGAGAATTGCGCCGACATGGATCCAGAGACCTTGTGCCTGCTGCCCATTGAGGAGTTCCCGGAGTTTCCGGGCGAGCCTTCTGAACTGTTGGGTCAGTTGTGTGAGGACGCCAGCGATCTGCAGCAGTGCTTTACCAGCGGTGTGGACCGTCTCTGCAGTGCCTTTGACCCGTCATCAGCAACGCCATTCTGCGCTGATGGTGGCGAGCCATCCGATCCGGAATTTCCGATTGATCCCGCGCTGCTGTTCGGCGAACTCTGTGACGATATCAGCGATCCGGCACAGTGTTTCAGCGACGGCGTCGCCGCCTTCTGTGAGGTCTTTGATTCCAGCAGCCAAACCCCGCTCTGCGGTGGCGGCAGCGATCCCACGTTCCCTGAATTTCCGCTGGACCCCGGCTTGCTGTTAGGCGAGCTGTGTGAGGACGTGAGTGATGTTCAGCAATGTTTTGCTGACGGTGCAGCCGGTCTGTGCGAGACCTTCGATCCGGATGCAGAGACACCCTTCTGCGGGGAGCCGAGTGAGCCCGGAGAGCCCTCGCTGCCCTTCGATCCGGCGGATCTGTTTGGGCAGTTGTGTGATGACAGCAGTGATGTTCAGCAATGTTTTGCCGACGGCGTAGCCGGTCTGTGCGAGACCTTCGATCCGGATGCAGAGACACCCTTCTGCGGGGAGCCGAGTGAGCCCGGAGAGCCCTCGCTGCCCTTCGATCCGGCGGATCTGTTTGGGCAGTTGTGTGATGACAGCAGTGATGTTCAGCAATGTTTTGCCGACGGCGTAGCCGGTCTGTGCGAGACCTTCGATCCGGATGCAGAGACACCCTTCTGCGGTGAGCCGAGTGAGCCCGGAGAGCCCTCGCTGCCCTTCGATCCGGCGGATCTGTTTGGTCAGCTATGCGAAGACAGCGGTGACCTGCAACAGTGTTTTGCTGACGGTGTCGCCGGTTTCTGCGCTACCTTTGATCCCAACGGGGCAACGCCGTTCTGCGGTGAGCCGAGTGACCCAAGCTTCCCGCCCGAATTCCCCTTCGATCCCTCTGAACTGCTGGGTGCCCTGTGTGAGGATGCCAGCAATCCTCAGCAGTGTTTTACTGACGGCTTGAACGGTATCTGCGAGGTCTTCGATTCCAGCGGACAGACGCCTTTCTGCGGCGAGCCGACGGATCCGCCAGAGTTGCCGTTCGACCCCGAAGAGCTGCTGGGTGAATTCTGCAGCGATGTGAGCAACCCGCAGCAGTGCTTTACTGATGGCCTCAACGCTTTCTGCGGGGCCTTTGATTCCAGCGGTCAAACCCCCTTCTGCGGTGAGCCGAGCGATCCCTCTATTCCAGAGCTGCCGCTGGACCCTGCGGCGCTGCTCGGCGAATTTTGTGAGGACAGCAGCGATCTGCAACAGTGCTTTGCCGAGGGTGTCGAGGCGGTGTGTGCCGCGTTTGATTCCAGCGGACAAACCCCGTTCTGCGGAGAGATGACTGAGCCCACGTTCCCCCCGGAACTGCCCTTTGATCCCGCTGTTCTGCTTGGCCAGCTCTGTGAGGACGTCAGCAATCCCCAGCAGTGTTTTACCGATGGCGTTGCCGGACTCTGCGAGACCTTCGACGCCGAGGGTGCAATCCCGTTCTGTGGCGAGGGCGATCCCGCTGAGCCGCCAGCCTTTCCGCTGGACCCTGCGGTACTGCTCGGGCAGCTCTGCGAAGACGCCAGTGATCCTCAACAGTGCTTCAGCAGCGGTCTAGACGGACTGTGCAGTACCTTCGATCCCAACGGCCTGACGCCGTTCTGCGGCGAGCCGAGTGATCCGTCTATTCCCGAATTGCCGCTTGATCCGGCGACACTGCTTGGGGAGCTCTGCGAGGATACCTCCAACCCGCAGCAGTGCTTTACTGACGGCTTCAATGGCCTTTGCGATGCCTTTGATCCCAACGGGGCGACGCCGTTCTGCGGTGAGCCGAGTGATCCATCGATCCCCGAGTTTCCCGTCGATCCAGCGGACGTTCTCGGGCAGCTATGCGATGACCTGAGCAATCCGCAGCAATGTTTCACCAGTGGTCTGGCGGGCCTGTGTGATGCCTTCGACCCCGATGGCGAGACCCCCTTCTGCGGTGAACCCAGCGATCCGAGTTTTCCGCCGGAGTTTCCGGTCGACCCGGCCGATCTGCTGGGGCAGTTGTGTGATGACGCCACGAATCCGCAACAGTGTTTCAGTGACGGCCTCGATGGCTTGTGCGAGGCCTTTGATGCCGATGGCGCGACGCCGTTCTGCGGCGAGCCGAGTGATCCGTCTATTCCCGAACTGCCGATTGATCCCGCCGATTTACTGGGCCAGTTCTGCGAAGACAGCTCGGACCCGCAGCAGTGCCTGACTGAAGGGGTTGCCGGACTCTGTGGCGCTTTTGATCCCGACGGTTTGACGCCGTTCTGTGGTGGCGCAACGGGTCCCGGTCTGCCGCCGGAGCTGCCGCTCGATCCGGGAAGCTTCCTCGGACAGTTGTGTGAAGATCAGACGGATCTGCAACAGTGTTTCGCCGACGGCTTCAGTGCAGTCTGCGAGACCTTCGACCCTGAAAGCGCCACGCCATTCTGTGCTGGCACGGGGACGCCCGAGTTGCCCTTTGATCCCTCCGAGCTGCTGGGCCAGCTCTGTGAGGACAGCAGTGATCCGGCGCAGTGCCTGAGCAGTGGTGCCGAGGGTCTGTGCGCGGTATTCGATGCCGAGGGGCAAACGCCACTGTGTAGCGGTGCGGCTGAGCCGGGCGAACTGCCGGTCGATCCCTCCGAGCTGTTGGGACAATTGTGCGACGATGTTGCGAACCTGCCACAGTGTTTTGCCGACGGTGCCAGCGGAATCTGTGAGACCTTCGATCCCGACGGTTTGACGCCGTTCTGTGGCGGCGCGACCGACCCGGAGCTGCCGGAATTCCCCTTTGACCCCTCCACACTGGTGGGGCAGCTTTGCGAGGATGTCAGCAGCCCGGAGCAATGTTTTACCGACGGCGTTAACAGCGTCTGTGAGACGTTTGATGCTGAAGGGCAAACACCCTTCTGCTCGGGTGACGGCATTCCTCTGGATCCCGCCGCACTTCTCGGCCAATTCTGTGAGGATGTCAGTCAGCCCGAACAGTGCTTTACTGATGGCGCGGCATCACTCTGTAATGCTTTCGACCCCGAGGGGGCGACGCCATTTTGCGGTGAGCCGAGCGATCCCACAGAGTTCCCGCTCGATCCATCGGTACTGCTGGGGCAATTGTGCGAGGACGCCAGTGATCCACAACAGTGTCTAACCGATGGCGTTGCAGGCTTGTGTGGCAGCTTCGACCCCGATGGTCTGTCGCCATTCTGTGGCGAGAGCAGCGATCCCGCATTGCCCTCAGAGCTTCCGCTGGACCCCGACCTTTTATTGGGTGAGTTGTGTGGTGATGCTTCCAGTCCAGATCAGTGCCTCAGCGACGGGGTTGCCAGCATCTGTGAGACCTTCGATCCGGACGGCGCTACGCTGTTCTGCGGTGCCTAGCACCGCTTAGCCCCTTTATCCCAGAGCCGCCTGCAAGTCAGGCGGCTTTCTTGTTTTTGGCCCATCGCTTCGCTGACATCACGACGGTGAGTCTTGCCGAGTGCGGAATTACTTGGCTGCTCTCAGCGTTGCCAGCAACTGTTTTCCGGTATCAGAGATCAGCGCCTGCGCTGACAGATAGGGCTGCCTCTCTTCCTGAGTGGCGGGCACGGCATGAATTCGCGCTTCCGGAAAATCTTCGCTCAGCGCTTCGGTGACGCTGGCAACAAAGCGTTGGGCGATGGCGGCGGCGGCGGTGCCGGGGGCGTCAGGCAGGGCGATGGCGAAAATCGCGTCTGAGATCCGGGCGACCAGATCGTCGCGCCGGGTATGGCGGTCCAGTACGCGCGCGACGTCGGCGAGCAGTTGATGGCTGCTTTCGTCGCCGCGTTCCCGCGCAATACGCGGAAAATTGCTCACGCTGAGCATAACCAGGGTCAGCGGCTGCTGGTCGTACTCACCGTTGTTCAGGGCGTTTTGTAGCAGCTCGGGAAACGACGCGCGATTGTACAGCCCGGTCAATGGGTCAATGGCATCGCTGACCTCCTGAACATCGGCCTCGCGGTGGAGCTTCGGTGCGGGTTTGGCCGGTGCCCGAAAAGCCGCGTCAACCAGCCGGGGTTGCAGACGCTCACGGCTGAGCTGGGCAATGCGCTCATAGGCGCTGCGTTCTATGCCAAGCCGTTGTGCCAGGGGGGCGAGCTCCGAAAACACATTTCGATAGATATGCAACTGCATGGCGAGCTGACCATCCTGCCATTGCAGGCCATCAATACACTCGCTGTGGAGTTGCCGAAGAATAAGGTCGGGGTCGTTGCTGAAGGGCAGGTCGGCCATTTGCGAGGCGATACGCGCAATGCAGCCCAGCCTCTCCGTTTTGCCTTTGCTCAGCGGCGGTTCACTTAAATGACTGAGTGCGGCGGCCTCCGCGAGCGCATCAGCGAGCCCCCATTGACGCATCACGGCGGTACTGATGGCCGCATGGTCACAGCCGAAGTATTCGCTTTCCAGTAATTTCAGGTCGGTATGGGACTGCCAGTGCTGGGCAATCGAGGCGTAGAAACCGGGTTCCAGCGTATCGATCACCAGCATGCCGATATCCTGGAAGCTGGCGATAAAAATCGCTTCATCAACGGCAATGTCTTCTTCGCGTTCGGCGATCAGTCGCGCTGACACCGCGCAGAACAGTATCCGTGCCCAGAAAGTATTGTGACGAAGGCCATTGAGCGGCTGTTTTTTGTAGCTGTCTATCAGGCTTACGGCGAGCCCGAGAATGGCGATACTGCGACTGCCCAGCAACACGGTGGCGCGGCGGATGTCGACCAGTGGGCGCTTTGGGTTGAAGACCGGGGAGTTAATAAAGTTCAGGGTGTCCTCGGCCAGGCCGGGAGTATCGCTGAGCAGATGAACGAGTTGCTCCGGTGCGATGTCCTGCTCGCGCAGCAGATCGACAAGCAGCGGGATAACCGGCAGTAACGCGGGTAAGCGCGGATCCGAAAGGTCCAGTGAATCACTTTGACCATACATCGTTGTGGGCCTGCCGCCTGGGTAGTTGTCGGTTATAGAGTAGACCATACCAGCGCGGTGATGCGGGGTCAGCAGCTTGTCCGCGAATCCCGCTTTTTGACCGATGATAACGGTTCACCCGGCTCTTTGGCCGGGATAGTATGGGGCAAAAGAAAAACACTCGGAGACCAATAAGAATGACCCCAATGATGATGAGTCAGCTCACCATTACCGCCATTATGGAACACGCTGAGAAAGTGAACGGCAATGCCGAAATCGTTTCTGTAACGGCGGATCATCCCCGGCACAGTTACCGTTATCGGGACGCTTTTCGCCGCGTGCGGCAGTTGGCGAATGTGCTTTCAGAGCTGGGGGTCGAAGCGGGGGATACCATCGGCACGCTGGCGTGGAATGACTACCGTCACCTGGAAATCTACTATGCGGTGTCTTGCAGTGGCGCCATCTGCCACACCATAAACCCGCGCCTGTTCCCCGAGCAGATTGAGTACATTGTTAACCACGCAGATGACCAGTGGATTTTCATCGACCTGACCCTGCTGGGGATTCTCGAGCCGGTCAAAGAGCTGTTGCCCAAGGTGAAAGGCTATATCGTGATGTGCGAAGAAGCCTCCATGCCTGAAACCAGCCTGCCCAATGCGCACTGCTATGAAAGCCTGTTGGCAAAGGCCAGTGATGAATTTAGCTGGCCGGAGCTGGACGAAAATACGCCGTCAGCACTGTGCTACACCTCTGGCACCACCGGCCATCCCAAAGGGGTAATGTACACCCACCGCTCCACCATTCTGCACAGCTTTGCCAGCATTGCACCGGACGTGTTTGGCATGTCGCTGCGAGATGTGGTGATGCCCATCGTGCCGATGTTCCACGTCAATGGCTGGGGTTTGGTTTACAGTGCGCCGATGGTCGGCAGCAAGCTGGTGATGCCCGGACCGAAGATGGGTGACGGCGAGACACTGTGCTCGCTGATCAATCAGGAAGGCGTCACCATGTCTGCCGGGGTGCCGACCGTGTGGCTCGCGCTGCTGGACTACCTCGCCAAGTCAGGCAAGACCGTGGATTGCCTGAATAAAGTCACCGTCGGTGGCGCGGCCTGCCCCTATAAAATCATGGAAGAATTCAGCGAGAAATACGGCGTGGAAGTGCAGCAGGCCTGGGGTATGACCGAGATGAACCCGCTGGGCACATACAACGGCGGTATGCCTCACGAGCTGGACTCGCTTAGTGAAGAAGAGCGCATCAAAATCAAGCTCAAGCAGGGCCGTCCCACCTTTGGTGTGGATATCAAAGTGGTCGACAGCGACAACAATACCCTGCCGTGGGACGGAAAAAGCTCCGGGGCGGTGAAAGTTCGTGGCCCGTGGATCGTTAATGAATATTATGGCTATGACGGTCAGACGCTCGATGATGACGGCTGGTTTGAAACCGGGGATGTCGCCTGTTTCGACGAGCATGGCTATATGCAGATTACCGACCGCTTGAAGGACGTGATCAAGTCCGGCGGTGAGTGGATCAGCTCCATCGATCTGGAAAACTGTGCGGTAAACCACCCCAAGGTGGCCGAGGCCGCTGTGGTGGGGATTCCCCATCCCAAGTGGAGCGAGCGGCCATTGCTGCTGGTCATCCTGCAGGAAGGCCAGACCATGGAAAAGCAGGAAATGCTGCACTGGTTCGATGGCAAGGTCGCCAAGTGGTGGATTCCGGAAGACTGCCTGTTTGTCGACAGCCTGCCCCACACGGCGACCGGCAAGTTGAGCAAAAAAGATATTCGTGAGACCTACAAGGATTATCGCTGGCCGGATGAAGCGTAAACTGTGCCAGTGAACAAGCCGCCTTGTGCGGCTTTTTTTATGGCGGGATTTTCTTGTCTGACGAGATGTTCTTGTATGACGGAATGTTTCAGGGGCTGTCTCGCGCTGGCCAGAGTATTCAACGATGACTTTTCATGAACAGTGATAGCGCCGTAAAAACGCCCCACTTCAGCTTGATGCCGCTGATGTTCCAGAACTTTAGCTGCACACTGGCCATCATGGCCTTTGTTGCGCTTGTGGGGCCGGTGGCCAGCATCCTGTCGCTGGAGGCCTGGCATATTGGCGTTGCGATGACGCTGGGTGGCTTCACCTGGATATTCTGCGCACGCTGGTGGGGTGGTCTTGGCGACCGTCACGGTCGGCGGCGCGTCATGCTGCTGGGGCTCAGCGGCTTCACGGTCAGCTACTTTCTACTCTGCCTGTTTATCGACCTGTCGCTGGAGTGGTTGCTGACCCCGCTGCTGGCGTTCGGCGGTATTGCGCTCGGGCGAGTCATTATCGGGGTGTTTTATGCGGCGGTTCCGGCCTCTGCGGCCGCCATGGTTGCCGATAATCTGCCCGCCAATGAGCGAGCGGGAGCCATGGCGATGCTGGGCGCGGCAACCGGCGCGGGTATGGTGGTCGGCCCCGGCTTTGTCGGCTTGCTGGCGCCCTATGGTCTTGGTCTGCCCATGTACATCACGGCACTGCTGCCGCTGATCGCGCTCTGTGTGGTGTGGTGGCGACTGCCGGACCAGCCACCGAGAGCCACGCGAGCCATGCCGTCACCCTCGCTGCGCGATCCGCGTTTGCGAGCGCCGATTGTGGTGGCCTTCGTCGCCGCATTCTCGGTATCGATTGCTCAGGTCACCGTCGGCTTCTTTGCTCTGGACGTGCTGCAGCTCGACGCCTCGGCGGCGGCACAGGTCGCGGGTATTGCGTTGACGGTCGTCGGCGTGGCGCTGGTGTTGTCACAGACCTTGATGCGCCGCCTAAGCTGGGAACCCCTGAACCTGATTCGAGTGGGCGCAGTGATTGCCGCCGTCGGTTTTGCGGCCACCGCGCTGGCGGCCAGTGACTGGGCGCTGTGGGTCTGCTTTGGTATCGCCGCTGCGGGTATGGGCTGGGTGTATCCCTCGGTATCCGCGTTGGCGGCCAACGCGGTGGAGTCCAGCGAGCAGGGGGTGGTTGCCGGTACCGTCAGTGCCGCGCAGGGAGCGGGGGTGATTGTCGGGCCGCTGGTCGGCACCCTTGTCTACGCCCTCAATGCGGTCGTGCCCTATGTGCTGGTGGCGGCAATGCTTTTACTGGTCTCTGCGTTCGCGACCCGGCTGGCAAGAGTGTGAATCATGGCTGCCTACAGTGAACTGACGCTGACCTGGCATCCGCCGGAAAATGCCGGAGGGGAGGCGTCACTGGGCGTGGAGATCGGCGGGCAGTCACTGATTGAACGGGTATCTGCCCAGTTAGCCGAGTCCGACCTCGGTCTGCGGTTTCTGCCGCACAGTGATGTTGTCTGGTATTCCCTCGAAAGCTGGCGGCAGAGCGCCGAGGACGGACAAAGCCGACGGATCATCCTGTTGGGATGCACCTGCGGCGATGTGGATTGTGCGCAGTTGTGGGCCGATACACGCTGTTTTAATGGCTGGGTTCACTGGCGGCTGGGCGGTTGGCCCGATTCCGAGGAGCGCTATGCCGAGCTGTCGCGCTGGGTGTTTGAGCAGCAGGCCTATCAGGCACAACTGGCGTCCCTGTCGCGCTGATTCCCGCCCGGCAATGAGTAAGCCTCGCCGGGCGGATCGCCGACCGTGCTGCTACTAATACTGCGCCTCAGTTCTTGCCGAACTCGGCCGTGGCGGAGACATCCCCCTCAAGCAATATCGAGCAATTGGCGCTGGCACCCACACAGCCCGATGGCGCAAGCCAGCCGATAAACTGGTCGTCCGTCGATAGCGGTGTGGCGCTGAGCGTGACCGACGTGCCGCTGGGGTAGGCCGCACTGCAGGAGCCCGTTGAACAGTTCAGTTGCAGTTGGTCATCGCTGACGGTGCCCTCGCCATCGCCGGTGAGGGTAACCGTCAGCGTGGCATTTTCTTGATTGCTCGCCTCGATAAACGTCACCACTGCTTCCTGTGCTTCGTCCATCGTCACGGTGCAGTCGCTGTTATCGGCGGTGCCGGTACAGGCGCCGCTCCAGCGCACGATGTCGCCATCGTTGCTGGGAACGGCGTAGAGCGAAACCTGACTGCCGCTGGTATAGGTTTGCGAGCAGGGTGAGCGCGCGTTATCGCAGCCCAGCAGCTCCATATAATCCCCGGCAGAGCCTTCCCGCCCCTCAACCCGCAACGTCAGCGTGAAGGAGCGTACGGTTTCCCGGAAGCTGGCGCTTACGCTGCTGTCGGCGGCAATGGCAAAGCTGCAGCTTGTATTGCTCGCGGCAAAGGCGCAGTCGCCACCCCAGCCAACAAACTCGAAGCCGTCCTGCGCTTCGGCCTGCAGAGTCACCTGGCTGCCGTCAGGGTAGGACTCCTGACAGACTGCGGTGCCCGCTTCGTCCTGTTCGCAGCCGATAATGCTGCCGGTCCCGGTGACCTGACCGCCGGTGCTGGTTACGTTCACGTCGAGGTCGAAGAGACGGTCGAAGTTAGCGGTGATGCTGCGCGCCTGATCGAGGGTCAATGTGCATTCATCGCCTTCACCGGCGCAGACATCGCTCCAGTTGGCGAAGACAAAGCCATTGGCCGCCGTTGCATTGAGGGTGACGGATTGCCCCAAAGCGAAATCTTCCTGACAGTCGCTGCTTGCAAGCTCACTGCAATCGATGCCGGCGGGGGTACTGACCACCTCGCCTTGCCCGTCGATAGTGATCGTGAGCGGCGCGGAGGAGCCAAAATTAACCCCTACGCTGCTGTCCTCGGTAATACTGAGGGTGCATTGATTGCCCTGGGTGCCCGCGCAGGGGCCGGTCCAGCCGCTCAGCGCCATCCCCGCGTCGGCAATGGCGGTGAGTACAATGTCACTGCCGGACGAAAATTTCGCGCTACAGGGGCTGTCAGGCACTGCGGTATCGCAGTCGATCCCCGTTGGATTGCTGACTATGCGGCCGTCACCATTCGGCGCGACGGTCAGTGTGGGTGACTCGACAAAATACGCCTGCTGACGCAGTGAATCGTCGGTATACACCTTGAATGAACACTCACTGCCTTGTTGGTCGCCTTCCTCACAGGTGATGGGGAACCAGGAGGAAAACTCCCAGCCTTCGGCGGCGTCTGCCCGCAGCACCACGGTTTCACCGTCGCTGTATTGTGCGCTGCACTGCTCGTAGTCAGGGCGCTCCTCGTGAGAGCGGCGGTCGCAGTTAATTTTGCCGACGTCGTCGGTCACTGCCCCAAAGCCCTTGATATACGAGACGAGTACCGAGGGTGGCAGCGGAAATTCGACGCCGAGATAGGGTTTCGCACTCAGGTCAACGATGCCCGCGTCGGCCCGCTGAATACTGCAGCTAGCGGTGTTTTCACAAGGCTGTGTGCTGCTGACACCGGCGGGCAGGTACCAGTCCACCGCGATGGCTTCACCATTGCGACGGGCTTCGAGCGTGAGGGTTTCTCCGGCGGCGATGCGCAGATTACAGCTCTCGCCCTCCGGACAGCTCAGTCCGCCGACGCTGACCGTATCGCCAGCCTGGCCCTGTGCTTTCAGCCGCAACTGATAGGCACAGGAGTTAAGGTAGTCCTCGGTTTCCCCGCCTTCATAAACGCGCGGGCTGTCGGCTTCAACGTCGGTAATGGGGCTGCCGGTCAGCATCAGGCGGAGATAGCCCTGACCGTGCACCAGCACATCGCTGTCGGTGCCGCCGCTGCCGATGACGTCGTCGAGCAGTACATAGGCGTGGCTGACCGGCCCGTAGCTGGCACGCCAATCATCGACGGCAATGTTCTGGCCCACCCAGTGCGAACTGTCGAAGGTAATGGCATGGCCGTCTTCGGCATTGCCCTTGCCGTCGATGTCCAAGAGATCGCCAGCCATCTGAAAGACCTGCAAATAAACCGTTCTGGGACTGCGTCCCGGCACCGGCTTATAGCTGACCTTCACCCAGCTCTGGGCACCGCAGCTCAGCAGCGCATCGTCGCTGCCGTCGCCAATGGCGGGCTCGAATTCGCCGGAGACATCGCGGCCCAGCCAGAAGTCGGCGTAGTTATTCCCGGTATTAAAGGCGATTTCCGGGCGCAGATGCTTCTGCTGACGGCCCGCATTGGCGTCGTTGAAATCGGGCAGGCCCACGCGATAAAACAGCGCGGCGGAATAGGCAGAAAAATGCGGTGCCGAGAATTGCAGCCTCACCTCGCCGCTGTAGCTACCCGCCTGAATTGATGCCAGTTGTGATTCCGCAATGGCGTCGCCCTGTTCGTCGACCAGCACGCCGCTGGCTTCGTCCTGCCATAGCCCGGTGTCGGGATTGTAAGACACCATGCCCACATCAATCTGTTGGTTGCCGGGGGTGATGTCCTGATAGCGAGGCAGCACATCCGGGTCGATGTCGACCGTCATGGTCAGCGGCGGGCTGAATTGGCGAAGGCGGTTGCCATCCTGATCTGCCGCGGCAAACCACCAGTAGCCGCCAGAGGAAAACGCTTCGTCGGCCGTTGCACTCTCGCCGGGAAAAGCGCTCAGATCGTCGCCGCTGTAGCTTGCCGCCCACAGGGTGCTTGTCGCCTCCGGCAAGCCGCTGACGGCGATGTCTTCACCCTGTGCCTCACCGTTGCTGATAACCAGCGCTGACAGCTCCAGGTTAGGAAAGACAATATCCGGCAGCTCGCTGCTGCGCTCGCCCTGCACATCGACCACGCGTCCCTGACTGAGGCTGGCGCCGTTATCGAATACCGCATCGACGCGAATGCGATAAAGCTGCTGGGCGAGGTCAAACTGAAAGCGCCCCTGTGCATCGCTGACCGTCGACGCGGCCAGCTCATTATTAGCGTTGTACAGCGAAATCGACAGATCACTCAGTGGCTCGCCGGAATCCATACGCACACTGCCGTTGACCACCGTGGATGTCGGCGTGTCGGGGGTATTGCTGGGCGAGGGGCTGTTGCTGTCGTTACAGGCCGTCAGCAGGGCGCTGGCCAGCAGAAGGTGGGCGAGGTGTCGTGGTGTCATGATCGTCTTCCTGGTTGGGCTAATGCGCAGCAGCCCGGCAGAGGGTGTCCGCCGGGCTGCAAGCGGCCATGCTGTGGCTTGCCTTCCTGTGGCGTTGGGGTTGCGGCGGTCGCGCAAAAAACGGCGTCGCCGCGAATTTGCCGAGCGTGTTGGCCGCGATAGCGGAGCCAGTATTGTGGTTGAAACGGCGAGGGGAGCAAGCGTGCCGCTGGCGCGTAACGCTTGTGCTGCTGAAAGAAAGTGCGGCTAAATCAACAGCCTAGGTCACTTGCTCACAGCGAGTTTGCGGATGGTAAAAACTGGTAAAGCCGTGGAACGATGCTCAGCCTTCAATGAATACGCGAGGATTCGCGGTGCGCAGCGCCTCAACGCGCTCAAGCAGATTTTGCAGCTCAATACCGGGGGCATTGAGCTGTTGTTCCACAAAGCGCGCGGTGCTGATGACCCGGTCGACATTGGGGCGTTTGGGCAGTGAGCTGAGCGCGGTGTAGCGGTCGAAGGTGCGGGAGCGCGCCGTGCTGCCGTCGAGTTGAACCCGCCATTGTCCGGAGTGCTCGGCGAGGTGAAGACGACTGTGTCCCGCGTCTTCCCAAAGCTTGATGGCTTCTTGCAGCAGGGCGACCAGCAGGTCGCGCGGGCTGTGCTGCGCCGATTTTTCCGGCCACAGCAGCAGGCGTCGCTGCCCCTGAAGTGGCAGGTTTAACTCGGCCTGCTCAATCCCTTCGTTCATCGCCAGCCTGCCCGCCTCGTTGCTCAGCAGTTGTTCGCCGTGGGTATTGCTTACCACCACGGGACGTTCGCTGTTCAACAATTCGCTAATGATCTGGTCCTGCTCCTGCTGTTCAAGGCGGCGCATCCAGCGGCGTCGGTAGTTATCGCGCAGGGCCAGTTGACCGGCGGCGCGGTTGCACAGCTCCAGTGGCTCGCAGGGCTTCACCAGAAAGTCGTTGGCCCCGAGCAACAGCGCGCGTTGCTGATCACTCTCGGCCTGCCGGGCCGAGAGCACGAGGATGGGAAGATGGGTGGCGCTGTAGCGCTGGCGCAGCAGCTCCAGCACCTCGAACCCGGAGGCCTCGGGCATCATCAGATCGAGGATCAACAGGGCGGGTACGCGGCTGTCGATCAGCGACAGGGCGTGGTCGATGCGACTCTCGGTGAGCACCGGGTGCTCCAGTGGCGCCAATAGCTGAGCGACGGTTTCGAGAATACAGCCGTCGTCATCAAGGACCAGAATATAGTCCTCGTCCGGCGGGCTTGATTGATCGACGGTCTGCTCAATCACAGGCGCGGGACGGGGCGCCGGGATGGCGTTTTCCATCGGGCTGACAGACGGACTTGCCGTTGCCTCTGCTTGCGGCAGGGCAAAGTGGCAATCCGTCCCCTTGCCGGGGGTGGAGTCGATCTCCAGCGCCGAGCCGTGGGCGTGGAGAATGCCGTGGCTGATCGGCAATCCTAGCCCCACGCCTTCGCTGGCAAGCTCACCTTGCTGATAGCGCTGGCGAGCCAGTCGCAACTGTTTGCTGTCCATGCCCGGACCGGTGTCGCGCACGCCTATGCGCAGCTCGCCGCCCGGTGTTTGTACTTCTGTTTGTACTTCGGCGTAGAGGCAGATTTCGCCTGCCGGGGTGAACTTCACCGCGTTGCCGAGGAGGTTATACAGCACCTGCCTCAGGCGCTTCGGGTCGGCCATCACGTACAGGTCGTCAGCGGGCAGCGCCAGTCGGATTTCCAGGTCCCGGTGCCGGATCACCGGCGAAAAGAGCTGTTGCAGGGTTTCAAATTCGCCGCGCAATGACACCGCCATCGGCTGCACCTGTATGCCCTGATGACGCATGCGCGTGAGGTCCATCAGGTCATCGACCAGCAGGGCCAGCCGCCGAGCCGTGTCGCCGATCAGTCCGGCATTGCGGCCGCGTTGATCCTGGGTCTGACTGTCCAGCCCGGCCAGTCCGATGATGGTTTGCAGCGGCGTGCGCAGTTCGTGAGAGGTGTTGGCGAGAAACTCATCTTTTACCGCTTCCGCTTGCTCCAGTTGCTGCACCAGTTCCATAGAGCGTTTGTGGGCGCGGGCGTTGTGGCGGGCCAGCAGCAGCCCCTGCCAGACCAGGCAGACCACCATGCCGGTGGGGCCGAGATTGCCCAGGTACTGGCCCTGAAAATCCACCACAATATCGCGCATCACGGTGATAAACAGAATGCCATACACCGCGGTGAGCGAGAGGGCGCCGGGCCGTCGTTGCCGCGCCGCACGGAAGGTGGCGAACAGGATATAACCCGACATCAGCAGGGCTGCGCTCTCCATTGCCCAGAACAGCACGGCCAGAGGGCGGCTGGGCAGCAGCAGGCTTCCCAGCAGGAAGACGACAGTAATGGCGCGCCAGTATTGTCGGGGGCGGCGATGAAACTCATCGGGAAAGAGCTGCGCGCTGAATTCGCTTAAACCGAGAATGGCAAGGGGAATCATCGCCCAGCGCAAATGCAGGTCGGGAGCCAGGTGCCACGGTGCTAGCAACAGGCTCAGCCACTGTTCGCCGCCAAGGCTGGAAAAAACCGCCACCGACAAACAGGTTAATCCGAAGAAAAGCTGGGCGGCATAGACACGCCGCGCGGCGGCAAACTGGCCGAGCTGGATAAAGGCCATCAACACCAGCAGTCCGGACTGAAAGCCTTCAATGGCCAGCTCTCTGGCCCGCCATTCATACATGTCATCGGCCAGCCCCAATATGGGGGGCGAGCGCATGCCCCCGGCAATGAACTGCTGGTTGGCAACATCGACCTCAATCAGGCTCTGGTCGCCGCTGGCATAAAACTGGGCATAGTGCGGGTAGCGTTCATCGTGACCGGAAGCACTGTATCGGCCGGTTGCCAGCAGCTCGCGACCGTTAACCCGCAGGCGATAACTGTCGTAGGGGCGAGGCAGGCGAATGGCCAGTGAGCGGTCAAGCTCGCCGTGTTTCACCGTCAGGCGGTAGTGCACTTCGGCATCGCCGGGCACCCGGGCTTCTGCCAGCCGGGTATTGTGCCAGGTGCCGGGCACGTTGAGCTGCCCGCTGGCGTCGCCACTCTGCGCGCACCACTGACCGGCCAGCGCTGTCATCGGCGCAGCGCTCGCATCCCATTGAAACTGGCACGGCGAGTCTGCTGCCAGCAGCGATGGCGCAAAGAGTGCGGTAAGGAATAAGAAAAGCCATGCCGCGATGTTGTTGGTTAAGGCGTTATTGTTCACAGCAATGCACAGGGCACTTCGCGAACAAAGCGGGAAGCGCAGCAAGTCGGGTTAGAACGGTGGCACCATCATAGCGAAGCGGTTCTGACTCTAGCAATTGCAGAGCGCAGAACTGTGCAGGCTAGCTCAACATTGCGGCGACAGGCTTGACTGGCCCTCGATTCGACGAGGGCGGCGAGTTATACCTTGCTCATTGCCTGGAGGCTGAATTTGTAGGCGTCATATCGCGCCTTAATTTCACTGTGTTTTGATCCAATACGGCGCAGCGTTTGCAGCGCCTGCACCAGTGCAACGCATGTTGTTGCTTTGCGCGGCGTTCCCGAGATTCCAATAAATCCTTTCTCTGCAACAACTTACCCCGCTTTGCCTAATTGGCACGAGGCTTGCGAAACGTAAATCACTCGAGGCCAAGGCTGGCTTCGATCGACATTGAGCGTATCCGGATAAAGGCGTCCGACACTGACCTGCAGCAAGCGGGGTAAGTGCGGGCGCTTTTTTTATGCGCTTTGGGCGGCTTCAAACCATTTATCGAAAGTAGTGCATTAAACGCTGAGCGAGGCTAATTCTATGGCTTATTTAGTTCCTTCCGAGTTCGTGACCAAAATGGTCGACGCGGGTGAATCCAAGGTTCACATGTCCACTCGCGATACCCTGATTCGCGGTTATATGGCGGGCGCCATTCTGGCACTGGCGGCGGTGTTTGCGGTAACTGTGGCGGTGCAAACCGGGGTGTTTCTGATCGGCGCGATTCTCTTCCCGGTGGGCTTTTGCATGCTCTACCTGATGGGCTTCGACCTGCTGACCGGCGTCTTCATGCTCACGCCATTGGCCTGGCTGGATAAGCGCCCCGGCGTCACCCCCTCACAAATTTTGCGCAACTGGGGGCTGGTGTTTGTCGGCAACTTTGCCGGTGCCTTTACCGTGGCGGTGATGATGTCGTACATCTTCACCATGGGTTACAACACCGATGGCGGCGCGATCGCCGAGAAAGTGGCCAGTATCGGTGAATCGCGTACCGTGGGCTACGCGGCCTACGGCATGGACGGCTGGCTCACCATTTTCATTCGCGGCATGTTGTGTAACTGGATGGTGTCGATGGGCGTTGTCGGCGCGATGATTTCCACCCACGTCAGTGGCAAGGTGCTGGCGATGTGGATGCCCATCATGTTGTTCTTCTTCATGGGCTTCGAGCACTCGGTGGTGAACATGTTCCTGTTCCCCTTCGCGATGATTATGGGCGGCGAATTCTCCATTGGTGATTACTTCTTCTGGAATGAAATCCCCACCGCACTGGGCAACCTGGTTGGCGGTCTGGCGTTCACCGGCCTGACTCTCTACACCACGCATGTGCGCACCGGCGCCAAGCGAAAAGTGGCTGCAGCACCGGCTGCCAAAGCGGCGACGACCTCTGCATGAACCGTCCCACGGCCCCGGCCAGTGTAGCCGGGGCAAACGTGGCAGCCACACCGCCGCGACTGCAACTGAGTGTCGGCCAGTATTCAGATAAGGGACGCAAGGTCGACAATCAGGACGCCTGCGCCGCGAGGATTCCCCCCGAGCCCCAGCTCAGCCTCAAGGGCGCCGCCGTTGCCATCGCCGATGGCATCAGCTCCAGTCCGGTCAGCCAGATCGCCAGTGCGAGTGCCGTGCAAAGCTTTCTCGATGACTACTTCTGTACCTCCGAAGCCTGGTCGGTGCGCACCGCGGCCGAGCGCGTGATCGCCGCCAGCAATTCCTGGCTGGTATCGCAAACCCGCCGCAGCGAATACCGCCACGATGCCGACCGGGGCTATGTCTGCACCTTTAGTGCGCTGGTGATCAAAGCGGCTACGGCCCACCTGTTTCATGTGGGCGATGCGCGCATTTATCGCCTGCAAGCGGGTGAGCTGGAACAGCTCACCAAAGACCACCGCCTGCGTATATCCCGCGAGGAAAGCTATCTGAGCCGCGCGCTGGGCGTGGAGGAACCGCTGGAAATCGACTATCGGGCACTGCCGCTGCGTGCAGGTGATGTCTTTCTGCTGGCGACTGACGGTGTGTATGAATACCTCGATGCGGCCACCGTGTGGGCGGCGCTCAGTGACGCCGACGACCTCAATGACAGTGCTCGCCGCTTGGCGACTATCGCGCTTGAGCGAGGCAGCGACGACAACCTCAGCGTGCAGTTGCTGCGCGTGGACGCCTTGCCAAACCCCGACGCGCGGGATCTGCATTTACTGGCCGAGGCGCTGCCGCTGCCGCCGGTGCTTGAGTCAGGCGATGTGCTGGATGGCTATCGCATAGAGCGGGAGATTCACGCCACCAGTCGCAGCCACGTTTTTCTGGTGGTCGATACCGATAGCGGCGACAAATACGTGATGAAAACGCCGTCGATAGATCTGGCGGAAGACCCCGAGTATCTGGAGCGCTTTCTGCTGGAAGAGTGGATTGCCCGGCGCATTCACTCGCCCCATGTGCTCAGCGTGCCGCCGGTCCGCCGCCCGCGAAGCTGCCTGTACACCCTCAGTGATTACATCGAGGGTCGTACGCTTACCCAGTGGCTGCGCGACAATCCCGAGCCCGATCTCGAAACCGTGCGGGATATTATCGAACAGGCCGCAAAGGGGCTGCGTGCTTTTCATCGGCTGGAGATGCTGCATCAGGACCTCAAGCCCGACAATCTGATGATCGATGCTGCGGGCACGGTCAAAATTATCGACGTCGGTGCGACGCGCGTGGCGGGCATTGTTGAATCGCAATTGGCTCCGCATCAGCCTGAGCTGCTGGGCACAGCCCTTTACGCGGCGCCGGAATACTTTCTCGGCGAAGGCGGCAGCCCGGCGTCCGATCTCTACTCGCTGGGCGTGATTGCCTACCAACTCCTGTCCGGTCGCTTTCCCTACGGCCCCACCGTAGCGCGCGCCAAAAGCCTCAATGCCCAGCGGCGTCTGCGCTACCTCTCCGTGCGTGATGAAGACAGCGAGCTGCCCGCGTGGCTGGACGATACCCTGAAAAAAGCCGTGCATCCCGATCCGGCAAAACGCTATCAGGAGCTCTCGGAATTCCTCTACGACCTGCGCCATCCCAATCAACAGTTTCTCAACAAAACCCGGCCGCCCCTCATTGAGCGCAAACCCGTGCAATTCTGGCAGGGCGTCAGCGCGCTGTTGCTGGCGTTCGTCGTTTACCTGTTAAGCCAATGGCCCAACTCACCCTGATGCTAAGGAGCACACCATGATCACATCCCGTGAAACTGTCACCCAGATGATCCTCGCCGCAAAAGTCAGTAAGGGGATCAAGTGGAAAGACGTTGCTGAGAAAGTCGGCCTCTCCAAAGAGTGGACCACCGCCGCCTGTCTCGGCCAGATGGCCCTGAACGAAGAACAAGCCGCTGTTATCGGCAGCCTGTTTGATCTCAGCGACGAAGCCATTGCCTGGCTGAAGATTGTGCCCTCCAAAGGCACGCCGGGTATTCCCACCGATCCGCTGCTCTATCGCCTCTACGAAATCGTCAGCGTATACGGCGGCTCCATGAAAGAACTTATCCACGAAGAATTTGGCGACGGCATTATGAGTGCCATCGACTTCTCGGTAGATATCCAGCGGGAAGCCGACCCCAAAGGCGATCGCGTCAGCGTGGTGATGTCGGGTAAATTCCTGCCCTACAAATCCTACTAGCGCGGCGGAGGATAGGTATATTCCGCATTATCCACTTGGGCTGGGCGCCGCGTATGCAATTTATCCTGCCCGAGTGGAGACGCCACCATGTACCTCGTCCGCCTGATCTATACCAGCCAGCCCACCGAACATTTCAAACCGGAATCCATTGAGGACATACTAGATGCCTCGCGTCGCAATAATGGCCCGATGGCCGTTACTGGTCTGATGTACTTCAATCAGCACTACTTCCTGCAATGCCTGGAAGGCTCCCGCTCCAACGTCAACAAAATCTACCACCGCATCCTCAACGACAAACGCCACCGCGATCCCATCATCCTCGACTATCAGGAAATCGAAGCCCGCGACTTCTCCGCCTGGGAAATGGGCTACCTGCCTGAGACCAAAGCCACACGAGAAAGCTACAAGCGTTACTCTCCGACAGGGGAATTCAGCCCCTACCATATGTCGGGCGAGAGCTGTCATAAGTTGATGGTAGAACTGAAGGGGATGTTGAAGTCGGTGTGACTGAGCGGGGGAGGTGGAACCTAGCTTAGCAAACGCTAAATGTAGGGTGCCGCCCGCCCCCCATCGTGTGTGTGGCCTTGGTTTCCCAAAGCCCTTGCATTCACCGAAAAGTGTTTGCAGAAGCATACGGAGGCGGGCGACATAAACTAGTTATATGAAAAAATATACTCCCTCTTTTCCAAGCTGTTCTTTAAGTATCCGGGGTCGCGCCAACTAACAATAAAGTCGTTTTTGAGCGCGGTAGCGCCGTGCTTTGATGAGTCGAAGTCTACATTTTGTTTTTTCCTATTTAAAGTCTTTGTCTTAACTTCTTCTATGACGGTTTTTCGGAAATTCAAGTCTATATATGGGCATGCGATATAGTCAAAATAAAACATGAAGTATTCGGCATTAATGAACATATCTTCATTCTCGGTGAAATATTCCTTGGCGGACATCACTAGTTGATTTCTTAGTTCGCTATATTTTTGGTCTTCGCCAATATAAAGCATGAAGGTGATCCATCGAAAGTAGAAATCATTTGTTTCTGAGTTTTTTTCGAGGATGCAGAGGTAGTCCTTAAGGGTTTTTTCAGAAAGTCGGTAGTCGTCAGGCAGCATTGTTAATATCATTAAGAGGTTTAGCGTTTCTAGTCCAATGATGTCGTTTGAGTGATCGATGAAGATTTTTATGGCATGTTTTACATTGTCAAAGATTTTCTTGTTGATTATTTCTTTGTGGGTTTCAGGCCAATTTTCTATTTTTTCTAGCAAATCATTTATTAGTCTCGCTAGTCGATCAGTCGGCCTAATTCTGATATCCATTGCGTGAATGAAAAATAGAATTTCTAGGTCAACGAGCAGCCAGTTTAGGTGAGATTCTGTCTTGGGTGATATCGATTCAATCTTTGATAAGAATGTAATCACTCTTTTGGATATTGAGCTGAATAGGTAGTTGGATATCGAGTTGTATTCAATGTTGTGGTTGGCTATTGCCATCTTTATTTCGGATATAGTTTTGTTGGCTTTGGCGCTCGGGTTTTTTAACTGGGTTGTGGGGTCGGGAGAGTCTTCATTATCTCTGTATCGGGATCTATAAAATTTGCTGATATATTGGCTTGCTGAGTACTTCGATAGGGATATGTTTGTTGCAAAAGGTCTAGATGAAATCGTGGTTTTTGCCTCGTTGAGATGCATTTTGAATTCAAGAAGACATAGCTCTAGAGATTTTATAAAGTAGGACTTTACGTCCTCTGATCTAAAAAAAATAAAATAGTCATCTACATATCGCCTGAATTCGTAATCTTTCGAGATTTTGTAACCGGAGTTTTTCATCTTAAATACAAGGTCGAGGTCTATTTTTTGTAGGATTATTTCTGCGAAAATTCGACTTATTTCTGGGCCAATTATTATTCCGTTGGTTTCTCTGTAGTTTGTCGTTTGCATTAGGTTGTCAAATTCGCCGTCGAAGCTGCCTTCTGATTTTTTCTTGGCGATGCGTTTGCTTTTTGTGGCCCAGCCTATGGAGTGTGTATAGATGCTTGGGAAGCACTTTGATATGTCAACTTGCAGCATGCTGTGAAATTGCTTTTCCAGTTTGTGGTACTCATAGGATTCGAAAAATCTATATAGGAATGGGTATTTTTTATATTTAAAATATGAGCTGGAAACCACTCTCTCTTCGTCGTGGCTCTCTACGCCTTCAGTAATTTTTGATCCATTTGAGGATTTTCCATAGAATTTTGTTGTTTTTCTGTATGGGTGTCGTAATGAATATTTGGATCTTGTGCAGTAGTATTTGATCAGGTTGTCGTATTCATGATAGAAGTCACATACTTTCATCTGTGCTGCTGGGTGCATGATTGATATTGTGCGCGGGGTTTTGTTTCCTCCCCTTTGTATCGTATATTCTAGGGGGATATATACGCCTTTTGGGTTGTTGAAGTCTAATCCTGAAATTGTTTTATATGCGTTGAGGTGTGTCTTATTTTTTAAGCGTTGATACATGGTGAAGTTTGAAAACCAAAGAGGTAGCTCGTAGGGGAGTACGTCTGTCAGTAGGGTTCTAAGCTTGTCATTTGTATCGACTTTGATGATTTTAGGCATTCTTCCATGCTCGCATTATATTTATGGTTTGTTTGTTGCTGAAGTTGCCGATCTTTCTATTTTTTGTATTTCCATACATCGATATTTTATTTATCTTTCCTTTTTGCTGAGTGGTTAGATGGAATCTTGGTTCTTGTATTTTTGCGCAAAGGAATCCGTCAACTTTTTTTAAGCATTCAAAGTCGTCTGTTACGTGCTGATAGTTGTGTGCTAGACCTGCTAGTAAGTCCCCGTTCTTTCCTTTCTTTACGGTCTTTAGCATCGATAAATACTCGAGTCTTCTCTTTAATAGCGTGATGTTGTTGTTTTTTTTGTGGTCAAGAAGACTCTTTATTATCCGGTGCTTTATTTTGTTTATTTTTGATTCTGATATTTCTAGATTTACTAAGTTTGGCTTGTTTTTTCTCTCTTGGACCTTGAATGCGTAGCCAAGATATTCAAAATTTGCTGATTTTGACGGTCCGTTGTATTGCTTTTTTGGGCTATCATTGATTGAAAGCCCCATTTTTTCTAGTGTTTCTTTTATATGATTCTTTATTTCGGAATCTTTGTTGGATGGTAATATTACTATTATGTCGTCTACGTATCTGGCGCTGTATATTACTTCTCGGTGTGAGGAGATTTCTCTGTCTAGTCTCTCTAGATATAGCTCGGCCAGCGTCGGGCTTATCGAAAGCCCTCTTGGCAGGCCTGAAAAGTTATGTCTATTTTTTAGGTCTGTGTTTATGTTTTTTAATATATTTATGCATTCCGGTGTAAGTAGAAAATCGTCCGAGAATTTCGATATTAATTTTTCTAGCGGGATGTTTTCGTAGCAGTTTTTTATGTCAACGCGTAGTAGATGGGTTTCTGAAGAATCTTTTAGAAGTGTTTTTAGTTGCTTTACGATTCTATTCCTGTCTGATTGTCTGACTTTGTAAATTCTTCGAATGAAGCGATCAAGGAGTTTTATTTCGAATGCATCTTCCATCGAGGCAGGCGTAAATGTGTTCTTTCCAAATAGTGTCCGGTTTTGTATTGGTGATAGAGAAAGATTTTTTGACTTCCAATGATTGACGGTCTTTTCGATCGCAGCTTCGATGTCTCCGTGTTCGAGGATTATGTCCCATCGATAGATATCCCTTGGGGATAAAGCTTTCATAAGTTGCTCTCGATCGAACGCTTGCTTTAGCATGGCTTTTCTCGGGTTGCTGTTTTGTTGTTAATTTTCGGCCGGTTAATTCCGTGTTCTGGGTGGCATTAGGGAGAATATTTGCGGGATATAAAGTAGTGTTCTTCGTGATTTTTTCGATTTTGGCCCAATCCAAGTTCGCCTTCTGGGGAATAGCTTTGGATTTCTCGTCCGCTAAGATTCGGGATGGTGTATAAGGGCTTTGCTAAAATTCTCTCATTTAGAAACGAAGAAGTTGATAGCTTTGAAATGGCGGTGGATGTTTCTTCCATGAGATGACGTCCTTGCGTACCTAGAATTTCCATGATTTATGGTTTTCCGAACTGTCGCATTATCCCCTCGAGGGATTTGCTTTTCTATCTTAACCTAAGCAGTTCAGAGGTGCGAAGCCCTGCCCAAAAACCAAATTTAACTGCGTTTTTGGGTGGGCCTTCCAGTACTGAGAAGATGCTGGTCGATCTCTTTAAAGGTGAAAGGTTCGGGTTCGCGGGGTAGTTGAAGATGCTTTAGCGAATGCAGAGAGGCACCTGGGGGCTGCTGTTGCATAAAGCGGACATAAAAAAGGCGAACTGAAATCAGTTCGCCTTTTTTATATTGGTGGAGCCGGGGGGAATTGAACCCCCGTCCGCCAGTCCGCCGCTCAGGGCTCTACATGCTTAGCTTCCGTTTATTGATTTAGCCTTCTGCAGCCCAACGGTCAGGACGCAGTCAGCGAGTTCTGTATAAGTTTAACAACGCGGCCCAGAACATACCTTGTTGCGATCCCATTCTATATGACAGTCCTTCGCGCGGTATGGGCACCTTGCTGGGACTGCTAGCGGGGTTTAAGCCGCTAGAGCGTAGTTGTCGTCGTTGGCAACTATATAGAGTACAGCTTTGGATTAACGTGATTGGCTGTCATCACGGCATGCACCACAGAGTTTTGTAACCGGCGTCGAATCCAAAACGGCCCCAAATTCTGCAACGGTTAATCCTAACAGTTACCGGGCGCCGACACTAGCCGGTTTGTGCGTCGGCGGGCTGTTGGCTGATAACGTCGAGCTGGATGTTGAGGCATTTGCGCAGCAGCTCGGCTTCGTCGTCCAGGTCGGCGGCGGTGAGGGGGTTGGCGTCGAGCCAGTGGCCGGGAATGTGGAGCTGAATCTGTTCGGGGGCGGGGCTGCTGAGCTGGATGTCGTCGGATAGGCGCACGGCCTGACGGCGGCGGTAGAAGATGCAGGCCAGTCGCAGCAGGCAGACCATCATCCAGTCCGGGGTGACACCGTAGGTGCTGATATCCAGGCTTTTGGGTTTGCGGCGGTGGTTGAGCACCAGCACGCTGAGTCGCGCCTGTTCCTGCCGGGAGAAGCCGGGCAGGTCGGCATTGCTGAGGATGTAGGCGCCGTGTTTGTGGTAGCCGCCGTGGGCGACGGCCAAGCCGAGTTCGTGGAGTTTGGCGGCCCAGAGCAGCAGTTTTTCGGCTTCGGTGTAGTCGCTGTTCATGCGGTCGGCGAGCATCGGCAGCCAGCGCTGGCAGAGTTCGGCCACACGCTCACCCTGGGCGGGGTCGATATGGTACTGCTCGATCAGCTGGCGGATGGTCTCGTCGCGTTTGTCTTTGTGGTGCAATCGCCCGGCGAGGTCGTACACAATGCCTTCGCGCACGGCGTAGTTGGAGATATGCAGTTCCTGTATGCCCATTTCCTTGAACAGCGCATAGAGCACCGCAAAGCCGCCGGGGAAGACATCGCGCCGCTCGTCACTCAGGCCTTTGAGTTGCAGGCTGCTGGTGTGCTCGGCGTTCAGCAGTTGTTCCTTGAGGGCATTCATGCCGTCGAGGGTGATTTGTCCGGCGTCGCACAGGCCCTGTTCGCTGAGGATTTTGCTGATGGCGCGAATGGTGCCGGAGGAGCCGACCACTTCCTGCCACTGGTCGCGAAAGCCTTCCACGTAGGGCGAGATTAACTGGCGGGCGGCATTGACGGCCTTTTTGAACAGTTTGTCGTTGATGTTGCCGTTGGGGAAATAGTGCAGGCTGTGGCTGACGCAGCCCATGGGCAGGCTTTCCAGCAGGCGGGGCTGTTGGCCGCCCGCGACCATTTCGGTGGAACCGCCACCGATATCAATGACCAGCCGTCGGCGGTCTTCAATGGCCAGATCGTTGGCGACGCCGAGGTAAACCAGTCGCGCTTCTTCGGTACCTGAAATAATATTGATGGGTGTGCCGAGGATGGCTTCGGCCCGGGTCATAAACTCGCTGGCATTTTTGGCGGCCCGCAGGGTGTTGGTGCCCACAATGCGGATTTGCGAGCGCGGGACACCGCGCAGGCGGTTGGCGACTTTTGCCAGACTGTCCAGCGCGCGCTGCTGGGCTTCTTCGCTGAGGACGCCGTTATCGTCGAGACCGGCGGCCAGTCGAACCATGTCTTTGTGGCGGTCGATGATGCGGAGTTTGTCATCCTGGAAGCTGGCGATAAGCAGGTGGAAGCTGTTGGAGCCGAGGTCGAGCGCGGCGAAGGAGTCGCTGTTTTGTGCCATGCATTTTGTCCCTTGTGAGCAGTTAGTTTACGACCTGTCACTGGCAAATGCGACCACTGAAATATGTCACTAAAATGACATGCATAACCGTTAGGCTGTTGCGCGCATACAAGTGCTTTAAACGTTGTCAGGGTAGGAAAATATGAGCGAAATGACCGCTGAACAGGCGTGGATTGCCAAAGAGCTGAGTTGGCTTTCTTTTAACGAGCGGGTGCTGCAGGAAGCGGCTGATCCGTCGGTGCCGATTATCCAGCGGATTCGTTATCTGGGCATCTTCTCTAACAACCTCGATGAATTCTTCCGGGTGCGGGTGGCGGATGTACGTCGTCTGGCTGCGTTTTCGACGCCCTCCAAGCAGGAGGACTACAAGGCGCTGATGGAGGAAATTCACCAGAAAGTGCTGAAATTGCAGCGCCGGTTTGATGCCACCTACAGCGCCAACCTGAAGGAATTGCGCCGTCGCAAAATCTACATTGTGAACGAGCGCCAGCTAGACGAGGCGCAGACGGAGTACGTGCGCGGCTATTTCCACAGTCATATCCAGCAGGAGCTGGTGCCGATTCTGTTGGACGATGCCAACCCGATGCCGGAGCTGAATGACGCGTCGATCTATCTGGCGATCAAGCTCAGCTATGAGGGGCAGGTGCGCTTCGCGCTGCTGGAAGTGCCGACCACGCGGATCGAGCGCTTTGTGCGGATTCCCGGTCGCAAGGGCAAGCGCGGCAAGGTGCTGATTACGCTTGAGAACATGATTCGCGTGTGCCTACCGCAGGTGTTTCGCGGGATTTTTCCGCTGGATTCTGCCGAGGCCTACACGGTGAAGCTGACCCGCGACGCCGAGCTGGAACTCAGCGAAGAGGTGACGCAGACCTTTGTGGAGAAGATGGCGCAGAGTCTCAAGCGTCGTCGCAAGGGGGATCCGGTGCGCTTTGTGTACGACGCGCAGATGCCGAATGATTTGATGGAGTATCTGGTGAAGCGGTTGGGGCTGGGTCGCCTCGACTCGATGATCCCCGGTGGCCGCTACCACAACTCCAAAGACTTTATGCGCTTCCCCAATCTGGGGCCGGCGTATCTGGATGCGAAGGCGCTGCCGAAAATCCGGGTGCCGGAAATTGACGCCGCTGACAATATTCTGAGCTGCATGCGCGAGCAGGATATTCTGCTGTTCTATCCCTATCACAGCTTCGATTACCTGACGGACCTGCTGAAAACTGCCGCGATTGATCCGGCGGTGAAGTCGATTCGCATCAGCCTGTACCGGGTGGCGTCGAACTCACATGTTGTCGATGCACTGCTGAACGCGGTCGCCAACCACAAAGAAGTGACGGTGGTGGTGGAGTTGCAGGCACGCTTTGATGAAGAGGCCAACATCGCGCTGTCGCAGCGTCTGACCGATGGCGGCGTGAACGTGATCTTGGGCGTGCCGGGTTTGAAGGTGCACAGCAAGCTGATTTCGATCAGCCGCCAGGAAGGCAATCTTCAGAAATACTACACCCACGTGGGCACGGGTAACTTCAACGAGAAGACGGCGGAGGTGTACACCGACTTCAGTCTGCTGACCTACGATCAGGCCATTGGTGATGAGGTGGCCAAGGTGTTCGACTTTATCGCCTATACCTACAAGCGCCATGAGTTTAAGCATCTGGCGGTGTCGCCGCTGAACAGCCGCGAGCGCGTGCTGGATAATGTGCAGGGCGAAATCGATGCGGCGCGGGCGGGCAAGGAGTGCGGCATTACGCTGAAGTGTAACAATCTGGTGGACCGCGAACTGGTCGATAAGCTGTACGAGGCCAGTCAGGCGGGGGTGCCGGTGCGTTTGATTGTGCGCGGCATGTGCTCGCTGCTGCCGGGTGTGCCGGGCGTGAGCGAGAATATTGAGGCGATCAGTATTGTCGACGGCTATCTGGAGCACCCGCGGGTGTATATCTTCCGCAATCGCGGCAAGCCCAAGTACTACATTTCCTCGGCGGATTTGATGACGCGCAATATCGACTTCCGGGTGGAGGTGACCTGTCCGGTTTACAGTCCGGTGCTGCAGAAGCGGATTCAGAACATCATTGATATTCAGTGGGCCGACAATGTGAAGGCGCGGATGATCGATGCGTCGCAGAGCAATGATTTCCGTCCCCGCAAAAAGAGTTCTGCCAAGGTGCGTTCACAACTGCAGATTCACAGCTACTTGGCGACAGGCAAGCTGCCGCGACTGCCCAAGCTGGACTACCGTCCCAGAGTGAAGCTGAAAAAAGGCAAGAAGTCGAAGAAGGGCTGAGGGGTTGTTCGGCGCCTGAGCCGGTGGTCAGGCGCGGATCACCAGCAGTTCGCCGCTGATGGATTTGGGCGTTTTTACTTCCCAGTCCAGCAGCTCGGCATTGAAGTTTTTCTGGCATTTGCGGGCGAGCTTGTGAAACGGCGAGCGGCCCGGATCGGCAATGATGATGGTTTTTACCCCGGCATCCAGTGCGGCTTCGATGGCGCTGTACAGCGGGTTAACCAGTTTGGGCCAGAAGCAGATATCGCCACCGAGCAGCATCTTCTGGCCTTTCAATTCCTTGATGCCCAATTCTTCATAGCGCGCGACCCGGGTTTTGATGGTCACGTCGTTCAGCAGTGCGTGCGCGTCGAGGTAGGGGAAGACGTGCTCGTCGGCATCGACGGCGGTGACTTTGGCGCCAAACTGCATCGCACAGAAAATACTCAGAATGCCCCAGCCGGAACCGATCTCGGTGATCTTGCTGCCGCGTCGCGGCGGGTGTTGCAGCAGGTAGTCCATGATCAGGAAGGAGGAGCCCCACACCTGATAGCCGTGGATTTCCGGCTCGGCCAGTGCCCGGCGCATGCGGCGAATCAGTTTGTGGCTTTTTTTTAGGATCAGCACGTCGTGGACGATGCGAATATTCTTGAGGGCGTCGGCTTGGCTCATGCCAGAGGCGTTCCTTGTCTGAGGGTTAGCGAAGCTGCTTGGGACGAATCTGTTCCGTGAGCTTGGCGCTGTCGGTGCGCAACTGATCCCAGTATTCCACATTGATCTCGAGAGTGATGAATGTGGTGGTGCTGAAGTTTTCAATTTCGCCGTCGTAGAGGTAGTTCACCAGATCGCGCAGCGCCGGGTTGTGGCCGATAATCAGTGGCGCGGTGCAGCTATTATCCAGGTCTTTGAGCCAGGTCAGCAGGGTGTCGCGGTCGAAGGTATAGAGGGCGTCGTCGATGGTGGTCTCGATGCCGTCAAACAGCGTGCTTTCGGCGCGGAAGCGTTGCAGGGTTTCCGTGCAGCGGCGGGCGCTGCTGCAATAGATGCGGGTGAAGTGGTGTTCCGACTGGCTGAGCGCGCGGGCAACCCTTGCGCAGTCCTGTTTGCCGCGACGCGTCAGGTGACGGTCGGCATCGCGCAGCTCGTCTTTTTCCCAGCTTGCTTTGGCGTGCCTGAGTAAGTGGAGCGTTTTCATTGGCGGTCGCTACGGGTCAGCTATTGTGTTGTCGCAGCACTCGCTGCTTTTGCCGATCCCAGTCGCGGGACTTTTCGGTTTCGCGCTTGTCGTGGTCCTTCTTGCCCTTGGCCAGGGCAATTTCGACTTTGACCAGATGCTTCTTCCAATACATGGCGGTGCATACGCAGGTATAGCCCTTTTGCTGGGTCGCTTCCTCCAGTTTGCGGAGTTCCTGGCTGTGAAGCAAGAGTTTGCGCGTGCGGGTCGGGTCGGTCACGAAATGGGTAGAGGCGCTGAGCAGGGGCGAGATGTGCGCGCCCAGCAGAAAGGCTTCGCCATTCTGCAGCAACACGTAGGTGTCGGTGATCTGCCCTTTGCCTTCGCGCAGGCTTTTCACTTCCCAGCCGAGCAGCGACACGCCGGCCTCCAGCTTGTCGGTCAGGTGGTAGTCGTGTCGCGCCTTTTTGTTCAGGGCGATTGTGCTGCTGTTATTCGGTTTCTTTTTACTCATGGCGGCGATTATAGAGCCAGTAGCTGGCAAAACCTATGCTGCTCAGGTAAAAAGACCGCTGCAGTGACAATGCTCGCCGAAGGTGTATGGCCCTTAAAAAAACCAAAGTCCAGGGAATCTGGTCCAGTCGATGGACATTTCTCGCCGCGGCAACCGGCCTGGTTGTCAGTTTGGGCAATTTCTGGACGACGCCACAGGAGGCGGCGGCGCAGGGTGGTGCCGTCTATCTGCTGGTATATGCGGGCTTTCTGCTGTTGGTGATGCTGCCGGTCGCGGTGGCGGAGTTGCGCATTGCCATGCGCGCCCGAGCAAACCCCATTCATGCCGTTGATCAGATTGCCAGCTTTTCCGGTGCGTCTCGCCACTGGTCGCTGGTGGCGCAACTGTCGGCGGTGGCGGCCTTGTTGCTGGCGGCGAATCTCAGTGTGGTATCGAGCTGGCTGTTTTGGTACATCCCCAAAATGTCCTCCGGGGCGATGGAGGCCGCCAGTCTGGATCTGGTTGCGGCCGAATTCCAGCAGTTGCTGGCCTCGCCGGAAATGCAGCAGCAGTCACTCTACGGATTTCTTGTTCTGACCATTGCGCTGTCGTCGGTAAGCGTGAAGCGCGGCATGGCGATTGTGCTGCGGATTCTGCTGCCGGTGTTGCTGTTGGTCATGGCTGGCCTGCTGTACTTCGCCTATGAGTTGGGCGATTTCGGGGCGGCCGAGCGTGCGCTGTTTACCTTCAGGGCGACGGAATTTTCTTGGGAGGCGGTGCTTTCCGCTGCGCAGAATGCGTTCTTTGCGCTGGGGCTGGGCAGTGTTGCGCTGATGGCCTACGGCGCCTATTTCCCGTCGGGCCGCTCGGCCAGTCGCCAGTTGCTGGCGTTGGCGGGCATCGATACCGCCGCGATGTTGATGGGCGGGCTGATCATTATCGCGCTGGTCAGCGACCAGCATATTGTGGCCGGGCAGGGGCCGGCGCTGATGTTTGTCTCGCTGCCGTACAGCTTTGGCAATCTGGTGTTTGGCGATATTGCCGGTACGGCTTTCTATATATTGATGAGTATTCTGGCGATCACCACGGTCGTCGCCCTGTTTGAGCCGGTGGTGGCGTATCTGGTGGAGCGCTGGTCGTTGCCCCGTTGGTTGGCCGCTTTGGTGACGGGCGGCACGGTGCTGCTGGTTGCGGAGATCGCGCTGCTGTCGTTGCAGCCGGGGTCGCCTCTGAACTGGTTCTCGCGCTCGGCGATGGAGTGGCTGGATATTGTCGTGGCGAATGTGCTGATGCCCATGTGCGCGCTGTGTTTTGTGTTGTTTGCCGGCTGGCGAGTGCCGCTGAGTGTTTACGGCGTGCGTGATCGCTGGCTGGAGAAGGGCTTTTTTTGGCTTTGGTTGCGCATGTTACGGTATATTGCGCCGCCGGTATTGCTGTGTCTGTTGTGCTGGGGGCTATACAGTCGCCTGACATAGCGGTGCCGCCAAGCGAATGACAAGAGCCGGAACTGACCATGAATGACATACGCCGAAGTGCCTTGCTGCCGTATTCTGCGGAGCGGGTGTATGCGCTGATCAACGATGTAGAAGCCTATCCCCAGTACATGGATGGCTGTGTCGGTGCCGAGATTCTGTTTGCCGACGACCATACTATGGAGGCGCGGCTGGACCTGTCGAGAGCGGGCATCCGCATGAGCTTTACTACTCGTAATAGCCTGACGCCGCCGCGCCGCATTGTCTTGAGTCTGGTGGACGGCCCCTTTGAAAAACTCAAAGGTGAATGGGAGTTGCTGGCGCTGGGAGACGCGGCCTGCAAAGTGAGCCTGCACCTGCGCTTTGCGCTGAGCGGTGCTCTGGTCGGTGCGGCGACCAAGCAATTGTTTAATTCGGTGGCGAACAATTTGGTTGATGCCCTGGTAAAACGTGCGAATCAGCAATATGGAAAATAACGACATGATTCATGTAGAAGTGGCCTACGCCCTGCCCAACAAGCAGCGCATTGTGGCGCTGGAACTGCCGCAGGGCAGTACTGTGCGCGAAGCCGTTGAGAAGTCGGGGCTGGATGCCCAGTTTCCCGAGCTCGATCTGAGCAGTGTCGATGTGGGGGTGTTCGGCAAGGTGGTCAGCAAGCCCGAAGCACAGGCGCTGGCGGATGGCGATCGTGTGGAAATTTATCGCCCGCTGATTGCTGACCCCAAGGAAGTGCGCAAGCAGCGGGCGGCAAAAGCCAAGGCGCTTAAAGACGCCTGAGTGTTACTCGGGCTGGGCGTCGGCGCCGCCGCCTACGCGACCTTCTTCAGAGGGGGCGACGTCGGTCACAATTTTGACCAGTGTGTCGCCTTCAAAAAAGGCACTGAGCTGGTGGCGGTCTGAGGGCTTGCCCTCTTTGTTGAGGGTGTAGACGTAGTCCCAGCGGTCCGGGTTGAAGGTGTTACGGATCAGCGGTGTGCCCATCACGTATTCGACCTGGCTGCGGTTCATGCCGATTTCAAGCTGGTCGACCATCTCCTGGGTGATAATATTGCCTTGGTCGATGGACAGGCGATAAACGCCGGGAAACTCAAGGGAGCTGCAGGCGCCAAGCAGCAACAGCAGGCTGACGGTGGCAATACGCAAAAACATAGTCAGGGTTCCAATCGCTCGCAGAGGCGGGGATAATATCGCAATCCTCTACACAACGCTAAGGTCAGTGCTTTATGTCAAGCGAAAACCAAGAACTCCGCAAGGCTGGTCTGAAAGTCACCTTGCCACGGGTCAAAATTCTCCAACTGCTTGAGCAGGCCGAGGCCGACAATCAGCATTTCAGTGCGGAAGATGTTTATCGCTCGCTGATGGACTCGGGAGAAGACGTAGGTCTGGCAACGGTATACCGCGTGCTGACCCAGTTTGAGGCGGCCGGTCTGGTGGTGCGCCACAACTTCGAAGCCGGTCACTCGGTATTCGAGCTGGCGAAGGGCGAGCACCACGACCACATTGTTTGTATGGAAACGGGTGAGGTCATCGAGTTTTACGATGACATCATCGAAGAGCGTCAGCACAAGCTGGTGGAAGAGCGCGGCTACGAGCTGGTCGACCACAGCCTGGTTCTGTACGTTCGCCCCAAGAAGTAAGCTTTTTTCTGTGTCGGCAGTGATCGCTGCCGACACCGTGTCTCGATGCTGGCGCCTCGCTCAGTGGCGCGTCGCCAGCATTTCTCTCGCGTGAGCCAAGGTGTTTTCGGTAATCGCAATCCCGCCCAGCATCCGGGCAATTTCCTCAATTTTCTGGTCATCGCCCAGCGCGTGCAGCTCGGTACGCACGCTGTTCTTATCGCCGGTTTTCTGCACGAGAATATGCTGATCGCCCTGGCTGGCGACCTGTGCCTGATGAGTCACGCACAATACCTGGCTGCGTGAGCCGAGGTCGTGCAGCAACTGCCCGACAATTTCTGCGGTAGCGCCGCCAATGCCTACGTCCACCTCGTCGAAAACCACGGTGGGCACGGTGGCAACCTGCGCCGTCACTACCTGAATGGCCAGGCTGATACGCGACAGCTCGCCGCCGGAGGCGATTTTATGCAGCGGCCCCATGGCGGCATTGGGGTTGCTGCGGATCAGAATCTCAATATCTTCGTTGCCGTGGTTATGGGGCTGGTCGCTGTCGAGTGGGGTAATGGCAAACTCGATCTGGCAGTGTTTCATGGCCAGTTCGCTGAGTTTTGCCTCGATACTTTTCTTCATTTTTGCGGCCGCACTGCGCCGTTGCTTGCTGAGCTTTTCAGCTTTCTTGCGATAGTTCGCCAGGGCGGTGTCGCGCTCACTGCGCAGGGCGTCGAGTTTTTCGTCGGTGGCATCCAGCGTGTCGAGCTGCTCTTGCAGTGATTCCTGCAGTCCCGGCAGCTCTTCCGGTTGAATGCGGTGTTTGCGGGCGGTCTGATAGATGGCGTCGAGACGCTCTTCCACTTGCTGCAGGCGTTGTGGGTCCAGCTCGGTTTCGTCGGTAACGCGTTGCAGTTCGCTGGCGGCCTCCTCAATCTGGATGCGGGCGCTTTCCAACAGGGAAATGGCGGCTTCCTGTGACGGGTGGCCGTGCTGGCAGCCTGTCAGCGACGACAGGGCCTGTTGAAGAATGCCCATGGCATTCACTTCACCCTCTCGGCAGAGCGCGAGGCTGTGATGGTTGGTGGACAGGATCTGTTCGGCATTGGCGAGCTGTTTCTGCTCGATTTCCAGTTCTTCGACTTCTCCCGGCTGAATGGCCAGTCGGTCGAGCTCTTCCAGTTGGTAACGCAGCAGTTGTTCCTGAGCGCTCTGCTCGTCGAGCTGGCTTTCCAGTTGGGTGAGCCGCTTATTGAGTTTTTGATAGTGGCTGCAGTCGTCACTCAGTGCGCTGCAGAGTTCAGTGGCGCCGGCAAAGGCGTCCAGCAGTTCGCGCTGATACGGTTTTTTCAGCAGCGATTGATGGGCGTGCTGGCTGTGGATGTCGATGAGCAGTTCGCCCAGTTCGCGAACGTCCTGCACTGTGGCGGGCTGGCCGTTGATGTAGGCGCGCGAGCGACCCTCTTTGGTAATCACCCGGCGGAGTCGGCATTCATCGCCGGCCAGCAGTTCCCGTTCCTGCAGCCACTGGCGGGCGCGGGGAATCTGGCTGATGTCGAATTCGGCGTGAATGTCTGCCCGCTCTGCGCCCGCCCGCACCACGCCGCTATCGGTGCGATCGCCCAGTGTCAGCCCCAGCGCGTCGAGCATGATCGACTTGCCCGCGCCGGTTTCCCCGGTCAGTACGGTCATGCCCGGTTGTAACTCGACTTCCAGTGATTCGGTGATGGCGAAGTTGCTGATGCTCAAGTGAACCAGCATGGCGTGGCTCCCGTGGGTTGGGTGTTTGGGTTTTGATGTCTGGTTATTTATACAGTAGTTGGCTCGGGTGGCTCAATAGTTCTGGCGGGTGACGCGTGAAATTTTCTTCCTGCCCTTGAAAATGCGGCGGTCGGCCCCATTGTCGAGCCAGCTCGATCCCGCGGGGTCGCACACTATTACAGGCGGCAGGGCCGCAGATTTGAAAGACAGGAGGCTGCGAACGTGGCGGAAGAACAGGATAAGGCTCAGGTATCGGAAGAAGAGCTTCAGGAGCAGGTGACTGATAGCGGTGCAGAGGCCGAGGCCGGGGATGATCTGCAGGCGCAACTGGACGCGGCTCGTCAGGAGGCGGCCGATGCCAAAGAGCAGGCCCTGCGCGCTGCGGCCGAAGCGCAGAATGTGCGCCGTCGCGCCGAGAAAGACGCCGAGAACGCGCGCAAGTTTGCGCTGGAGAAGTTCGCTGGCGACATGCTGGGTGTGGCCGATAACCTCGAGCGTGCACTGGCTGCCGCCGATGTGGAAAACGAAACGCTGAAGCCGCTCGTTGAAGGCGTGGAGCTGACGCGCAAAGCCTTGCAGGACGCGCTGGCGCGTCACAATGTTGAGGCGATTGATCCGACTGGGCAGCCCTTTGATCCCGAGTTTCACGAGGCGATGGCCATGGTGCCCAATCCCAGTGTTGAACCCAACACGGTGATTGATGTGATGCAGAAAGGCTACACCCTGAACGGCCGACTGTTGCGCGCCGCGATGGTGGTGGTCGCCAAGGGCGAATAAGCCACGTAAATATTTGCATAAATGCACGCCGTGCCCTTGAAAAGTCGTGAAAAGGGCCAATATCTACGGCAAGAACACAGTTTTGGGGCGAAGCGCCCCGCGCAGTAAACAGCGAATGCGGAGTAACAATTATGGGCAAGATTATCGGTATTGACCTGGGGACCACCAACTCCTGCGTTGCCGTCATGGATGGCGACAAGGTCAAGGTTATTGAAAACGCGGAAGGTGCGCGCACCACGCCGTCTATCGTCGCCTACACCGACGACAATGAGATTCTGGTTGGTCAGAGCGCCAAGCGTCAGGCGGTGACCAACCCCAACAACACCCTGTATGCGGTGAAGCGCCTGATTGGCCGCCGTTTTGAGGATGATGTTGTACAGAAAGACATCAAAATGGTGCCTTACACCATCAGCAAAGCCGACAACGGCGATGCCTGGGTGGAAGTTAAAGGCGAGAAGCTGGCGCCCCCGCAGATTTCTGCGGAAGTGCTGAAGAAAATGAAGAAGACGGCTGAAGACTATCTGGGTGAGAAAATCACCGAGGCGGTTATCACTGTACCGGCTTACTTCAACGACTCTCAGCGTCAGGCCACCAAAGACGCGGGCCGCATTGCCGGTCTGGAAGTAAAGCGGATTATCAACGAGCCAACGGCGGCTGCACTGGCCTACGGTATGGACAAGGCCAAGGGCGATCGCACCGTGGCCGTATACGACCTGGGTGGTGGTACCTTCGATATCTCCATCATTGAGATTGCCGAGGTGGATGGCGAGCACCAGTTTGAAGTGCTGGCGACCAACGGCGACACCTTCCTGGGTGGTGAAGATTTTGACCTGCGCCTGATCGACTACCTGGCGGAAGAGTTCAAGAAAGAAAATGGCATCGACCTGAAAGGCGATTCGCTGGCGGTTCAGCGCCTGAAAGAGGCGGCGGAGAAGGCCAAGATCGAGCTGTCTTCCAGTCAGCAGACTGAGGTGAACCTGCCTTACATCACGGCAGATGCGACCGGTCCCAAACACTTGGTGGTGAAGTTGAGTCGCGCCAAGCTGGAGTCGCTGGTTGAAGATCTGGTTAAGCGTTCGCTGGAGCCGATGAAGACGGCGCTGGACGACGCGGGTCTGAGCACCAGTGAAGTCGATGAAGTGATTCTGGTCGGCGGTCAGACTCGTATGCCGCTGGTTCAGACCAAGGTGACGGAATTCTTCGGTAAAGAGCCGCGCAAAGATGTGAACCCCGATGAGGCGGTTGCCATGGGTGCGGCTCTGCAAGGTGCGGTACTGTCTGGTGACGTGAAAGACGTATTGCTGCTGGACGTTACCCCGCTGACGCTGGGTATCGAAACGATGGGCGGCGTAGCGACGCCGCTGATTGAGAAGAACACCACGATTCCGACCAAGAAGTCGCAGGTGTTCTCAACGGCTGAAGATAACCAGACGGCGGTGACCATCCACGTGGTTCAGGGTGAGCGCAAGCAGGCGGCGGCGAACAAGTCGCTGGGCCGTTTCGATCTGGCCGATATTCCGCCCGCGCCGCGTGGTCTGCCGCAAATCGAAGTGACCTTCGATATCGACGCCAACGGTATTCTGAATGTATCGGCGAAAGACAAGGCGACCGGCAAAGAGCAGTCGATCCGCATCACCGCTTCCAGCGGTCTGAATGAGGACGAGATCGAGCAAATGGTGCGCGACGCCGAAGCCAACGCTGAAGCGGACAAGAAGTTCGAAGCGCTGGTTACCGCTCGCAATACTGCTGAAGGTCTGGCCAATGCGACGCGCAAGACGCTCGAAGAAGCTGGCGACAAAGCCAGTGATGAAGAGAAGTCTGCCATTGAGGCGGCGCTGAGCAAGGTTGATGAGGTCATTAAAGGTGACGACGTCGACGCTATTGAGGCGGCGACCAAGGAACTGACCGAGGCCTCTGGCAGCCTGGCACAGAAAATGTACGCTGAGCAGGCGGCGCAGGCTGAAGCAGCCGGTGGCGCTGAGCAGGCTGAGGCCGGCAATGCGGCAGACGATGTGGTCGACGCCGAGTTTGAGGAAGTGAAGGACGACGACAAGAAGTAAAACTGCGCGGGGCGATGCCCCGCCGGGTTTGCCGCGAACGGGAGACGGAGGACGCTGAAAGCAGCAGGTTTGCGCGGCGTTTCGCCAACTCCCGTTTCGCGTGTCTTGTCGGTGAAATTTTAATCTGGCGGCGGGCTGCGTGTGAGCGCTGTCCCCGCCGCAGATAAAGCGTGAAACGAAACGATGTCAAAACGCGATTACTACGAAATTCTGGGCGTGGAGCGAAGCGCTGACGAAAAGGAAATTAAAAAGGCCTATCGTCGCATCGCCATGAAGAATCACCCGGACCGCAACCCGGATGACCCGAAAGCAGAGGATATCTTCAAGGAGGCCACCGAGGCCTACGAAGTGCTCTCCGATAAAGAAAAGCGCGCGGCTTATGATCGCTTTGGTCACGAAGGTGTTGGCGCGGGCGCCGGCGGTTTTGGTGGCGGCGGTGGTGCCGGATTTAGCGATATTTTCGGCGACGTCTTTGGTGATATTTTCGGTGGCGGCGGTGGTCGTCAGCGTGGCCCACAGCGCGGTGCGGATTTGCGCTACACCTTGGAAGTGGATCTGGAGCAGGCGGTGCGCGGCACTACTGCGAAAATCCGCATTCCTACTTTGGTTGCCTGTAAGACCTGTGACGGCAGTGGTGCCAAGAAAGGGTCTACGCCGCTGACTTGTGGCGCCTGTAATGGTGTCGGGCAGGTGCGGATGCAGCAGGGCTTCTTTGCTGTGCAGCAAACCTGTCCAAACTGTCGCGGTACCGGCACCATTATTTCTGACCCCTGTTCTGACTGTCATGGTCAGGGCCGGGTGGAAGAGACCAAGACGCTGTCGGTGAAAGTGCCAGCCGGTGTGGATACTGGTGACCGCATTCGCCTCAGTGGCGAGGGCGAGGCCAGTCCTGACGGTGGTCCGGCAGGGGATCTCTATGTGCAGATCGCGGTGCGTCCGCACCCGATCTTCAAGCGCGATGGCAAACACCTGCACTGCGAAGTGCCGATCGGCTTTGCGGATGCGGCATTGGGTGGTGAGCTGGATGTGCCGACGCTCGATGGTCGTGTGAAGCTGAAGATTCCCGCCGAAACCCAAACTGGCAAGTCTTTCCGCCTGCGCGGTAAGGGCATCACGCCGGTGCGTGGTGGCAGTACCGGCGATCTGATCTGCAAGGTTGTGGTGGAAACACCTGTGTCGCTGAACAAGCGTCAAAAAGAGTTGCTGCAGGAATTCCATGCGAGCCTGGAAGGTGATGACAAACAGTCGCCGCGCAAGAAAAGCTGGTTCGATGGCGTGAAAGATTTCATCGACGATATGAAGCTCTGAGGCGGGAGGGGCTTGCCCCTCTCGACTTGCCCTGCATTTTTCTCCATCCTGAAAGCCTTTGATTCAGCTCGGGCACCCGTTTTATGGATAAAACCCTCAACCGTTTTGTCGCGGAGCGTCTTTGGGCGCCGGAAGTGGCGGCCTACAGTTTTTGGCGAAAGCGGCTGATCTACCTGCTGCGCTACCTGTATGTGGTGCTGGATGATCTTGCCAAAGGTGAGCTGACGCTGCGCGCCATGAGTCTGGTATACACCACGCTATTGTCGATGGTGCCGCTATTGGCGGTGAGCTTCTCGGTGCTGAAAGCCTTTGGTATGCACAACAAGCAGCTCGAGCCCATCATGCTGCAATTTCTGGCGCCGATGGGCGACAAGGGTGTTGAGATTACCGAGAAGATCATCGGTTTTATCGACAACGTCAAAATCGGCGTGCTCGGCACCTTCGGTATTGCCCTGCTGTTTTATACGGCCATCTCGCTGATCCAGAAGATTGAGGCAACCTTCAACCATATCTGGCGCCTGGAGCAGCACCGCAGCATCGGGCGGCGTGTGGCCGACTATGGCAGTGTGATGCTGATCGGGCCGCTGTTGGTGTTTTCGGCCATCGGTCTGTCGGCCAGTGTGCTCAGTGGTGGCGCTGTTCAGCAGGTAAGTGAGCAGCTGCCGCCGATAGCCATACTGGTGTCGTTTTTGACCGCGGCGGCGCCCTATCTGATGATCATCTGCGCCTTTACCTTCTTTTATATGTTTATCCCCAATACGCGGGTCACCCTGCGGGCGGGCTTGGTGGCGGGTGTCGTTTCGGGCGTGCTGTTCCAGAGTCTGGGCTGGGGCTTTGGCAGCGTGGTGGTCTCCGCCAGTGACAGTGGTACCTATGCGATCTACTCGGGCTTTGCGATTCTGATTCTGTTCATGATGTGGGTCTATATAAGCTGGCTGATCCTGCTGGTGGGCAGCAGTGTTGCTTTTTATGTGCAACATCCGGAATATGTCGTCCCCTCGCGGCGCAGTGGCGATATGAGTATTCGTCAGCAGGAGGATCTCGCTCTCGGCATTATGACGGTGCTGGCGCAGCGCTATTACGAAGGGCGTCGGCCGCTGAGTGCGTCGGAGTTCGTGGCGCGCCTGCGTGTGCAGATTCAGGGTGTGACCCGCGTTTTGCGCGCCCTGCGCACGGCGGGCTTGATCACCGAGAACAGTGAAGATCCACCGAGATACCTGCCCAATGCGCCGCTGGAAAAAGTCACCGTGCGCGAGGTGCTGGAGGCGGTGCGCAAAGAGGGGGGTGACGGCATTATTCGTGTGCGCCCGCGCAGCGAGCCCGGTGCCGTGGCGGAGGTGCGCAAATCGATAGATCAGGCAGTGAATGATGCGCTTGCCGAGATGAGTGTTAAAGACATGGCGAGGGTGACGGTTGAAGAGCCGGAGCGGGCGCCGCATGCAGATAAAGTGGAACAGACATGAGTGTAAAAATTGCGGTAACCGGCGCGGCTGGCCGAATGGGCAAAACCCTGATCGAGGCAATTTCGCTGGCAGAGGGTTGTGAGCTGGCGGCGGCGATTGAACGGCCTGAGAGCAGCCTTATCGGTGCCGATGCCGGCGAGCTGGCAGGTATTGGTGCCTGTGGCGTATCGGTGGTTGGAGATATTAATGAGGTATTGGCCAGCTTTGATGTGCTGATCGATTTCACCGCGCCGCTGGCGACGCTGGCGAATGCCAAGGCTTGTGCCAGCGCAGGTAAGGGGATGGTGATTGGTACTACTGGCTTTGATGCCACCCAAAAAGCTGAGCTGGATACGGCGATTGCGTCCATTGCGGTCTGTCAGGCCTCTAACTTCAGCACCGGTGTGAATCTGTGCTTCAAGCTGTTGGATATGGCCGCGCGGGTGATGGGTGATGACGTCGATATCGAAGTGTACGAGGCGCACCATCGTCACAAAGTTGACGCACCTTCGGGTACGGCGCTCAGCATGGGGCAGGTTGTTGCCGATGCGCTGGGGCGTGACCTTGATAAGGTGGCGGTTTACGGACGCGAAGGTCAGACCGGTGCGCGTGAGCGCGACACTATCGGCTTTGCCACGGTGCGTGCGGGCGATATTGTGGGCGATCACACGGTGATGTTTTGCGCTGAGGGCGAGCGTGTAGAAATTACCCACAAGGCGAGCTCGCGCATGTCTTTTGCGCGCGGTGCCGTGCGAGCGGCCTCGTGGCTCAAAACGCAGGCGGCCGGTCGCTATGATATGCAGGACGTACTTGGGCTGAGGGCGGACTGAACGTGGCGAAAGTTGCTCTGACGCTGCCCGAGGCGTTTTCTTTCGGCACGGAGATCAGTTTGCTGCGTGGCCATATCAACGCCGGAAACCACCTCGGTAACGACGCGCTGATTGGCTTGCTCAACGAAGTGCGGGCGCGCCTGCTGGCCAGTCGTGGCGAGCAGGAAGGGCGTCGCGAAGACGGCCTCGTCGTGGTGAATGCCGACATGGCTGTGCGCTATATCAGCGAAGGCTACTACGGCGAAACCCTGTGTTTTGAAGCGGCATTCAGCGATTTCCACCGCTGCGGCTTTGATATCGTCTACCGGGTAAGTGACAAGGCGTCGGGTCGGTTGGTTGCGGAGGCAAAAACCGCGCATTTGCTGATGTCGCCGACGCTGGGCAAAGCCGTTGATCTCCCGTCGGCGATGCTGGCGGCCCTGAAGCCGAAATAGTTACATTCCTTGGTGGCCGATGTGGGGCAGTCTCTGGTGGATTCCGGCGACGCTTTCGCGTAAAATTTCGTTTCAGATTTGGGCGCCGGGTTGAGTAGGCCCGTGACCCTCGCAAGGAGCGAGATGGGGTTTCACCGCATCTCGCTTTTTTGCACGCGTATTTTCCTCTGTGGTTCCCTGGTTGTCGTTCCGACGCAAGTCGGCGGTGACTCTCGGCCGCAAGTCTGATCCAGGAGGTTATCTTGACGGTTTCAGCCATACTCGCCCTTGAAGACGGCAGTATTTTTCGGGGTGTTGCCATCGGTGCGCACGGGCATTCGGTTGGTGAAGTGGTTTTCAATACCGCCATGACCGGCTATCAGGAGATCTTGACCGACCCCTCCTACGCTCGTCAGATCGTGACCCTGACCTATCCCCATATTGGTAATACCGGCGTTAACAGCGAAGACGAAGAGGCCGCAGAAATCTGGTCTGCAGGTCTGGTGATTCGCGACCTGCCGCTGCTGGCGAGCAGCTTCCGCAGTGAGCAAAGCCTGTCGGACTACCTCAAAGCGCGCAATATTATCGGTATCGCCGATGTCGATACCCGTCGTCTGACGCGCATTCTGCGTGACAAGGGTGCCCAGGGTGGATGCCTGCTGGCGGGTGAGTCGCTGGGTGAGGCCGATGAAGCCAAGGCGCTGGAACTGGCGCGGGGGTTTGCCGGGCTAAAGGGCATGGACCTGGCGAAGGAAGTGACCACCGCCGAGCGCTACGAATGGCGCGAAGGCAGCTGGACGCTGGGCGAAGGTCATGCGGTTTACAGCGACGAGCAACTGCCCCACCACGTAGTGGCTTACGATTTTGGTGTGAAGCGCAATATTCTTCGCATGCTGGCTGATCGCGGCTGCCGTTTGACGGTGGTGCCTGCCAAGACGCCCGCGGCTGAGGTGCTGGCGATGAATCCCGATGGTGTTTTTCTGTCGAACGGCCCCGGTGATCCGGAGCCTTGTGATTACGCCATCGACGCGATCAAGGACATTGTTGCTACGGGGCTGCCGGTTTTTGGTATCTGTTTGGGGCACCAGTTGTTGTCGCTGGCCTCCGGTGCCAAAACCATCAAGATGAAGTTTGGTCACCACGGTGCCAACCACCCGGTGCAGGACGTGAACAGCAAGGTCGTGCACATCACCAGTCAGAACCACGGTTTTGCGGTTGATGAAGACAGTCTGCCCGACACGATGATCGTGACTCACAAGTCTCTGTTCGACGGTTCCTTGCAGGGTGTGCATCGCACAGACAAACCGGCATTCAGCTTTCAGGGGCACCCTGAGGCGAGCCCGGGGCCGCATGATATTGCCCCGCTGTTCGATCACTTCATTGAATTAATTGAGGCCCACAAGGCCGGTTGAGAATTTCGGATTGCGCACTGCGCAAGTGCGGGAGCGGCGCGATGCGCCTCCCGTCTCCCGTCAGCGTAAAGCGGAGAGAACATGCCCAAAAGAACTGACATACAATCCATTCTGATCCTCGGTGCCGGCCCGATTGTTATCGGTCAGGCCTGTGAGTTTGACTACTCGGGCGCCCAGGCTTGTAAAGCGCTGCGCGAAGAGGGATACCGGGTCATTCTGGTGAACTCCAACCCGGCGACGATCATGACCGACCCGGCAATGGCGGATGCCACGTACATCGAGCCGATTGCCTGGCAGACCGTTGAAAAGATTATCGAGAAAGAGCGTCCTGACGCGTTGCTGCCGACTATGGGCGGCCAGACTGCACTGAACTGTGCGCTGGACCTGGATCGCGAGGGTGTGCTGGAAAAATATGGCGTCGAAATGATCGGCGCCAAGAAAGATGCGATCGATATGGCGGAAGATCGCCAGCTGTTCGATAAGGCGATGAAGCGCATCGGTCTGGAAACGCCGCGTTCAGCCATTGCACACAGCATGGAAGAAGCCCTGCAGGTACTGGACTCCATTGGCTTCCCGGCCATCATCCGTCCGTCGTTCACAATGGGTGGTTCCGGCGGTGGTATCGCCTACAACAAAGAAGAGTTTGTCGAGATCTGTACCCGTGGTCTCGACCTGTCGCCCACCAACGAACTGCTGATTGACGAAAGTCTGATTGGCTGGAAAGAGTTCGAGATGGAAGTGGTGCGGGACAAGAATGACAACTGTATCATCATTTGCGCCATTGAAAACTTTGATCCGATGGGGGTTCACACGGGCGACTCGATTACCGTTGCGCCGGCACAAACCCTGACGGACAAGGAATACCAGATCATGCGCGACGCTTCTTGTGCGGTGCTGCGGGAGATCGGCGTGGAGACTGGCGGCTCCAACGTTCAGTTTGGTATGAACCCCGAAAACGGCCGTCTGGTCGTGATCGAAATGAATCCGCGTGTATCGCGTTCCTCGGCGCTGGCCTCCAAGGCCACGGGCTTCCCGATTGCGAAAGTCGCTGCCAAGCTGGCGGTGGGTTATACCCTCGACGAGCTGCAGAACGACATCACCGGCGGTGCGACCCCGGCGTCGTTTGAGCCGAGCATCGACTATGTGGTTACCAAAATACCGCGCTTCACCTTTGAGAAATTTGGCGAGGCGCAAACCAAGCTGCACACCCAGATGAAGTCGGTGGGTGAGGTGATGGCGATCGGTCGCAGCTTCCAGGAGTCAGTGCAAAAAGCGCTGCGTGGTCTGGAAGTGGGGTCGGCCGGTTTTGAGCACAAGATCGACGTCGACCGCGATGACGCCCGCGATATTCTGATTGCCGAACTGACCAACCCCGGCCCCGAGCGCATCTGGTATGTGGCCGATGCTTTCCGCGCGGGCATGAGCGTTGAGGAAGTGTTTGAGCATTCCTGGATCGACCCTTGGTTCCTGGTGCAGATCGAAGACATTGTGAAGTCTGAGAATGCGCTGAAAACCCTGGCACTGTCGGAAATTGATGCCGATATGATGTGGCGCCTGAAGCGCAAGGGTTTCAGCGATCAGCGTCTGGCCGTGCTGTTGGCGGTGAGCGAGCGCCAACTGCGCGCCCGTCGTCACGCGCTGGGTATTCACCCGGTCTACAAGCGCGTGGATACCTGCGCGGCGGAATTTGCGACCTCGACCGCCTATATGTACTCAACCTATGAGGAAGAGTGTGAGGCGCAGCCCAGTGAGCGCGAGAAGATTCTGGTGATCGGCGGCGGCCCCAACCGTATCGGTCAGGGTATCGAGTTTGATTACTGCTGCGTGCACGCGGCGCTGGCGATGCGTGAAGACGGTTACGAAACCATTATGGTTAACTGTAACCCCGAAACCGTCTCTACCGATTACGACATCTCCGACCGCCTCTACTTTGAGCCGGTAACGCTGGAAGACGTGCTGGAAATCGTTGCGAAAGAAAAGCCGAAAGGCGTGATCGTACAGTTCGGCGGGCAGACGCCGCTGAAACTGGCTCGCGATCTCGAGGCGGCGGGTGTGCCGATTATCGGCACCAGTCCAGAGGCCATCGACCGCGCGGAAGACCGCGAGCGCTTCCAGCAAATGATTCAGCGCCTCGACCTGAAGCAGCCGCCGAACACCACCGTGCGCTCAGAAGAAGCCGCGCTGGCTGCGGCGCAGCGCATTGGTTATCCCCTGGTTGTGCGCCCCTCCTATGTACTGGGTGGCCGCGCGATGGAAATTGTCTACAAAGAGGAAGAGCTGGAGCGCTATATGCGCGAAGCGGTAAAGGTGTCGAATGAGTCACCGGTACTGCTGGACCACTTCCTGAATGCGGCCGTCGAAGTCGACTTGGATGCCGTGTCTGACGGCAAAGAAGTGGTCATCGGCGCTATCATGCAGCATATCGAGCAGGCAGGGGTTCACTCCGGTGACTCGGCGTGTTCGCTGCCGCCTTACTCGCTGGATGCCGAAACTCAGGACAAAATGCGCGAGATGGTCAAGCGCATGGCCTTGGAGCTCGGAGTTGTCGGTCTGATGAATGTGCAGCTGGCCGTGCAGGATGGCGAAATCTATGTGATCGAGGTCAACCCTCGTGCCTCGCGTACGGTGCCGTTCGTTTCCAAATGTATCGGTATTTCGCTGGCCAAAGTGGCCGCACGCTGTATGGCGGGTATGTCGCTGGCCGAGCAGGATTTCACTACCGAGCGAGTGCCCAGCTACTACTCGGTGAAAGAAGCGGTATTCCCGTTCAACAAGTTCCCCGGTGTTGACCCGATCCTCGGGCCGGAAATGAAATCAACCGGCGAAGTAATGGGCTTGGGTGAAAGCTTCGCGGAGGCCTTCTCCAAGGCGGCGCGTGGTGCGGGCGAGGTATTCCCGACGTCCGGTACCGCGTTCGTGTCCGTTCGCGATCCCGACAAAGCGGGGGCTGTCGATGTGGCACGGCAACTGCTCGAGCAGGGTTTTGAACTTTGTGCGACACGTGGCACTCACAAAGTATTGACCGACGCTGGCCTCAAATGCCAGCGCGTCAACAAGGTGATGGAAGGCCGCCCCCATATTGTCGATATGGTGAAAAATGGCGACATCGCCTTGATTATCAATACCACTGAAGGCAAGCAGGCGATTGCCGATTCCTCGCTGATTCGGCGCAGCGCGCTGGCCAATAAAGTCAGCTACACCACTACCCTGGCAGGCGCGGAAGCCATTTGCCAGGCGCTGGCCTTTGGCGAGGAGCGCACTGTGCGCCGCCTGCAGGATGTACACGAAGGATGGGTATCATGAGCCAGCAAACACCAATGACCGTTGCCGGCGAGCAGGCATTGCGGGATGAATTGAAGCGTCTCAAGTCAGTCGAGCGTCCGCGGATTACGCAGGCGATTGCCGAGGCGCGAGAGCACGGCGACTTGAAAGAAAATGCTGAATACCATGCCGCTCGCGAGCAGCAGGGCTTCTGTGAAGGCCGCATTCAGGAGATCGAGAGCAAGCTATCCAATGTGCGGGTGATTGATATCACCAAGATCCCCTGCACGGGAAAAGTGATTTTCGGTACCACGGTCACGCTGATTAACTGCGATACCGATGAAGAAGTGACGTATCGCATTGTCGGTGAGGACGAGGCTGACGTTAAGGCGGGCAAAATCTCTGTCACTTCGCCGATCGCGCGCGCGCTGATCGGCAAAGAAGAGGGCGATGTGGCCGTCGTTACGGCGCCCGGCGGTGATATCGAATACGAGATTGACCAGGTCCAACACCTGGAAGAGTAGCAGTGATGGTTGCGCGGTGTTTTGCTCAGCCGCGCAGCAAGTTTGACAGGCGAGGGTTCGGTTTTTGCGCAGCGCGGTAAAGCAGCGCAATTTTACCGATAGCCTGCACCAGCTCTGCACGGCTGTCAGTGCAGAGCTGTTCGATGACTTCCCGGCGTTCCTGAGGGTCAGCCACATTGACCTTCACCTTGATCAGCTCGTGATCTTCCAGGGCGCGGTTTAACTCCAGCATCACGCCTTCGCTAAGGCCTTTGTCGCCGATCATTACGACGGGGTTCAGATTGTGGCCGATACTGCGAAGCTGTTTTTTGTCGCTGGCTGTCAGAGTTTTCATGATGCTCGTGCTGCGTGGATTGGTGGGGGCGGTATTGTACGGGAAAGGTATACTGTAAGCGATACGCGGTGTAGTCGCGACGCTTGCGACTCAGATTAAAAGAGGGCTTCCCTTGGCGAAACGATCTTCCTCCAGCGGCGCCTGGCTTAAAGAACATTTTGACGACCAGTACGTGAAACGGGCTCAGAAAGAGGGCTATCGCTCTCGTGCCTGTTATAAGTTATTGGAAATTCAGGAAAAAGATCGCCTGATCAAGCCGGGTATATGTGTGGTGGATCTCGGTTCGGCGCCCGGCGGCTGGTCTCAGGTGGCGGCAGAGCTGGTAGGACACAACGGCCGTGTGCTGGCGTCGGATATTTTGCCGATGGATACCCTGGCGGGTGTGGAGTTCATTCAGGGGGATTTCACCGAGCAATCGGTCTTCGATTCTCTGCTGGCGGCGATTGCTGATCAGCCGGTAGACCTTGTGATTTCCGATATGGCCCCCAATATGAGTGGAGTGAAGGATGTTGATCAGCCTCGCTCCATGTATCTGTGTGAGCTGGCGCTGGATATGGCGGGGCATGTGCTCCGCCCCGGTGGGGATTTCGTAACCAAGATATTCCAGGGCGAAGGTTTTGATGAATACTTTCGAGATATGCGGCAGCGCTTTGACAAAGTGATCACCCGCAAGCCCTCGGCGTCGCGGCCCCGTTCCCGCGAGGTGTATCTGCTGGGGCGCGGTTTCCGCGGCTGAGCGATTGTTCTGTGCTATCGAGACGATAGGCCGATAGCGTAGAGGGGGCGGAATTTCTGTAGTAGAGTGGGGTCTAGTGCTGGGCGCCGCAACATTGTGGTGCGCCGCAAGCTGAATAGAGGATCGGTTCTTGAACGATATGGCAAAAAACCTTCTGCTGTGGCTGGTGATCGCTGCGGTGCTGCTGACAGTTTTCAACAATTTCAGCGTGCAGTCGCCCACTGAGCAACTCAACTATTCCCAGTTCATTACAGAAGTGCAGAACGAGCGTGTGCGCAAAGTCGTCATCGATGGCCTGGTCATCAGTGGCGAGCGCAGCGACAGCAGTCGTTTCGAGACGGTTCGCCCGCTGTTGGATGATCCCAAGCTGATTGATGATCTGTTGGAGCACAACGTGGTCGTTGAAGGCCGCAAGCCAGAACAGCAGAGTCTTTGGACGCAGTTGCTGGTAGCCAGCTTCCCCATTCTGATCATCCTCGCCATTTTCATGTTCTTCATGCGCCAGATGCAGGGCGGCGCTGGGGGTGGCAAAGGCGGCCCGATGGCGTTTGGTAAAAGCAAGGCTCGCCTGCTCAGTGAAGATCAGATCAAAACCACCTTTGCCGATGTGGCGGGTGTGGATGAAGCGAAAGAAGATGTGCAGGAATTGGTAGAGTTTCTGCGCGACCCCGGCAAATTCCAGCGACTCGGCGGTCGTATTCCCCGCGGCGTGCTGATGGTGGGGCCGCCGGGAACCGGTAAAACCCTGCTCGCCAAGGCCATTGCGGGTGAGGCCAAAGTGCCGTTCTTCTCGATCTCGGGTTCTGATTTCGTGGAAATGTTTGTGGGGGTCGGTGCCTCCCGTGTTCGGGATATGTTCGAACAGGCCAAAAAGCAGGCGCCCTGCATTATCTTCATCGATGAGATTGATGCCGTGGGTCGGCACCGTGGTGCTGGCATGGGCGGTGGTCACGATGAGCGTG